>DQIP01000196.1 GCA_020793565.1 Candidatus Methanovorans sp.
TGGTATTGATTCCGAATAACACACTTATAATCCACCGATCGTTTCGCAGCATAACGATTATTATGGAATGTCATGATTTCCGGGGCACTACCGAAAAGTGACACTATGGTTGACCCTTCACTCCCGGGATACTTCAAAATAAATCCTCGACTATCATGTTCAAAAGTTGGGGGGAGAGAAAATCGATCTTTATTTTTTGAAAGCGAATCTAATATGTTTTTTACTTTTACTTCTAAATCATCGTACTTATCCCATCATCATCAAGAATCAGGTTAATATAGATATTGTCCTTTGATTTTCCTAATGACATTCCCACAGCCTTTTCTAGTACCTTATAGATTTTTGGCTTTCCACCATCTCCATAAATAATCAATGGATATGCAACTCTAAAATAATCTAAACTTCTCCCCATACATGCCTGAAGTTTTTTAAAATCGGCGTCATACATTGTGTATAGCGGAGTGTGTTCTTTTGAAAGTTCATCGAAGAATATTGCATCATATTTACCTTCACAAATAATAATATTCAATTAATATCCCCTCAAATCAATTTTGATATCTTCTATGTCTTTTTTAGCATCAATTCCAGAGTATACTTCCCTGTCAATGAAATTACCAGCTCGTCTAGTTAATCGCAATATTTTGACTGAATCAATCACGCCTAATTTTTCAGATTTTTCTAATAAATACTCCAAAAACTCTAAACTGTGAGTAGTTATGAAAAATTGTGAATCATGTGAATTTGATACAATTTCTTTAGCTAATATTTCAAAGTATCCCGGATGCATTGAATTCTCAGGTTCTTCAAATAGAACAATTCCATGTTTAATCAAAGGAGCCATAAAAGAAAGTTTTAAGAGACCTTTGAAACCATCACCCATTGATGATAGGGGTAATGTTTGATCATTATCTGTAAGTGAAACTCTTATTTCATCATCTATTATTCCAATATCTTCGAAATATGAAATTTTATTTTTTAAGTTTCCAAGCACATGTGATAATTTTTTTGTGTTGAACAGTTTTTCGTAAAGTAGGTGCGTATTATCACCAAGATGGGGCGAACTGATAATCAAAGGAATGTCAATAATTGGAATTTCTTCTTCAGACTGGTATATATTCTCATTAAAATCATCTGCGATTGCACACATAGATATTAGATCATTGTTTAATTTAGATCGTATAAACAATTTTTCTGAGTCAAGCAATTCGTTTCCAATTTTTTTGATTTCTGAATCCATTTGAAGTGATATCTCATTCAAAATATTATCTAATTTTTCCTTTGATTCATCACTTTTCAATGATCGATTTGTTTTTTGTAATTCTCTAAAAACCCGGTAACTTAGACCTTGATTCAAGGGAAATTCGGACTTTAAATAACTCAAATCCGAAATAAAATTTGAAAAATAATTTGATAATTCAGGATAATATTTATTTTTTTTTGAATATATTATGTCTAAATTAATTTCATCATCATTGAATAAGTTTAATTGTATGCTAGACGTTTCTTTCCCTTGGTTAATTAAATATTTGAAATTAAATTCATCTACTACAATTTCGGAAATTTCATTATCCATGACATCTGTAAAATCATTTAATGAAGTGATTGCCAACCAAATTGACTGTAATATTGATGATTTACCTGTATTATTTGGACCTACTATAATATTTATGGAACCACAAGGAAAATCCATCTCTTCAATTCCTTTAAAGTTCTTAATTGAAATATCGTTGATTATTTCCATGGTTCATATCTCTACATTATAATCTTAAAACGATTTTCATATTAAATATAATTGTAAACATGTATATACACTTTTAACTTTACATACTTATGCTATACCCCACTTGCCCCTCTCTTATATCCCCAAAACTCCGAGTCAACAAGCAGCTCCCCATTAAAAACAGGTCCATCTTTACAAACCCTCAACCCATGCGGATCTATACAACACGCCCCGCACACGCCGATAGCGCACTTAAAGTACCTGTGCAAACTAAACTCCGCTCGCCCATGCGCATCAGCATCGCGCAATATCTCAAACACGCGCGCCATCATGATCTCAGGTCCGCAGGTGTATATCCTGTCATACCCCGAAATATCGATCTCATTCAAAATGTCTGTGACAAATCCGCTATATCCCTTACCGCCATCATTTGCACTCCACATCCGCTTCCATGAGCAGAAGACCTACGTTTATCGCATTCCGAAAGAAAAGCTCCCAAAGGTATTTGCAACGACACAGGAGACGCCTGCATATTTTAGTGCAAGGGGAGCCTGTTCTCTTGATGAACCGCACCCGAAGTTGTTGTTTGCGACAATTACGTCGCCTTTTTGTGCTTTTTTCGAGAAATCGGGGTCAACACCTTTAATGGCATGGTCGGCGAATACCTGCATGTCGTTTGTTCTTTGATATTTTCCGGGGATTATGACGTCAGTGTCAATGTTGTTTCCAAATAGCCATGCTCGTTCTTTGATTATTTTTTTACACTCTTATTCACTTGTTTAGTAGGTTTTGTCGGATGGTGTTTGTATGTAGCGGGCGTGATGGGGATGTGTGTGGCAATTTTGAGTATGAGGGGAAGTGAGTTCAAAACGTCTTATTTTTTATCCTTCCAATTCCACCATTTCAGTTTTTCTGGGTCGGGATTTTTGTTTTCGGCAAAATAAACTGAAGAACGGCAAACATAAAGCATGCAACGGTCAACTTGGCATCCTTGATCTGCACAAATTCTAAAATACAATTCTTCAGGATCATTGCCTTTCAAATCGGAAACATTTTCAATCCCGATATTCCAAAAATCTTTGGCAATTTTCTTTCCAACTCCTGGGATTGTTTGCAATTCTTTCAGATTACTATTCATCTAATAAGTGCTCCTCAAATTTTCATATCTTTTAACTCTGGGATATTTTCAATTAGACTATCCTCTCGTTGTAATATTATTTCAACATCATCCTTTTTAATCATTGCCCAAGTTAAAACTGAGCCGGAATAGTCACCCATTTTAATTTCTTTGTTCTTGTCAACTGGCATCAGACCACGCGGACGGCCTGCGCTATCTGGCAAACGAGATGGATGTGGACGTTTTGATATTCGGGCATTTCCATCATCTGATCATCGAGGAGTCCGAGGTGCTTCTGCTCTCCCCGGGCAGTGCCATAGTGTCTGGAATTGCTTAACCGAGTGCTATAGAGATCGACATATTTGATGGTAGGGTCAGGGGGAAGGTTATCGGGTGTGATGGGGGTGCGCAGTTATTTTGAAAAGTTGAAATTATGCTGGAGGTTGTAGATTTTTAAATATTTCCACTAAGTTAATGAGTCGATTCGGATTTAGTGGAATATTGAGTTATTACTCTCACTTTCCGCAGGTATATGAAAATTTAGAAGACCTACGTTTATCGCATTCCGAAAGAAAAGCTCCCAAAGGTATTTGCAACGACACAGGAGAAGCCTGCATATTTTAGTGCAAGAGGCGTCTGTTCTCTTGATGAACCGCACCCGAAGTTGTTGTTTGCGACAATTACGTCGCCTTTTTATACTTTCTTGGAGAAGTCGGGGTCAACACCTTTCATGGCATGGTTATCTAATACCTGCATGTTGAACGTTGGTGTAAACGCAAACAGATGTGGGTGGACGTGTATTTGTTGAGGGCGGCGCGAAAGGTTTTATGAAGATACAGAATATCTGAATTTAATAATTGAAACGCCCTTCATATTCTTTATGATTCATCCATTCAAGGATGATCGTAACAACTATGATCTCATCACGAGCTACAGAATATATCAAACGCCAGGCATTCGGAAAGTTATATTTCCACAAATTATCTATACCATATTTTTTGATGTAAATTTTCGGTATTTGCTTCTTCGAAATCTGAATGCCACAGAATGGATCATTAGATAGATCATCAAAAGCACGATTGAGCCACTTATAAAGATTCTTATTTTCAGTACGGGAATCCTTTAATTTATCAAACGCCTCCTTTAATCTGGAATCGGCAAAAACTATACGCGATTCCATTAAATCACCTTACAGCCAGAGAAGAATCCGAAAGATACCTCCTTACAAGCTCAGGATTCCATATCCAACAAATCTTACCTTCGTTATCAATCGCTATCTTGCTAGAATCCAGAAGATAATGTATTGTAACATTATAGGTCTGATACATCATCTTCCTCGGTAAGTGCTCCCATAGAGATTTTTTCTTATATTCACCGCTGTGCTCTTTTATAGTTTCTTCAACCATAAGAACAGTATCCAATCGTGGATAGTGAAGTATCTTCATCTCGCTGTTTACTGCCATTTTCTCACCTCATTTATTTGTCCTCTTATATCGTTATATATACTTATATAACTAATTCCAAATAAATATTTCCGTTATCTAAAATACTATTAGATATGAAGATGAATATCTACACTAGAAACCTGCGGGGAGTCAACGACCCCGGAATGAAATTGATACACATAACAATATGCATTAAAGAGTGTTCTCTTTTGACTGCTTTTTCTTTTGTTTCCTGGCACATTTCTTACAGATATGAGCTGCGTGTCCTTTGCCAGAGAATTTCTCGTTTGGCAGGATCTGCTTGCATACCTTACAGAAATGTCCACGATATCGTTTCTTCTTCGCCATCTTTACACTTCTTTTATAGATTCGAGAGCCCATAATTCTAACTTTCTATTATCAGATGTATCAAGCAGGATTTGAGATCGCTCTTGGCGCTTAGTCACAACACGGTATACCCCGTACAAATTGTACCGGGCCTGTATAGCGTTTTTTGGATTATTTCCTATTATGTCCTAAGTATCATGTCCTGCAACCACATCCCAACCATTTTCCACATAACCATGATAACAGTTCGGAGCCAAGAGATAATCTCCACACCGTTTTATTAAGTGGGCATCACTTTTTTTTATGCAACTTACTGCTACTTTATTTGATTATCTTCAATATACAACTTTCGAAACATTTTGGCGAAAAGAACACAATGATTTATGCATGATCGTCGATGTCCCAAAATAACACTGGTACGATCTTAAAAGACGTGAATTGCAATCAAGCGGAATTGAGTTATCTACATTTTGTCGATAACTGAAATTGACATCTGCTGACGACAAGAAATACAAAACCGTTTGCTCCACAGCCAATTTTATATATCATCGTTCGGGTCAGTGGCGTTGGAATCCGCCGCCTGCGGCGTTCACCCCATCCATTTCAAACCCTTACCCCACTCCCCCCCCTCTTATACTCCCCGAACTCCGAGTCAACAAGCAATTCCCCATTAAAAACAGGCCCGTCCTTACAAACCCTCAACCCATGCGGATCCATACAACACGCCCCGCACACCCCAATACCACACTTAAAATACCTGTGCAAACTAAACTCCGCTTGCCCATGTGCACCAGCATCATGCAGTATCCCAAACACGCGCGCCATCATGATCTCAGGTCCGCAGGTGCATATCCTGTCATACTCCGAAATATCAATCTCATTCAAAACATCCGTCACGAATCCGCCACGCCCCTCGCTGCCGTCATCTGTCGTGATATGCAACACACCTGCCGCACGGAACCTGTCCGCGAAGATCAACTCATCAGCACTGCGCGCGCCCAGAATGGTCGTTACATCCGACCCCGCGCGCATGCCGTACTCTGCCAGGGGCACAAGGGGTGCAGAACCCACTCCGCCCGCAATGAGCAAGATATTCTCATTTTTTTGCGGTAATGTGAAACCGTTGCCGAACGGGCCGCGAATACCGATAGAGTCACCTACGTCCAGATCAAACAGTGCGGATGTTGCATCACCGACCTTCTGTACAGTAATTGCATTGTTGTAGGGAAGCGTCATTGGAATTTCATCCACGCCACGTATCCAGGCCATCACAAACTGGCCTGGTTTTGCACTGTCAAATGACTTGTCAAAAAAGAACGTCCTTGTTGATGGGGATTCCTCTACAATTTTTGTAATAGTGACATTGATCGGGCGCAATCAGATCACCTCATGTGCGAGCCCTATGATGCCTTCAACGCCTGTATAACCATTCTCATCCAGATATTTATCGATCCCATCGGCGATAGTTCCAAACACCCCTACTCCACCAGACACCGCAGAACCGATCTGCACCGCACTTGCACCTGCCATGATCATCTCAACCGCATCCTGCCATCCGGACACACCGCCCACGCCGATGACCGGAATATCAAGCGCAGCATACAGGTCATAGACGCACTTCACCGCAATCGGCCTAATTGCCGAACCTGACAGGCCGCCGAACCGGTTTCCCAGGATCGGATAGCCTGTTGCAATATCGATTGCCATGGCGCGAACAGTATTGATCGCAACCACACCGTCAGCACCGCCGCGCTCGGCTGCCTCGCCGATGGCCACAATATCCGTAACGTTCGGGGTAAGTTTCACCCACACGGGAACGTCCACGCTATCGCACACCGCGCGCGTAATTTCCTCGACCACATAAGGGTCAGTGCCGATCATAGCCCCGTACCCTTCGGCATGAGGACAACTGACATTGAGTTCGAAAGCATCAGGTTTTGCAGGACTCAATCCTTCCGCGACCCTGAGAAACTCATCTGCATCTCCCCCGAAAATGCTTGCGATAACTGGAACGGAAGATCCGTTTTTCGCAAATTCGAGTTCCTGTAAAAAACCGTCATATGAAGGATTCGGTAATCCCATCGCATTCAAAAAGCCGCATTCGAGCTGGATCATACTCGGGTTAGGGTGTCCTTCCTTCGGTTCGGCCCCGATCGATTTCGTAACCACCGCACCCGCACCTTCATTTGCCATCCGGACAAGGGATGCACCGGTCGTGCCCATAATGCCTGCGGCTAATATTGTGGGATTCTTAAGTTTTAATCCTGTGAGTGTAATCATGTCCGTTCACGTCTTTTTAGTATCTCTCTTTCTCTCTAATATTGTGTAGGCGATTTACACATTCAAGATATGTCACCAAACATGTAATCGTATTGTTTGAATTAATGGACAGGATTTACATCCTGTAAATCCTGTTCATCCCGTCTAATATTCAGAGACTTTTTATTATTTTCCAGACGATTCGACAAAACCGCAGAGTACGCAGAGTAAAATAACAACCCTCTGCGGTCAATCTTTTTTGCCATGAACCATTACCAGAATAAATTAAAATGTCACAATATTCACCCACACAATGAAGGCAATATCCTTTATTGTACTTGTTTAAGCAGTTTTGATACCGCGACAATCCGCCGTAGGGGCGCATCCTGCTATCACCGATGATTTTCTCATATTTTCGCATTTATGAACAATAAAATTCATTATCCCACAGACATTAGGCGCTATTTTCGTGGTATATATAATTTTCAAATCATATAGTCCGAGTTAATTCGAACGTAGTGAGGATTTTCTCGTTGTATATAATCTATAGGATTATGTAGTCCGAGTTATCCGGGCGTAGCGAGGATTTTCTCGGCAAGTGGCATGGGAATGCGCCGCCTGCGGCGGGATTGCTGTACGGGGTCTGGCAATATAGCCTGTGTATCTACATTTTACCGAAACGAACTAAACACATATCCTCATTTTAATTAAACTGACTCTGTTCTACATCATAATTTGATAACTGGCAGATCGCATCCTGTACAAGTTCCTTGCCGCCAAGTTTCACAAGTTCATGACCAAGCCTTTGACCTTCACTCCTGTAATCTTCAGTAAGCACCAGTTCATTAATTCGCACATCATGAGTTCCATCCAGTGCAAGCACCTCTGCGCGCACATGTATGACCTTGCCATTTTCCACATATTCAGCAAACGCACCGATCGGAACGATGCACCCGCCTTCCACATCCGTTATCACAAGGCGCTCGATCTCGGTCTCAATGCGAGACTGCGCATGGTCAAGACAGGCAACCGCTTTTTCGGCTTCACTGCCCGCTTTTGTAACAATAACGATCGTACCCTGGTTTGCAGATGGGCAAAACACATCCGGATCCAGCCGCTCGACATCCATCTCCCAGCCCATGCGCTGGAGTCCGGCTTCTGCAAGCAATATGCCGTCATACATACCCGCTTTGAGTTTTTTGATACGGGTATCTATATTCCCGCGAAGGTCATGGATATTAAGGTCCGGGCGGTACCTTAGTAACTGTGCCCGCCTGCGCATTGATGTCGTGCCTATAACAGCACCGTCCGGCAGCTCATCAAGTGTTGAACCGTCAATGGTCAAAAGCACATCAAGCGGAGAATCGCGCTTCAGGACCGCTGCGATCGATAACTCCTCCGGGCGCACTGTTGGCAGGTCTTTCATCGAATGTACCGCGATATCGATCTCACCTGCGATCATGCGGTCATCGATCTCCCTTACAAACGCGCCCACGCCTGCAACCTCATGCAGGGGGCGGTCTGTAAATGCATCCCCACTTGTCTTTATGATCATCTGGGTGGTCTTAATCCCGTGCTCTTTAAGCAGGCGTGCCACAAGGTTAGCCTGTGCAAGAGCAAGACCACTGCCGCGGGTTCCTATTATCATTCTTAAACACCTTTCAGGTTCGCCTCGTAGGCTTCGTAAGTCCTGTCAAGATCGGATTCACTGTGGGCAGTTGAGATAAAGTTTGTCTCGAACTGCGATGGCGGCAGGAACACGCCGCTCTTCAGCATCCTGTGGAAGAACTCGAAGTATCCTTCCTTGTCGCATTTGAGTGCTTCATTGTAGTTAGAAGGAGCATCCCCAAAGAATATCTTGAACATCGATGCAATTCCGGATACATTATAACCAAGACCCATATCCGAAACAATATCAGACAACCGTGCACGCACTGCATCGCCTGTAGCATTCAATGTCCTGTGTACGTTCTCCTTTTCAAGAACATCCAGCACTGTGATGCCTGCCGCCACAGAAGCGGGACTGCCGCTAAATGTGCCTGCCTGATACACACCTCCCGAGGGTGAGATCATTTCAATGATCTCGCGCTTCCCACCAAACACACCGATCGGCATCCCGCCGCCAACGATCTTTCCGAGCGTTGTCATGTCAGGAGTGACACCGAAATATTCCTGTGCACCTCCCATAGCAAGCCGGAATCCTGTAATCACCTCATCAAATATCAGTACGACATCGTTCTCCTCGGTGACCTTGCGCACATCTTTGAGATAATCTCCCTCTGGCAGGATCGGACCGATATTTCCCATAACAGGTTCTATGATAACCGCAGCCATGTCATCCTTGTTGGACTCGATGGAAGTTGTCATTGCCTCAATATCGTTATACGGGACCTGAAGTGTATTTCGTGTAAAATCCTCCGGTATCCCGAGCGAATCCGGTTTGCCGTGTGTGGTCGCACCGGAGCCCGCCTTGACAAGCACCGCCTCGTGCGCGCCGTGGAAGCCTCCTTCTATCTTGATAAACTTGTTCTTACCTGTAAACCCGCGCGCTGCTCTGAGTGCACTCATGGTTGCTTCCGTGCCGGTTGTAACGAACCTGAGCATGTCGATGTCCGGATAAAGGGATACGATCTTGTCCGCAAGTGTCACCTCAAGGTCCGTAGGTGTGCCGTACAGCCATCCCTTGTCCAACTGTTCAACAATCGCCTGCCTGATACGCGGATGAGCATGCCCGAGTATCTTCGGACCGTATGCCATACAATAATCAATGTATTCATTCCCGTCAACATCCGTGATCTTTGAACCGCTTGCAGATGCTGTGTAGAATGGATACGGTTTGATCGCCCGAACCGGACTGCTAACTCCGCCAGGAAGGAGTGTCCTGGCTTTTTCGTATAATAGTTTTGATTTTTCTAAACTCATGTGACCACCACTAATTATGAAATTATTCAAATTGTGATTCGAATTTAAAGGCGCTTAAAATTTAATTAATAAAGCCTCCACACTATTTTTTGCTCTTCCATCAATTGATGCATTTTCATAAATAATATTGGCTTTGTCCTTATATTCAGCATCACCAGTTATCAAATATGCTCTTCGCAAATAATCAATTGCTAAAAGAGGGTTGTTTTCAAGCACTTCTGCCATATTATCATAATATTCCGGTAGTGCAAAGAAAGTATTGAAGAATTTGTCAAGTTTGTTCTCAAAATTATTCCCATATTCAACATATTCGGTTCGAATAAAATCGGATGGTATTTTTGCATCTTTTGTTTTTATAATCAATGTTTCTTTACCACAAGCCTGCATAAATCCAATTTCATAAAAAATGTTAGAAAGGGTTTGCCCGGACATATTGCTACCTATAATTGCAATTCCCAATGGAACCGTTGTAATTAGGTTCCAAATTTTCATTAAAAAATCTTTTCCTGTGACAACACTTTCAGCATCGATTTCTTCAATTTGTCGTTTTATTAATACTTTATGCAGTTCAACCTTTATATCTTCAATTTCAGGTGAAATGGGTTGGCCGAGCTTGGTCATAATAAAACAGGTTTTTGGGCGATATTTTATGAAGGTATTGTGGACTTCGCCATCAGGTCTGTAAAATATCATCTGTTCCTCTTTCTTGCAATTGGCACATTTTTGTATGGCCCTTCTGTTTTCTTATAACTAAGAATTTTACCGATCGATCTATCGATTTTCACATAATGTCCAGATTTCGGATTTTTGACTTGAACGATATCTCTTTTCACCATGATTAACACCTATTGTTTATTGTTGATGAATATTTTGGTAATAAGTATTGTTGTCGATAATACAATTAATAATTTCATCTTAAATAGTAAGTGGCGAGATAGTAGGAAATCTATTATATTTCACTTACACTTATACGATGAATCGCGTTTTACTCCAGCATCCGCGCCATGTCCTTTGCGAAATATGTCAAGATCATATCCGCGCCAGCGCGTTTGATCGAGAGAAGTGACTCGTACATTACCGCTTTTTCATCCAGCCAGCCATTCTGCGCGGCGGCTTTTAACATGGAATATTCCCCGCTCACATTGTACGCAGCCGTCGGCATCTCAAACTCGGTCTTGATGCGGTAGAGTATATCAAGATAGGGAAGTGCAGGCTTGACCATTATAATATCAGCACCTTCCCGGATATCAAGCGAAACCTCGCGCATTGCCTCATTCGAGTTTGCAGGATCCATCTGGTAACTTGACCTGTCACCGAACGAATAACCGGACTCGGCCGCATCCCTGAATGGTCCGTAAAATGCAGAGGAATACTTTGCAGCATACGACATTATGGGGATATTATCAAAATGGTTCTGGTCAAGAGCAGAGCGTATCGTACCGATCATCCCGTCCATCATTCCGGAAGGTGCAACAATATCCGCGCCTGCTTTTGCATGGCTTACCGCAGTCTTTCCCAGTAGTGGCAGGGTCGGGTCGTTCAAGATCTCTTCTGTATCATAATCCACAATACCGCAATGTCCGTGGGATGTATATTCACACAGGCACACATCAGTTATCACAACCATGTCCCTTCCGAGTTCACCCTTGATCTCACGAACCGCCTGCTGGACAACATCATCGTCACCATAGGCGGTCGTACCCCTCTCATCCTTATTATTCGGGATCCCGAAAAGGATGACCGCGGGAATACCGAGGTCTGCTGCTTCCTTTGCATCATCAGCCACACTGTCGGGGGATAACCTGTATACACCCGGCATAGATGACACCTCAACCGTTGAATCAATCGTCTCATCCACGAACATTGGATAGATCAGGTCATCTGTTGTAAGTGCGGTCTCACGCACCAGATCACGTATCTTGCCGCTTCTTAACCTTCGCATTCGAACCTGTGGAAACATAATATTACTCCTTTTGTGAACCATTTAGCTTGAACAATCTGGACACTGTATCTAACGTTTTTTCATCATCATGCTCTGCCGCATCCCTGAGGGCTTTTGTTGGCTCTGCCAGTATCTTGTTGACAATAGAATGTGTCAGGTCATCAATTACCTTTGTTTCAATATCGCCAATCGAATGATATGTTTTCAAGCGGTTTATCGCACGCTCTTTCTCATGCTCACGCACATCATAGAGCCGTGCATATAATTCAGATATCAGGCCGTCGGCTTTTTGCCGCTTGAACTGGGTCTTGAGTAGAATAAGTTCTTCTTCTATCAGGACTTCTGCTTTTTTAGCTTCTTCACGCCTCATCTGCATATTCTTTTCATTGATGATGCGCAGCCCGTCAATATTATGAAGTAAAACATTCGGAACCTGTGCAACAGAATTCTCTATATCGCGTGGATTTGCGATATCGATCAAAAGGATTTCACGATCCCTGTTCTCCATCGCTTTTGACATGATCGCTTCTGTCAATACATAATGCGGTGCTGATGTTGCACTAATTACCACATCTGCCGTTTTCACATATTCCCCTATATTACTGTAGGGCACAGCCAGTCCTCCCAACTCGCTGGCAAGCATCTCTGCCCTCTCGAATGTACGGTTTGCTATGTATATCGCATCAATGTTCTTGTGGGCAAGTGCACGTGCAACAAGTGTTCCCATTTCACCGGCACCAATGACAAGGATCGTCTTGCCGGTCAGGCCATCAAGTATCCTGTCTGCAAGATCTACTGCCGCAGAACCGATCGAAACCGAACCTTTGTTAATGCCAGTTTCCGTGCGTACCCTTTTTCCAACCTGTATCGCTTTGCTAAATGCGGTATCAAGCATCTTGCCGGTTGTGCCGACATCCTTTGCGATACCGTACAGTTCCTTGATCTGCCCGAGTATCTGGTCTTCCCCGACGATCATGGATTCAAGACCTGATGAAAGCCTTAAAAGATGTGTCATCGTTTCATCATGGTCATAGAACTCAACAATTCTCGAAGAGACGCCCATATTTTTTGCAAAATGAAACAGTATCTGGCTTCCTTTTGGTGAAACTACATATATTTCAACGCGGTTGCAGGTTTTCAGCACTGCACATTCATAAATTAATTCCTGTGCATACAGGGGCTTTAGCATACTTTCAAGATCGCCATGCCACGATTGTTCCATCTCTTCAACACTGGCTTTTGCATGTGTTACTACCATACTTGAAATTTCTATCAACTGTACCCTCCATATCGAAATGAGTTTAAATGATATTGGATGTTTACTTATATTACTTATTATGCTCTAGCACTATATTATGTGCTATACTATACGCTTTTTCATAGGATTGTGAAAGTGCCTTCCACACATCCCCGTTGTCAAGTATTTTCCACAGGATATATTTTCGTTCTTCCTGTATGGGAACATGCTGTTTGAGGTACGCTCGCATCTCATCCTGAAGTCGTACCATATCGGCATACTGCGGAGTTATCACCTGCTCGATCTTCTTTCGCGTATACTTTGAAAGTGCAGGACTTGATCCAAGTGTTGAGATCCCGATCGTCAGGTTGCCCCTTGTGATCACAGAAGGAACCACAACGTCACCTACAGAATCAACCTTATTAATTAAAATATCGCTTTCATGTGCGATTCTGGTAATCCGATCGTTTATCGATATATCGTTTGTTGCAGGGATAACTAAAAACGCATCCGATATAATGCTTCCAATCCTGTTATCCGGCAATGAACCAAGGTCAACCTGTATCAATTTAACTTTACCTGCATCCTTTAGTTCCTCAAGTTTTGGGGTAAATCCGGCACTTACAACAATAGTATCTGCATATCCTGAAAAGAGGGATGCTTTACGCTCCCCCACTGACCCGCCGCCAATGATCACAACTTTTTTGCCACTAAGATTAATCATCAAAGGAAGTAATTTTCGTTCAGTGTTCATTATAGCGCATCCTGCAATAAATGTCCCAGATCATGATGGGACATCAATCCCACTTTTATTTCGAACCGGACCTATAATTTATAGTTATGTATATAGTCATGTGTATAATTATAGTCTGGCACCCGTTTTCTTAAATTCCCGTTCGCTGAACAATAGGTCGTAATCCGAAATACCTGTTGCTTTAGATATCTCCTGTGCTACTTTATTGCAATCTTCCCTTGTGTAGGCATGCACCATTGTGAACAGGTTGTACGGCCAGTCAGGGAAACGCGGGCGTTCGTAGCAGTGTGTCACTTCGGAAAAGCCTGCCATAATCGCTCCGATCTCTTCTACCCTTTCATCAGGTACGTTCCATGTGCACATGGCATTGGCTGTAATCCCGATTGCCAGATGTCCAATGGATGCACCAAATCTCCGGATAACCCCATTTTTGTGCAGGTTTTTAAATCTGGCAACAATATCCTTTTCACTGATGCCAAGTTCTGTGGCGATATCCGCAAAGGGTGCATGGGTAAATGTTATACCATCCTGTGTACGTTTGATAAGTTGTGTGTCAATCTCGTCCATTTTTTCACCTTACATTGAATTTTACACCGATCTTAAACAACCGTCTGGTAGGTAGGTTGATCAACTCGCACCCGGTTTCAGTCTTTAATTCACCAAGTATCTGGACAAGCCTTTCCTCACTTGGGGCGGATATTGTGAACCACATATTATATTTTGCAGGACGCAGGTAATTGTGTGATACTTCCAAATACCGGTTGATAGTCTCTGCCACTTCATCTATCCTGTGCTCTGGTACCCTGGCTGCGACAAGTGTGCTTATTCCGCCAGCTATTTTTGTATTGATAATCGGACCGATGCGTCGGATTGCACCTGCAGTATTCAGCCGCTCAAGGCGCTCTATTACCTCATTTTCCGTAATGCCTAATTCCTTTCCGAGTTTTTCAAATGGATGCACTTCGAGTGGGAAATCCAACTGTATCGTATTCAGGATATTCTTGTCGATATCATCAAGATGGACTATTGTCACTCAGATCCCCCTTTTGGTGGCGTATATATGCAATATGGTTCCTCTGCAAGGTAATCTCCAGTTGCTGCATACGCGCGCGCGCGGCAGCCTCCACACACTTCCTTATATCCGCATTTTCCGCATTTACCTTTAAGTTTACCTGTATCACGGATATCATTGAACACCTTTGCATTGTCCCAGATATCCTTGAAACTCTCTTCTTTTATACTGCCGGCAAGTACAGGCAGGTATCCGCATGGATACACTTCACCAATGCTGGAAACAAAACAAAATCCTGTGCCACCAAGGCATCCTTTGGTCATGGCTTCATACCCGTGTGTCTTTACGGATATTTCAATCCCCTCTTTCTTCGCACGCTGGCGCATTATCCTGAAATAATGTGGTGCGCATGTGGCTTTTAACTGGATATTTGCTGTCTTTTGCTGATCATAGAACCAGTTTAAAACACGCTCGTATTCGATCGGCGGGATCTCATCAGCTTCGATCTCCTTGCCCCTGCCGGTTGGCACCAGGAGGAAAATATGGAGTGCTTCTGCTCCGAGTTCTGTTGCAAATTCAAGGATATTTGGGATCTCGTCAATATTACGCTTTGTTATGGTTGTGTTTATCTGGAAACCGATGCCTGCTTTTTTGATCTCATCGATCCCGCGGAGCGCTCCATTAAATGCACCCGGCTGGCCACGGAAATCATCATGGGATCTTGCATTTGAGCCGTCAATGCTGATGCTGACCCTCTGGATCCCGACCCTTTTCATTTTCTTTGCAATCTCGGGTGTAACAAGTGTACCGTTGGTTGCCATGACGACACGAAGCCCTTTATCCGTGCCATACTGTGCGATCTCGAACACATCCTTTCTTACAAGGGGTTCTCCACCGCTCATTATCAGGATCGGATTTCCCATTTCCACGATCTCGTCTATAAAATGTTTGGCTTCGTTGGTTGTAAGTTCTCCGGGTGGGGTATCAAACGTTGATGCACCCCTGCAGTGTACACAGGAGAGATTGCAGCCTGCTGTTAATTCCCATGCGATTAGTCTTGGTGGTTTTGCCATATTGATCATCAATTATTTCAATTTTTTATAGTATATATAACCTATAAGATTATGTAGTCCTGGTTAATCCGACCGTAGGGATGATTTTCTCGTTG
>DQIP01000195.1 GCA_020793565.1 Candidatus Methanovorans sp.
TTACGACCAAAAATCGGCTAAAATTGCAAATGCGCTGGGGCGCAAGATATCGAATTTAATTTTCAAGTGGGAAACTTGGGATATAATAGAATTATATAGTTCGAGTTAATCCGACTAGGGAGGATTTTCTCGTTTTATGTCCTCCATAGGTTTACAACAATGAATTTTCCTAAATAGATCGCAAAAAATGTCAGTGCTATTGTTCCCACAATATTTAAGCTTAATAGAAGGGTTTCTTTTTGCTCCAACAATTTAAATGATTTATAACTGAATGTCGACATCGTTGTGAATGCCCCCAATAGTCCGATTGTCAGGAAAATTCTTGTTTCTTCATTAAAAAATCCTTTGTATTCTGAAAGATACATTATCAAACTCAGTAAAAAACTTCCGATAAAATTTACTCCAAGTGTTCCAATGGGATACGAAATAAATCCATTCTGGATCCAACCGCTTATTATATACCTTAATACTGCCCCAATAAATCCCCCAGTCCCGATAAGTAGCAATGTATACATATTTTCACTCTGGCAATCTTTATTTTAACGTCATTCAGTGTAGCGGTTTTGGCACAAGCCAGGGTTGTTTTGATCACCGATATATCAATAGGTTAATCCTTATATGTTTTACTAAAGTGGAAGGAGTCAATACATCGGACAGGTAGTCAAGCAACGCTGTTTTAAGTCGGTACTTATTGCCGTATTAAATACCTTTAAAATATATGCCGTAAATAGTTACATTTAATGACTGACATTATAATTGTTCGATATGGTGAGCTGGCCCTGAAAAGCACAGGTGTTCGGAACTGGTATGAAAGGAAACTTGTTAAAAACATAGCAGCGATGCTTAATTTGAGAGATGTAAAATATTCACAGATCACGCGTGAATGGGGACGTATTTTTGTACATACCACAGACCCTGGTGCAGCCAGGGCTGTTGCAGATGTTTTTGGAGTGGTGTCAACTTCACCCGCTATAGTAAGCAATGCCGCCATTGGGGATGCAGCAAAAGTATGCGCTGATATCGGAGAAAACATAATAGAAAAGGGGGAGTCATTTGCGATTCGCGCACGTCGGACCGGCAATCACAGTTTTTCATCCCGCGACATTGGAACCAAATGCGGGGATGCCGTCTGGGAACGTCTGGAATCTGTTGGTCATGATCCATCTGTAAACCTGACAGATCCCGATAAAGAAATCTTTGTTGAGATGCGGCAGACCAGGGCATACATTTTTACGAAAATATTCAAAGGCGTTGGCGGACTGCCACTTGGTACGCAGGGTAAGATGGTTGCACTGGTTTCAGGTGGCATTGATTCCCCTGTTTCTGCGTGGCTTATGATGAAGCGCGGGGTTAAGATCATTCCAGTTTATTGTGACAACGAGCCATTCTCTGACGGGACCACGCGCGAGAGGGCAATGGAATGCATTAAGATTCTTGCCGACTGGGCACCCGGGCATACACTGAAAGTGTATGAGGTGCCGCATGGGGAGAACCTGGCAGCGTTTTTGGCTGATTGCAATAAAAAGAACACCTGTCTGCTGTGTCGCCGTACAATGTACCGCGAGGCGTTTGAGATCATGAAAAATGAAGGTGCAAGCGGCATAATCACGGGAGCATCACTTGGACAGGTTGCTTCCCAGACCTCTGCAAACATGTATGCGGAAATATACGAACTCGGGATTCCACTCTACCATCCACTGATAGGACTTGACAAGACAGAGATCATCGATATTGCCAACCGTATCGGTACATTCAATACATCCATAAAACCTGCGACATGCTGCACTGCAGTACCGGATTATCCGGAAGTGAAGGCAAAGTGCGATGCACTTGCCCTTGAAGAGCAGAATGTGAATATTGAAGGACTTGTGGCGGATTCCGTGTCAAAAGCAAAGTTCATCAGGATAAATAGCTTAATAAAATAGATCCAGGTGCCTATGATATCTATTGAAATCCGGCAATTCCCGATTTCTGGTTTTGTTTATACCAGGGCTGTCTGGAACTATGCCATCGCTCGTCATCTATTTGCTTTATGATGTGACGGGTAGAAGCACGTAATATCATAAAACGTGCATGAAAATCTTCGAATGACATGCTCATAAAATGAACGCACCCCAAGCATAATCGTTACAATGATAATCGCGGGATGTTAATCAAGGGTATTTTATCCCAGGGCCGGGTTTTGAGAAAACATAATATATTAACATATCAATGTAATCTTTTAAAATGGAAAGGATGAATAGCCATGAATGTGAAGTGCAGTAAATGTAATAAAGATGCAATTATTTTCCAAAAATACTCTGGAATGCACCTGTGCAAAAAACACTTCATCGAAGATGTTGAACGGAAAATTAAATTGACCATAAGGAAGCACTTTAATGTACAGAAAAATGATATAATTGCAATTGCATTGAGTGGTGGTAAGGACAGTGCTGTCCTTTTGTATATGCTTCACAAAATATTTGGCATGAGACCTGATATTGAACTTGTCGCTATTACGATCGATGAAGGAATAGAAGGTTACCGTGAGCATACACTAAAGACTGCAAAAGAACTGACCGCAAGATTGGGTGTTCGACACATCATCCGGTCTTTTGATGATGAGTTCAATACAAGCCTTGATGAGATCATTGCAAAAGAACGCGAAAAAGGTGCGTGCAGTTATTGTGGTGTCCTGCGAAAAACGTTGCTAAACAAATCTGCGATAGAAGTCGGTGCAACAAAACTTGCAACCGGTCATAATCTTGATGATGAAGCACAGACGATTCTACTGAATCATTTAAGAGGTGAGGTCTCACGCATTGTGAAACTCGCACAACCGCGCGCTCTTGAGGGCCTTGTTCTTCGCGCCAAACCTCTTCGCTATGTTCCCGAAAAAGAAGTGGCACTTTATGCACTTGTAAACGACCTCCCGGTTGATTTTAGTGAATGCCCGTATGCACACGAAGCAATACGGGGTGAAGTGAGGGATATGCTAAATGATTTTGAAGTTGCCCATCCGGGAACAAAATATTCCCTGCTAAAGGGTTTTGATAAGATATCGCCAATCATTTCAAAAGAATATACAGATATAGAACTTGCAAAATGCAGTATCTGCGGTGAGCCTTGCAGTCTTGGAATATGTCAGGCATGCAGGTTGCTTGGTCGTGAATAATCCAGTTTTGTTAGCCCTGGACTTAAATACTGGTGTATCCCACCGTCAGCACGAAATTACAAACCAGGCATGATAACGTTATTGTTTTTTCGTTGTATGTCATTTATAAAATTATATAAAATTATATGGAACTATAGTATTTGTTCAGCGTTTTTTAGCACTGAGACAATCCGCCGCCTGCGGAGGTATTGCTGCACAGGGTCCTGATATATGGGCTGTGCATCGACATTTTATCAAAACCATCCAAACAAACACAAATTATATGGTTTGATTTGATCCGGGCATGGCCAGGTTTTTTTGTAGTTATGACCTGTAACCTGCCCCTATATCACTATATGGATTGCAATTGTGATGCGGGAGTGGGAGGATAAGATTATCTGGTGATCTTTGTAGGCATTTACACATGCGCGCTCGAAACATATTTATAGAACCACACACAGTTAAATCTGATTCAATTACAAATTATATCTTATATCAATCTTATATCAGGAGGCTTAAAATCAATGGCAGGACAATATGGCGGTCAGCCAATCGTTATCGTAAATCCAAGTAAAGAGCACACAAAAGGCAGGGACGCACTTTCCATGAATATCAATGCGGCAAAAGCAGTCTCAAACATTGTCAAAACAACACTGGGACCAAAAGGTATGGACAAGATGCTTGTCAATGTAATTGGTGACATTGTCCTCACAAATGATGGTGCTACCATCCTGAAGGAGATGGATATTGAACATCCGACCGCGAAAATGATAGTTGAAGTTGCACGTACACAGGAGAAAATCGCAGGTGATGGTACAACAACTGCAGTCGTGCTCACAGGTGCTCTTCTTGAAAATGCACAGGAATTAATAGAGATCGGTGTCCATCCTACTATGATCATAAAAGGATACAGGTTAGCCACCGAAAAGGTCATGGAGTTACTGGATGATCTTGTAGTTCCGGTCACAGCAGACAACAAAGATATGCTGAATAAAATCGCAAAAACATCGATCACAGGCAAAGCGATCGAAGCATATGGGGAACTTCTTTCATCAATATGCGTGGATGCTGTGCTTGCAATTCGGGGCAATGGTACAATAAACATTGATGATAATATACTTATTACACAGGATGCAGGGTCCCGGATCGAGGATACCGAACTTGTCGATGGGGTTGTACTTAAGAAATGGCGTCTTCATCCGAACATGCCAAAAAGGATAGAGAATGCAAAGATCGCACTTGTCGATACACCCATTGAGCTTGGCAAGACCGATAACAAATCAAAAATACAGATCCAGTCTGCTGACCAGATGTCTGCATTTGTGGAGCAGGAAGAGAATTCATTTAAGGTAATGGTCGATGCAATTGTACAAAGCGGCGCTAATGTCGTGTTCTGCTCAAAAGGTATTGATGACCATGCAGTTCATTACCTGCAAAAGAACAACATCTATGCAACACGCCGCGTGAAAGATGGTGAAATGAAGAACATCTCACGTGCTACAGGTGCACGCATCATTCGCAATGTACATGAGATTGAGGCAAATGATCTTGGAAGTGCAGGACTTGTTGAGCAGGAAGGCGAATCCGAATTAGGGAAAACTTACATCAAGGAATGTACAAACGCAAAGTCCGTGTCGATCATTGTGCGGGGCGGTACTGAACATGTCACAGAAAATGTCGAACGCAGCCTTGACGATGCACTGCATGTTGTTAAGAACGTTATCGAAGATGGTACGATCGTACCGGGCGGCGGTGCACCTGAGATAGAGGTCGCACTTGGCTTGCGTGCTTATGCAGCATCAGTCGGTGGTCGCGAACAGATGGCAATATCGGCATTTGCGGATGCAATTGAATCAATACCAAGAACACTTGCAGAAAATTCCGGACATGATACCATTAACACGATACTCAATCTCCGCGCTGCCCACGCCGATATGAAGAACGCCGGATTGAATGTATTTACTGGTGAGATCGAGGATATGCTTGAAAATGGTATTGTTGATCCACTCAGGGTAAAGACACAAGCAATTAAATCCGCATCGGAAGCCTCCATAATGGTAATTCGGGTTGATGATGTATTGAAAGCACAGGGACAGTCAATGGCAGATGTAGATCCTGCACATAACATCCATAATTATGACGGGATGTCTGCACCTATGCTTAACAGTCGCAGATAAGTATTGACGAGCTAATTCTCCATGCGGTCGAATTAGCTCGGACTACATAATCTTATAGATAATATACTACGAGAAAATCCTCGCTATGCCCGGATTAACTCTGACTATATTATTCTATAAATTATATGCCACAATAAAATACAACAGATGGTTTGTAAGGTCCAGGCAGGGATCTTATAAACCATAAAATCTGTTGTAATTCCCGATAGCCATTTTTGCCTGCAGTGGAAATCTGTTTTCAAGATATTTTACAAAATCATCTCTTGAAACGCAGTTCTTGACGATATCAAGCATCTTTGCAGCAAAATATTTGGACCGCAAACTGTCCTTTTGAATCTCAAAAGAAAGGCACAGTGCATCCATTGGAAAACATTTGAGCCGGATGTAGGATGGGACTGATCCAAGAAGTACGCCATCTTCCAGTTCAATATATGCGGGTACTCCTGTTTTATTTATGCGATCCTCATTCGTAAGTTTTGATAAATTATTCCTCGAATATGAGTGCAATTCTACATAGGTATCGGGATGCAAACTCTCGACTGCGTCAATTATCCTGCTGCCAACAGTGGTGTAATACCTGTTATCCAGAGTAGAAACATATTCACCATTGTCCACAATAGGGATGACTGCCAGTGTGCCGTTTTTCGGAGGGGTCATATTCAAAAGAAATTCAGAGGTGTCGCGCCATTCATTACCATGCAGCCCGGCAACAAAGAGGCGTATTGGTGAGTCAATTTCATCATATTCCCCACTCCCATATAATTTCAGGTCATTGGATGTGTGTTCATCGTTTACGATTTTCCAGTTCCCCATCATCTGCAATTTCACTCGCTTTTACTCCTATGATGTATATCTCCTCTTTTCTGGATTCCAGAACATCAATTATGGTTATCCCCATTAACCCAATTTGGCGCAACACAGGTTTTCGGTTCCCGCGATCCTTGATCTTGATGACCTGAAGCAATCTGCCTTCATCTTTCAATAATGGTAGAACCCTTTCAAGCACTTCAAGGGAATCAGATGGTTCAAGTGTCAGATCGCTTAAAATAACATCAACCGGCCCGGCAGATAATTCATCAAGCGAAATTTTGAATGCGTCTCCAAATATCACTGAAACATTCTCATGTTCAAAAGCAATTTTGCCAAGTTCGGAGCGAAAAATACGGCTGAACTCGATCCCCTTAACACATTTTGCAATTTCGGATGCGAATGTAAGAAAACCACCGGCACTTGACCCAAGATCAAGCACGTGGTCCCCTTCATGTATCAATTCGATGTGTTCCTGGATAGACTTAAGTTTGAAATAACCGGCAGGCTTGTCCATTCCACCTGCAACATCAACATCATCACCTGTTGACACATCCTTTGCAGATTTCTTAATGACATTACCGTTTACTTTTACGTACCCATTAAGTACTGCCTGCTTTGCACGACCTCTTGATCTGAAGTGATATGTTTCCACAAGATATGCATCAAGTCTCATAATACCGTAATTCAGGGATTGGAACCAGTTTTCTAATATCAGTGCTTATTCTGGAGTTCATCTATCGTTTTCATCAGGTCGATAGCTTCTGTCTTGTATTTTCCGGACAATTTTTTATATTCATTATCACTGAGATTCCCATTATCCCTGTCATTTTTGATCTCATTCAATAATGATACGACTGCATCATACCGTACTTCAAATTCATCCAGGTCAGGTTCTGCCATATTGACATTTTCGTCAACATTCACGGCCTCACCTTTTAAGCCCTTTCCCTTTTTTTCATTATCGCTATCCTCTTTTTTTTGTTTTAAAGTGCCAGCACTTTTCACGAATGTATCTCCATTTCCTGCTTTCATTTTCTTCTGGACAAATGGGAATGCAAGCACTGCCAGAATAATAAGTCCGATTGCAATGTATAGTAATATGTTAGTGGTGTTACCCTGTGATCTCGTACTTATGGTAAATTCCTTGAACTCAGGTGATGACCATGCGTGCATAACCCTATTTATGCCAGATTCTATGGTATCGCCCTGAATCACATTTCCGCCTTCATCCTTGATGGCAGTATCAATTCCTTCCGCAGAGATTATCGTAACGATCAAATTCGATATTGGATAATTGATATATGTGGGGTACTGTAAAATTTTGGTATATTCAGGTTCTTTATCTACTGTAGTTCTGGGAATTACATATTGTATTGCGTACATGGGGGGCATAATACCCGTGGTATTGAGCCGTTCTGCATCATTGAATTGTAAAATATTTCCTTCTTGCACATATTGCAATGGAATGGCTGGTTTTTCTTCGGTCATGTCCTGGCGGGATATGCCCATAATTTCAGCACCATCCGGCACCCAGATCATCAAGTCTGTCGTGTAATTGCCTGTTGTTTTGAATACTATTGTTTCTCGCACAATAATATTTTCTACACTTGAGATGTCTACTTCTACCAGTTGCTGAAGGACAACGATGTTTCCAACACTATTGCCTGAGGAATGTACAGGCATTGAGATCGGTGTTGCAGTAGTATTATTATTTGCATATTCGGGGTATGCGTATGCTGTTTGTGTCATTAACAAGATACAAATTAAAATACCAAACTTTAGTCGAAGTCGCATTGAATGATCACCTTTATCTATATTTAAAAATTGAATGGTTGTTGTACGTATCTAATATAGTCCAAGTACTCAATATGTGTTGTACCACACTGTTTTTCACATTACATTGTGTCATATTTATGTAGCGTATATCAACATAAAGGAATTACTATTTGATATCCTTTTCTAAGGAAAAGCCAGAAACGATCGAGTTTTCCCAGATCAGCTGTTGTATGTGTGGGACTTTTTATTATCTTCTGGAATGGTTCGGAAAACCACAGGGAGCGCAGAGGCACGCAGTGAAAAATACCCCCCTCTACGCCTCTCAGCGTTCTCTGCGGTGAATCTTTTTTGCTGTACACAATCTATGAGGTTATGTACTCCAAGTAAATGCGATCCAAAGGAGCATTTACTTGCCAGAATCCATTTATTCGGAATATAACAAAAAGTCTCATATGTGTTACGACAGTCTTATATACAACTATGTACAAATAGTATGTCTGACAAGCGTCATATTTTAAGCAGACAAATAGCAGACATAGGACTGACTACCGTCAGACTTTTGTCAGGCGCCTGTCCGACATTCGTCTGACAGATAACACAGCAAAAGAACGGACACAAAATATGGAGCGTATAACGATCAGACTCCCGGAACAGCAACTACAAATGATCGACTATATGGTAAATCAGGGTGAATTTCCGTCTGTAAGCGAGGCAATCAGGACGGCTGTACGTGATCTTGTAGACCAGAGAGGTGAAAAGCTTCTCCGTAGGTCGGAGATGTTAGCATCTCTCACATAACATACAGTTATAGAAAGACAATATGCAAAATCCAAGAGAGGGGATGAATGTGCAGTCTATAGTTCAAGAAGCATTAAAATACACAGAGAAAGAGAAAGAGTATCGACAGTCAATCACACTTGATGATGAACTTGAGGGTTTTGGTCTCCCAAGGATTACAATAGTAGGCTGTGGTGGCGCTGGTAATAACACAATCAACCGTCTTTACAATATCGGTATTGATGGTGCGGACACTATTGCTATCAACACTGATAAGCAACATCTTGACCACATACGTGCTGACAAAAAGATCCTTGTGGGTAAAACACTCACTCGCGGACTTGGTGCCGGTGGCTATCCTGAAGTAGGTAAAAAGGCTGCTGAACTTGCACGTGGTACACTAGAAGATGTCTTTAAAGACAGTGACCTTGTATTCGTAACTGCAGGTATGGGCGGTGGAACCGGAACCGGAGTCGCACCTATTGTAGCAGAGGTCGCAAAGGAACAGGGTGCGATCGTGGTCGGCATGGTCTCCAGTCCGTTCAGGGTTGAGAGAGCACGCACAGTCAAAGCAGAAGAAGGACTAGAAGAATTCCGCCGCGCTGCTGATACTGTAATTGTCATGGATAATAACAGGTTACTGGACTATGTACCAAATCTACCAATAGAGCAGGCATTTTCAGTAATGGACCAATTGATATCAGAAACTGTAAAAGGAATTACCGAAACCATTACTATGCCATCACTGATCAATCTTGATTATGCAGACATCAGGTCGATCATGGGATGCGGCGGTGTAGCAGTCATGCTCGTGGGTGAAGCAAAGGGACAGGACAAGAGTACTGATGTTGTCCGTACAGCACTGAATCATCCGTTGCTTGATGTAGATTACAAGGGCGCAACAGGTAGTCTTGTACACATCACCGGTGGACCTGATATGAGTCTCAAAGAGGCGGAAGAAGTTGCACAATCCCTTACGTATGAACTTTCACCTGATGCAAATGTCATCTGGGGAGCACGCATAAGGGACGATTACGAAGGTAAGATACGTGTTATGGCAATCATGACCGGTGTCCAGTCCGCGCAGGTCCTTGGTCCGCAGTATGATGCAAATATTGTTGAAAGAGCAACACCCCAGGCACAGGCCACATACGGTCGCTCTAACCGTAATACGAATATGTCCCGTAGCCAGGTTGTTGAACCGTTTGGTGCAATGAGTAACGGTGGCTCGATCATTGATATTATCAAGTGATTGGAAGCAAATATCATACCGTAAGATCATATCCGGTTCCAAATTTAATCGGATCTGATCATCTATTTATTTTGAAGACTGGGGATATGAATATTCTAGTTGCGACCGGACATCTTGCAGAACAGACGGTTCGGCTTGCAGTACGGTCAAAAGCAGATGTATTGGTTATAGACACTGATGTTGCTGCATTCATTACTCCCCGTAAATTGCTGAATGCTATACAGGCGCAGCAAGCACCTGGTGATCTGTCTGGCAATTCACCTGATAATTATGATATTATCTTTGTTCCGGGACTCGTATCCGGAAACTTTTCTAATGTTGAAAAAGAACTTGGCTGCAAGATATATCTTGGTCCCAAGCATGCATATGATCTTGAATATGTAGTATCTTTTGCAGGCAAATTGGAATTTTCAACAACTATTCCTGCGTGTGAACTTCTGATAAATGTAAGACGTGGGATAGCACTTGATACGGTGCACAGGATCGAGACCAATGCCAATGCACTCATGCACATCGGCCAGATGAAACTGGGCGGTGGTACACGCATGAAAGTGATGGCGGAAGTTGTGGATGCCACAGGTCTTGATCGGCAGGAACTGTCTGGCAGGATACGCTCATTTATTAAAAAAGGCGCAGACATCATCGACCTTGGCGCATCACTAAGTGCAACGCCGGATGATGTGGAAAACGCAATAAGGACCGCGCGCAAAGTCTCGCCAGTGCCGATCAGTATTGATACACTTGATCCTGAATTACTAACAAGGGCGCTTGACACTGGTGTGGATATTGTTTTGAGCCTGAACAGCAGTAATATTGGCGAAATCGGGCGCAAGGTTGCAAACACAGGCGCTACGGCGGTTGTGATCCCTGACACCGGTGCAGGTGTTGAGAGTCTGGTTGAAAATATCAAGACCGTGCAGGACATTGGCATTTCACGCATAATTGCCGACCCGGTCCTTGATCCTATTGGACATGGGATTGCAGGGTCAATTGTACGTTATTATGAGTTCAACCGGCAATTTCCTGAAATTCCTTTGTTTTTCGGTGTTGGCAATGTCACAGAACTCATCGATGTAGATTCGACAGGTGTCAATGCCGCGTTTTGCGGGATTGCGGCTGATGTGGGTGCAAGCATATTGTTTACTCCCGAATATAGCAATAAGGCCCAGGGGTCGATACGTGAATTAAAGACTGCATCGGAAATGATGGTCCTCTCAAAAGAGAGGAACAGTTCCCCAAAAGACATTGGTATCGATCTTCTAGTTATAAAGGAAAAACGACGGCGTGAAGATGTAACAATTCCCACTGGTGCAATTGATGCAAAAGTGGCAGGTATGTGGCGTCTGGACCCAGCCGGATGTGTTAAGATCGAGATATCCCCGGATATTAGCAACGGTGCAGGGGGCAGGATAATAGCCATACATAAAGATGCATGTATTGTCGGAGAAAATGCAGGTGAAGTGCTGGATACAGTCATTAGTATGGGTCTTGTGTCCACATTGGAACATGCAGGGTACCTGGGGCGTGAACTGAAAAAAGCAGAGTTAGCATTGCAGTTTAACAGAAGTTATGCACAGGATGATGATTTTTAGGCAGGGATTTACAATGGAACTTGGACACGAAGACAAAGCAGCGATCATTGAAGTCGTGGCAGCACGATACTTTTCAAGCCAGAAATGGAACTGGATCAATTTAAAGAGTGATGTTGGTAAAATATACGCGGCATTTGAAGAATTAGATAAGCAGTATGATGAATATCCTTACATGAGTCGGGACTGGTATGTTGAAAATTCGGCTACAAAAAGTGTACACATGTGCGAAAAATGGAATGAATTAAAAGAACTCATTGAATTTCTGGATGCGTATGTGCAGCACTTTGATTTTATGGTAAAAGGGAGCGATCAAAAGTCATTTTGTATTGCAAGTGAAAGCAAGGAACTTACGGATGAACAGAAAAATGCCATCCATAATGCCAGAAAATCACGGTGTAACACATTTGTATTTACTGCGTCAGTACCTGATGATGTGGGCTTTGAACTCTCCAGGGTTGGAGGTGGAATGTAACAGTACAAATATATGTTTAATCGATACATTCATATTAAGTGTATCCCATTTCAACCTGCTTTATAAGTCGTAATTAAAGTATGTTGCAATTATCATTATAATTATATTGCAATTATCATTGTAACTATTATAATTATAATTGGACTTTTTAATATATTCCGGATAAATGAATTATGGCAAAAAAATCACCGCAAGGACGCAGAAAGGGTGATTATTTTTCCCTGCATGCCTTGCGCTCCCTGCGGTTTTCCGAACCATTCCGGAAGATAGTAAAAAGTCGCTTATAATGATGGCATATATATTTGTAGCACATATATTTGCAGTATATTTATGGCATATAGTTTATAATTATAAATAGTATTCAGGTAAAATCTGAATTGTTATTGAGTAAGCACAAAACAAACTTTCTAAAACACATTTAATAACTAGTAGGAGTTTTAATATGGAGAATTTTGAAAATTTGATATATCTCGCTCCCATTGCGGGTCTCATAAGTTTGGTATTCTCTGCATTATTCGCACGCAGTGTCCTGAAAGAGGATACTGGTAATAAAGAGATGCAGTATATATCAGCCGCGATCCAGGAAGGGGCTATGGCATATTTGAATCGCCAGTATAAAACAATCGCAGTGGTTACGATAATTCTTGCAGCGCTGATCTTTGTACTGCTGGACGATGGCGCAAAGGTTGCGTTCGGGTTCATTGCAGGTGCAGTAAGTTCTGCAGTTGCAGGATATGTTGGAATGAACGTATCGGTCAGGGCAAATGTCAGGACCACACAGGCTGCTACAAAAGGATTGCAAAAAGCAATGTCCGTAGCATTCAGGGGCGGTGCGGTCACAGGTCTTGCGGTCGTTGGTCTTGCTCTTCTGGGCACAAGCAGTTTTTACATTCTTTTTGGTGATGTAGACCTTGTTATCGGGTTTGGTTTCGGTGCAAGTCTTATCAGCCTGTTCGCAAGGGTTGGCGGCGGAATATTTACAAAAGCAGCCGATGTGGGTGCGGATCTTGTTGGTAAGATCGAAGTAGGGATACCTGAAGATGACCCGCGAAATGCAGGTGTCATTGCCGACAACGTTGGTGACAATGTAGGGGATTGTGCCGGAATGGGTGCAGACCTGTTCGAGACCTATGTGGTAACACTTTTAGCATCAATGTTGCTTGGTTCAATGTTGCTCGAAACATATCCAAATGCGGTCCTGTACCCAATGATGCTTGGGGCAATCGCAATATTCACATCCATCATATCGATCTTCTTTGTAAAGGTAGGCAGTGATGGCAAGATCATGAAAGCACTGTATAAAGGCGTAGCAGTATCAGCGATCCTTTGTGTTGTTGCATTCTATTTCATCACAGACATGTTAATGGGTGACATCAGGCTGTATTATGCATCACTTGTCGGTGTCGGAATAATGGTCCTTATGGTCGTTTTCACGGAATACTATACCTCCACAAGTTTCCGTCCTGTCAAGGAGATAGCAAAAGCATCTGAAACAGGTGCAGGAACGAACGTAATTTCCGGTCTTGCAATTGGATTTGAAAGTACGGCACTTCCGACTATAGTTATTATAATCGGCATACTGGCATCATACTTCATTGTTGGCGGTGGAGCGGATCCTGCAATGGGTATATATGGTATTGCGATCGCAGCAGCGGCAATGCTCTCAACAACAGGCATGATCGTGGCACTTGACTCATACGGTCCTATTACAGACAATGCAGGCGGTATTGCCGAGATGGCACACCTGCCGAAAAGTGTACGAAAGGTCACTGATGCACTGGATGCAGTTGGTAATACAACTAAAGCAGTTACAAAAGGATACGCGATCGGTTCGGCAGCACTTGGTTCACTGGCACTGTTCGCACATTACAGGCACAAGGTTAACCTTGAGGCAGGTTCATTGGGTCTTGATAATCCTGTGGTCCTTGTCGGTTTGTTCATCGGTGGTCTGCTTCCATTCCTGTTCAGCGCAGTTACAATGCGCGCGGTCGGTACTGCAGCATTTGAAGTTGTTACCGAGGTTCGCCGCCAGTTCAAGGAAATCCCCGGGATCATGGAAGGCACTACAAGACCGGAATATGGCAAGTGCGTTGACATCGTGACAAAGTCTGCGATCAACTCAATGGTAATTCCGGGATTCCTTGCTATCGGAACACCGCTCATAGTTGGTTTGGTACTCGGTCCACAGGCACTTGGCGGTCTTTTGATCGGTATTATTGTTGTAGGTCTCTTACTTGCACTCACAATGGACAATGGTGGCGGTGCATGGGATAATGCAAAGAAACTGATCGAAGACGGCGCACATGGCGGAAAGGGCTCGGATGCCCACAAAGCAGCAATTGTCGGAGATACGGTTGGTGATCCATTCAAGGATACATCAGGTCCGGCACTTAATGCCTTGATAAAAGTTGTGAACATGATCGCGATCCTGTTCTCGTCACTTTTCATAGGCGCAGGTATATTCTAAGTAAGTACAGTCAGGTATAGCAGTTAGCAGTCCGGCACATGCCGGACTTGCTGTATTTTCGTTTTCTGTAAGGCAATAATCCAGATTAAAGAAGTGTTAACTTTGAAAATCCCAAACAAAGTTCATGTACTAATTTATATGATCATTAGAAAAAGTGTTAGAATCGATGCGGACAGGTTGGGGAGTGGGGGTTGTAAAAAATGATACCCATCCGCATTATCTGTTAGTACAATATTGATAATATATATAAATATCGCAATGGTTCTGGATACTTTTTAGTATATCGGATAAATGGATCATGACAAAGAAAATTAACAAAAGGGGACCACGGAGAATACTCACTTCCTACGGAGTTGAGTGCCTGATAGAAGAGCATCTGCTCGTTGAGATTTTCCTTGAACATGCCAGCTCTTTTTACCAGTGTTGTGTCAACTATCAAATGTCATATGATTTTGCCGAAACTGAAGAGATCGGAGCTCCAGTTCCCATCATAGGTGAGATATTTCACTACTGCCAAATCCACAATCCAAACATACAATTCTAAGATCTGCAAATGCGACACCGCTTGAAAACAGTATTGTATTTCATATTTATGATGCTGGAACATGCCGCGCTTAAGCGCGCGGTCGCGCCGTTTTTCACATATGTCTTAACCCCTTTCCGTTTAGCAACATTGCATTGTTGACACGACACTCGGTCATTTTCACCTTTCAACCTGATAAATTCGGTGAAACTTAAGATCGGGAGCTGGTAGGGGAATATCCTGCAGCCAAGGGGTCCTTCTGCTTTTGTTTTCAGGAAAAGTTTTGAATATGCTATTTCCCAACTTATGCAGAAAATTCATCTATGTATATATCATTCCGAATCATTTATCTCAAAATTTAGAAAACCACAATCCTACGACATCATTTCCTGTTTGTGAAACAAATTTGTTTTCAAATATATCTGCGGAAAGTGCGTAAATGTGAGTGTTCGGTTTTTTGAGTTAACTCATATCCCAATTTTTAAAAAATGTAAACGAAGCGATTCACCCACTCGAAAACCTTTATAACCGAATCTTAAGCCCAGCGCCTTTGCCCTCTCTGCCCTCCCTCGCGCCTATTGTATGACTCATCATGCGCTGTCCGGGATTTCGAATTGAGCAGGACACCACATAATTTAGTGTAAGTATCGAACTATAAATACTTAAAGATTAAAAGCGAATCACATTAACATGAAACTCAACATTTTATG
>DQIP01000194.1 GCA_020793565.1 Candidatus Methanovorans sp.
CTTTGTCATTCCATTTGTTGTTATATACACATTGTTCATATTTATTACCACCAATACATTTAGTTTGTGGGGTCATATGAACCAATTGAAGTTTCCCACCCAAAAATCAAAATCACTCTCGTATGACCGCATGCATCCGAAATTTCTACGATTTGTTGGTCGTAATATTCTTCATTTGATTCCAATCGATTTTAGATACCCCTCCTCACATCGACATCAGCCTCCTTCAAGCGGTTTGAAATCATGATATCCAGTAGGTACGAAAGTACATATATTGTGTAATGTGCCCTGGCATGTTTTGGCGTCCAGACATTGAACGGTTGTATCTTAATATATCAAAACATAACGTCTGCCATCGACATTTCCCAAATTTTCATAGTATGTTGTATCATCATACTTTTTGAACCTCTTTTTTATTATCTGTTCAGTCATATTTTTTTTATTATCGATCCAAAACGCTCAATATTGACTTTTTGCAAGCCTGGAATTTGACTCTTGTCGAGATCTGTAATATACTGGTATTTTTCTATCTCCAGATGTTTGAGATTCTCATCAGAGACCATAACTCCTGTCAAAAACCAGCACAATCTCATTATCTGCGAATTTGTGCTATGAAACCATCACGAAAGGTCATAAACTATGGAAAAGGTGGGTTTTAATATCGAACTTTTATTACGATATGCAATTTCAAATTTAAGGTGCTATTAAAGGTGAATGACAGCGCAATTAGGATTACGAGTGACTTACTCCTGATATCTTTGCAAAGGGTTTTTTGACAATATTTTTGTTGGAATCGATATGTGTTGACACTTTATAAACATTCATCATAAAAACTAATCGGCATGTGTCGGTATTTTTATCCCCGGCTTCAGCAAAGGAAAGCTTTATCATGTGGTGTTACAATATATAATAATTGTAACACAATGTATTAAATTAACATCTATTTGTGTTATGCACGGAGGTGATTTTACTGTATGATGGAATTATATGATAGGGAAAATCTGATACATGATCTGGAACCTGCAGTAAATGCAGCAGTAGATAAGATCTACAAAGAAGATTGGAAAGTATGGGATGCCTTTAATTGGGCAGTAGACAACTTTCACAGCCAGCATAACTTGATAGACAGAAGTTACCATTCTATGGCAGCTATGGATGTTATGTACCATAAACTAAAGCCACATGAACGAAATCTTCTGGCTATGCGAATACCGAATGGCGAAACTTATGACTGAAATATCTATGGTGGGGGATTTTCCTACGCCATTCAACAGAGCTGTATTATGTATTTGGGGATTGAGAGTTAAATCGAATTAAATTCCATTTCGTATCCGCTTCAAATTAAAGGGTAACTGGCAATTTTGAAATCGAAAGTTGCTTGGGCACTTGATCTAGATAATCCGAATATGCATTTTGCCCAGCTTTTTGAAGTGGATACGAAATTGAGTACACATAATACTTTATGAGCGAAATGGGGAGGTAAACGCTGACTCTCAATCCCCAAATGTTTATTTCGCTATAGCAATAAAGCACGCAGTTGGGAATTTCTGATATGTTCAGGTCTTATATGTTTTCTCACTCTATGAAGTATTATTCAGTTTAATTTTTAGTATTTGTTTAGCGATCTTTGACGCCGAAGCCATACGCCGAAGACGCGCATTTCCAAACCACTGGCGCGAACGATGACTTTTTCTCGGCATTTTAACTTATAGGGGCTGTCCAATAATTACGGTGCGTCTTTTGCAGTGGTATTGCTGCGAAGGGTCTGGCAATATAGGCTGTGCATCGAGATTTTATCGAAACCATCTATACAAATACGATTTTTTAAACAATATTCATTTATTTATGGGGTAATATCAAAACGATTGTTTCGAACCTGACTTGAAAGAAACACTAAATAATGATTGTCGCATATTTTACTGCATGAATACTGATAATGTACGCACAGCATTTGATTGGATTAAGACCCGGCAGCCGGATTCTGCCAAGGAACTGTCCCGCATAGTTACTGCCTGTGCGCTATGGGATGTGACTGGCCATTATGCTGCATGCTTAATTCATATGAAGCAAGATAATGCCTGGAATGATTCTGTGCGGGAGACTGCAAGGGCATGTTCGGCTCTTGCTGATATTGGAATTATACCAGTTCATTCGAAGCGATGGCTTTTGACCCGGCAGCACAGCGGTTCGTGGAACAAGGATGTATATGATACAGCATACGCACTGGCGGCTCTTGCCGATATGGGTAAACCCTGCAGGAGTGCGTGTAGTTGGCTTGTCGATAACTATTCTGCGAAGTGGGAGCATGTGGGGACAACAGCCCTAATCATCACCGCTTTGTGGAAGCAGAACGTACTATTTGACAGCGCTGTGTATCGGGATTTTATTAATGAGCGCGCTGAGTGGATACTCTCACAACGTATGGCGGACGGCGGCTGGAAATTCATATCCACAAGCAATATTGTGATGCAGGCGCTGATGCTTGTGGGGTTTAAGGATAAACTTGGTGCATCTGTTCAATGGGTGCTTGGGGAGATGAATCATAATGGATCGTGGGGTATGAGGGATGGAGACGTTACTTCTACGGCACTTTCGTTGATTACGGTCGGGATGTGGATGAGCGAAGATCGGGATCAAGATAAGTACTGAAGCAAATAAAACCAAACTTGTTGAATTAGCAGGGGAAGCCAGAAAACGTACATAAAATTCTTCGAATTATATGCATGAAAAAATAAAATGACCACATACATAATCTTTACAATGACAATCGCGAGATATTAAGACTGAGGGTACTTTCATGCTAAGTATTAGAAAGTCTCTTAATATTCATGGCAATCTACTTATTAATATAATACCAAGATGTGTACAATGATCCATCATAATTCACATCCGACACTTCAGATCAAAGGGCAGGTAAGCAAGTCGCTTGCCGGCAAAACTATCGTTATCGGAGTGACAGGCAGCATTGCAGCCGTGCACGTTGTTGAACTCGCACGGGAACTGATACGTAATGGTGCCGATGTTTATGCTGTGACTACCCCCGCAGCAGAACGTATCATACATCCGGATGCACTTGGTTATGCAACAGGGAACGAGGTCATTACCAAACTGACAGGAAAGATAGAGCATGTCGAGTTCTGTGGATTGAATGGGCACGCAGACCTGCTGTTGATCGCACCTGCTACAGCAAATACGATCGGCAAGATCGCACAGGGTATTGATGATACACCTGTTACGACATTCGCTACTACTGCGATCGGTTCAAATATCCCGGTGGTTATTGTTCCGGCCATGCATGGATCAATGTATGATCATCCGGCTGTGACCGGAAACATAGGAAAATTAAAAGAATGGGGACTTACTTTCATTGATCCGCGTCTTGAGGAAGGGATTGCGAAGATCGCACCGAACGATATGATCGTGCTTGGTGTTGAGCGTGCACTTGGAAAGCATGATCTTGCCGGCAAACGCATCATCATTACAAGCGGGGCGAATGCTGAACCGATCGACCCGATCCGAATTCTGACAAACCGATCATCCGGGAAGACCGGTGTTGAGATTGCTATTGAAGCGTTCAGGCGCGGTGCAGACGTGACCATTGTACACAGGAACCGTCTTGGAATATTCGGGATCAGGGAAGTGTTTGTTGAAACTGCCAATGATATGACCGATGCGGTACTATCAGAACTTGACATGGAATATGACGCTCTCATAAGTGCGGCAGCAATATCCGATTATACAATTGATGCCGCATCGAGTAAGATCAAATCAGGAGAAGGACTTGTCCTCAAGTTCAAACCTACACGAAAATTGATAAGGGAAGCCCGGGATAAATATCCTGACCTGGCCATAATCGGATTCAAGGCAGAAACCGGTGTTACGCCGGATGAATTGATAAAACGTGCGTGCGATAGTTTAAGCGAGTCGAAACTTGACCTGGTCGTTGCAAATGAGGTCGAAATAAGTGGAATGGGAACTGATGGGAATGAGGTGTACCTGGTCGGAAAGGATGTACTAAAACCCCTGCACGTAAGTGGCAGCAAGCATTTGATCGCATCTGTACTGCTTGATGAATTACATGGGATATTTGGGGAGAAATAGATGCCTCCACTGGCAAAAGGCACAGGCAGGGCGTTTGCACCCGCACATATTACAGGCTTTTTTGAGATACATGCCCACGATGACCCGTGCCGTATGGGTTCGACAGGATGTGGCATTGTGCTTGATGGCGGTGTTGAGACCACTGTTGTGGTCGATGGATCGATGGATCGGACCATGGTCAAGTTGAACGGTTCCATTGTAGAAGATGGAGCCATACATACTGTTATTACGATGTTGTCCGATGCGGCGGTCATGGTCGAAAGCACGACAGGGGTTCCGATCGGATGCGGATTCGGTACATCCGGCGCAGGTGCACTTGGTGTCGCGTATGCACTGAACCGCGCGCTTTCACTAAATCAGACTGCAGAGCAATTGACGGGGATCGCGCATGTTGCAGAGGTAATGAACGGAAGCGGACTGGGTGATGTGGTAGCACAGTCGCATGGTGGTGTTGTGATGCGGACGCGTGCGGGTGCGTCGGCTTTTGGTGAGATCAGCCGCATCCCTGCGAGTGAGCAGAAGGTACTGTGTATTGTCCTGGGGCAGATCCCAACTAAATCTGTGCTTGACAATGCGCGCACGGTAAGGCAGATAAATTCAGCCGGCAGGGATGCGTTAAAAGCGCTTCTAAGAGCACCCACGGTCGGAAACTTCATGTTACAGTCCAGGGAATTTGCGATCGGGACAGGACTTGTGAGTGAACGCGCGCTGGATATAATTGAAACCGTGGAAACTGTTGGCGGCATGGCTTCACAGGCAATGCTTGGGGATGCGGTGTTCACGATTGCGCCAGTGAGTGGGGAAAATAAGATGCGCGAGGTAATGGGGGAATTTGGTCGGGTTCTGGAGTATAGTATTAGTTCGTGTGGCCCGAAGTTGGTTTGATTGGTATGGGTGCAATAATCGGTGTACTCTGGACCTGATGATAAATATATCATCCCTGAATAAATTGAAAAGATATATCATTTAAAACGTAATATATTGTTAACATGAAAGGATTGATACCGGCCGCAGGAAGTGGGACCCGCCTGGGTCCGTTTACGCAGGCCATACCAAAGGAATTGCTGCCAGTGGGTGATAAAGCAGTGATCGAACATGTGGTAGAAGCGTTTGTGACTGCCGGAATAAAAGATATCACAATTGTCGTGAGCCCTAAAAAACACGGGCTTTCCGATTATTTCGGTTCTGGTAAACGGTTTGGTGTGAACCTGACCTATGTGGTTCAGGATGAGCGGCTGGGGCTCGCGGATGCTGTTGCTGCAGGGGAGCATGTGATCAATGGGTCTTCTTTTGCTGTGGTGCTTGGTGACAATTTCTTCTCACCTGATACCGTATTGCGTGATCTCAAGGAGTTTCATGAAGCAAACAATGCGGACGCTACGATCGGCATTGTGGAAGTTACCGATGTGACGCGCCACGGGATCATCAAACCGGATGGGATCAATGTCGTTGACCTTGTGGAAAAGCCTGATCCTGCGGAGGCACCGAGCAATCTGGGGATTGCTGGTGTGTATATTTTCGAGCCTTGTATCTTCGATGCGATACATGATACCAAAACCGGATTTAAGGGTGAGTACCAGCTTACGGATTCGATCAAGGTACTGGTTGAGCAGGGTGCACGGGTTGTATATAAACGGATTTCGGGCATCCATATCGATGTTGGGACACCAGAGGATCTGATGCGGGCGAATGAGTTTTATTTGAAGAAAAGTTCGCTGTCCAGGTGATTTGGTTAGTGCTGTATGTAATTTAAAACCGTTTATTTCGGATGCAACAGCCACATCTGCACGCATTGCGGGCGTAGCAGGCACCCAAAATTAATAGGAGATGAGTGTTGCTACGCCTGCGGGCATGCATCACGCCAAGTGCGCAAAATGATTAGGATATATGTCAAAGATATTAGGTTCTTGACTATAACTCATTCATCAAAAGCCAATTTATTTTTAAGTCAAATAAACGTATTTACATCGATGGTTTCGATAAAATCTCGATGCACAGCCCATATTGCCAGACCTCGTGCAGCAACAGCGCCGCAGGCGGCGTATTCCAAACATTCAAAAAAATACATATATATCGAATGAACCTTTACATTTTTAATAATATTGGTGTGTAAAAACGCTATGCTGCAGTATCCTACATTAATATTATATGTAAAAATGTCGCAAAAAGTTCATATCGTTCGCGCCAGTGGTTTGGGAATGTGCGCCTCCGGTGTATTGCTTCGGCGTCAAAAATGGCTAAACAAATACAAATAAACAAAAAAAGAGAATTTGGCGCATAACCGCGCCAAATATAAAAACTTATTCTTCTTCCATCTGGGATTTGATCTTGGTAGATAAGCCCATAAGTTCAGCTACAAGCACGATCATATCTTCTACCTGCATTTCGTTCTCCGGATTATCCCTCAGGTCGAAGTCCGTACCTGTTATGCCGTACACACTATCCCTTCCATCACCCAGATTGCGGCGGCAGAACGGACATGTTGATGCTAAGATATCCGCATTAACATCTTGCGCATCCTTGATCCGTGTTGATGATATTCCTACTGCCAGATCTGGTATACCAGCCTTTACGCCTCCACCTGCTCCACAGCACCTCTGTTCTTCACGTATGCGGTCCATCTCCACGAATTTTGCACCTGGCAGGTTATCCAGTACTATCCTGGGTGTTTCATATACACCACAATGCCTTCCAAGATGGCATGGGTCATGATAGGTAATGGTCTGATTATTCAGTGATCCTTCCCATTTGATCTTTCCCTGTTTGATATAGTCTGCAAGTAGATCAGCAATATGAACCACATTGAACTTTGGCTTTCTGCCTATCAGGCGTGGCCAGTCGATTGTTGCAACCCTGAAACAACCGGCACATGCGAACATCACTGTTGAGGCACCTGTTGCTTCGAGTGCCTCCACATTATGGATAGCTGCCAGTCTGGGAACATCATCTATGTGGGGCTGCCCGGTCCTGACAAGTGCAGAGCTGCAGCACCATTCCTCTTCACCTAACAGCATGAACGGTACTTCCAGTTTGTTCATGACCCTTGCTGTGCATACTCCCAGCACCTGCTGGTTGAATCCTGCAGTACAGCCTGCGAAATAGACCACATCTGCCTTTTCGGCGATCTCGATGCCGTTTGGTATCCACAGCAACCTGTCCTTCTGGTCTTTCATGTATGGATTGTGATATTCCTTGATGAGTTTCGGGAACATATTCTGCTTACCATATGGCCCGTTTCCGCGTTTCACAAGGTTTGCACGTATGGATTCCCAAAGTTCGACGGTATTGATACCTGCTTCGCAGACAGTACCGCATACACCACATGTTGTACAGTAGTAAAGGTCGTCACTGAATTCCTGCATTTCGTTATCAGAAACTGGTCTTGGGCCAAAAAGTTTCGCCCTGAGACCATATGAGCGGTCCATGTAACTTTTCCATCTTTTGATCTTATCTCTTGGTGCAAGTCCTGCGGGTTGATCCTGTGCATCGTATGTAGGACACCAGTTCAGGCATTCACCACAGCGGGTACATGCATCAATTTCCATAAGTTGTACTGCTGTCAGGTTATTTGTGTTAATGGAGGGTGTTCTTTTTGCCATATTATTCTCCTCCCTTATTTGCAAGAAGTGCAAGCGGCGCTGCGATCATATGCATATACTTACTGTAGGGAATATATGCGAGACAGAACAGGAGTGAGATTACCACATGGAAAAGTGCGGCAGGGGGTGCTGTGCTATCCACGATCCCAAATCCCCAGAATCCGCCATTGCGAATACCGTCTGATATGAATCCTGTAATTGTTATTATAGTGAGTCCGCCAAGGAAGACCGAATCATATGCGATCGTATTTTCTCTGACATCTGATATAAACAATCTTCTTACAATTGCAATGATTATTCCAACGAGAAGAATGTAGCTAAACACATCATTTGGTAGTGACATTGTGTCCCTTAGCACTTCGGGATGCAGTGCATGAGGAAGTGAAATTCCAATCATTTCTATAATTTCAACAGCAAACATCATAAGCGAGAATACGAACAGTGCCATCCATCCGACAAAAATAGTGATGTGCATAAACCATCGAAGCGGGCTTCGTCGCAGGATTCTCCTCTGTAAAAGTATATCAAGAACGAAAGTCGTTAAAAACGGCTGCCCGTGTCCTTCTTTTCTGATCTGGGTAATAAGTGTCTTTATAAAAACAATAATACTACCATTAGATGGTTCAAGCCCGTATCCTGTCGAGCCAAGACTCCATTTTTTTATATTTGTAAACATCCCGTATAAAAACATTGCAATAGCAATGAATGCTATCACTGTCATTACAGTAAATGAAATATTAGAATAATAATCCATACTCAATTTCCTCCTAAAATTCAGCAAACCGATAATCATATGATTATTTATCCACAAGCCAAAATATCGACTGCTGCGTTCGGTTCGCATAGTCTAAGTACCGATTGTATTTAAATATTATCATTAATTATTTACGTCAAAAAAACAGTTGCGGTCAGCACAAACATAAAATGAATGAATGAAAATCCCCACAGCAGAGCTGCGGAGTACGATCAAGATAAATCAATGATGATTACCAAAAAGGAAAAGTAGGAACAAAAATGGTATTTAACAATCAAATACCACTTGATGCATATTGTGCTAAAAAAGTATATTCGATTTACAATCCGACTTCTTCTTTGAACTTGTCAAGACCGATCGCATCGATCATTTTACCAATACGCTGTTTTTTTGTATGTGTCTTGTAAAAACTTATGATCTTGTCTACTACATCCAGTACCTCGTTATCGGAAAGTTCTTCAGCAATAATATCTGCAAGCCTTGGTTTGAGACCAGCGCTGCCACCCACCATCAATTTATATCCCTTTGGAGTACCCATGATACCAATGTCCTTTATAGCAGGTTCTGAACACGAGTTCATACAACCGGACACTCCTATCTTGAGTTTTGAAGGAAGTTCCATGCCATGGTAGATCTCATCAAGTTTTAATCCAAGCCCAACAGCATCCTGCTGACCACGTTTGCAGAATGTTGTACCCGGGCATATCTTCACACTTCTTACACATAACCCAATTGCAGCTCCGGGTTTTATGCCAAGTTCTGCCCAGGCACTATCCAGATCCTCTTCCTTAAGCCCTACGATAGCCATTCGCTGTGCTGATGTTAATTTGATTGCAGCAGCATTGTATTTTTCAGCAATGTCTGCGATCTTGCGAAGTGTATCCGGTGAAACGATGCCACCTGGAATATGGGGCGCAATGCCATACGTTTCCTTGTCGCGCTGAAGTATTGCTGCTTTTTCTGGTAAATCATTTGCCATATATATCTACTCCTGATCTCACGTAAATACCAATATTAATCACTTCAATTACTGCATCCGGTCAAGTATTCCCTTAAGGCCTGCCTTGTGGCGTGCCTCATCAAGAGATGCCCTGTCAAAGAACAAAGCCGCTTCTTTGTTGCCTTCTTCCCTTGCAAGGTTTGCAGCCTCTGCCTTCTCAACTTCAGCCATAGTCTCACCCTCAAGCATCATCTCAAGGTTTGATCTTGTATCGCTTTTGATAGCTCCGATTATCTCTGCAACTTCTGCAGCATGCCATGCTTCATCCATTGCGACCTGACGAAGGTATATTGCTATATCTACAAATCCTTCTTTCTCTGCAAGTTTTGACATTGCAAGATACCAGCCAACTTCGGTTGTTTCTCCTTTAAATGTGTTCTTAAGAATATTTTCCAAACTCATTTGATTGCACCTCTATAAACTGTTACAAATACCTGAGTATCTGCATAATAAGTTCGTTCGTATGTTATATAACAATTTTGTGTGTTGTTATTTTTGTCTACATATTATTAGTACTATAGCGTACAACAAACGAGATAATAATGAAAATATATATCGATGAAAATAAGTGTACAGGCTGTGGTGCATGCCGCAAAGCCTGCCCAAAAGGTCCGAGAATATATTCCATCGAAAACCGGCACGGTAAAACCAAAGCCGTGGTCGTCGATCCGGGTTACTGCCTTGGATGCCGCATGTGTACAACGGTTTGCACGGCTGGTGCGATTACCCATATTAATTGAAAAACATTTACATTGACTAAATCATTTCATTCAAACAAATGTATTTTTAAATGGATGTGAAAAATGTCACTTAACATCAAAATTGTGCTGGTTGAACCGCTGTACCAGGGAAATGTTGGGTCGGTCACGCGTGTGATGAAGAATTTTGGTTTTTCAGATATCGTACTTGTGAATCCATGTAAGCTTGAAGGCGAAGCACGCGCAATGTCGTCACATGCACATGATGTACTTGAAAGTGCGCGCATCACGTCCTCGCTCGCAGAAGCCGTAGAGAACGCCAGTATTGTCATAGGTACGACAGGCATCACAGGTTTAAAACATGACGAACACACGCGCATGCCTTACTATACCCCTCGCGAACTCAAAAAAAAACTAACAGGCATGAGCGGAACGGTCGCAATCCTGTTCGGTCGCGAAGACCAGGGATTCAACAACAATGAATTGGGATCCTGTGATATGATACTAACAATACCTACCTCGGATGTGTACCAGATAATGAACCTTTCACATGCTGCTGGTATTGTGTTGTACGAACTTAGCGATATAAAGGCAGGCGACAAGCCGCTTGCCAGGGGATTTGACCTCCGGCTTTTGTATGAGCATATGGGGGAGTTGTTGGAAGATATTGACTATCCGGTTCATAAAAAAGACAAGACCATGTTGATGTTCAAGCGGATATTCGGTCGGGCGGAGTTGATCCCAAGAGAAGTACAAACGCTGCGCGGGGTGATCAGGAGGATCCGGAGGAAGATAAAAGGTGATACGTTTTACCAACCGGACGACCAGTAACAAATTTATTATCAATCGGCATACATTAAGCAAACCCACGCCAAACAAGGTATGGCCAAAACAGCACAAGGAGTTTACTTAACAGTGCATACCTGGGTAGCAACATTTTAAAAAAACAAATCCCCAGTCATCATTCGAAAGATTGATATGTATTCAAAACCGTCTTAATTTTCCTTCACATGAAAATTAAACTTTAATTTTATCATTCTACTATATTATTCTACTATATCATAACTTTGTGGATATCATGGCAGACGGAAAATGGGATGAAAAATTCAAAGCGTTTTTAAAAAAATACTACTGGGAAGACATACTCCATCTTGGAAATGAATACCCTGACCAGCGCAGCATAGCCGTTGATTTTTCAGACCTTGAAATATTTGACCGTGAACTTGCCGACGAACTCCTTGAACATCCGGATGAATTAATTCCATCTGCTGAAAATGCGCTCCGGCAGATCGATCTTCCGATCGATAAAACACTTGATGATGTGCATGTGCAGTTCACCAGTATACCAAATAAAATTTCCATAAGGGAACTTCGAAGTAAGCATCTTTTGAAATTCATTGCCATTGAGGGAATGGTACGAAAAGCCACTGAAGTGCGCCCAAAGATCACAGATGCCGCTTTTTTCTGCATGCGCTGCGAGCATGTTACAAACCTACCACAGGAAGGACAGAAATTTGTAGAACCAAAATTCTGTGAAAATGAAACATGCGGTAAGGCAGGTCCATTTAAGATACTTATAAATCAATCCACATTTCTTGACTCCCAGAAACTTCAGGTACAGGAATCCCCGGAAAACCTGAAAGGTGGCAAACAGCCGCAAAGTCTGGATATTGATGTTGATGATGAACTTGCAGGCAATGCCACACCAGGTGCGAGGGTGATTATAAACGGCGTGCTGCGATCGCACCAACGAACGCTTCGCGAGGGTAAATCCACGACCTATGACCTTGTGCTTCATGCCAATTTCATAGAATATATTGATACTGAATTCGACGAACTTGAAATATCGCCGGAAGAAGAGGATGAGATACTCAAACTAAGCCGTGACCCTGAAATTTATAATAATATTTTCAAATCGATCGCACCGTCCATCTATGGATATGAAGGCATCAAGGAAGCACTTGCACTCCAGTTGTTTTCAGGCGTTGCAAAGCATCTGCCTGATGGTTCCAGGGTGCGTGGTGATATTCACATATTACTCGTGGGCGACCCGGGTATCGCAAAAAGCCAGATGCTGCGCTACATGGTAAAACTCGCACCGCGCGGTGTGTTTGCATCTGGAAAGAGTGCATCATCAAGTGGTCTGACCGCTGCGGCGGTAAAAGATGACCTGGGAGATGGGAGATGGACACTTGAAGCGGGCGCGCTTGTCATGGCAGATATGGGAGTCGCCGCAATTGATGAAATGGATAAGATGCGCACTGAGGATAAGAGTGCCCTCCACGAAGCAATGGAACAGCAGACAATAAGTGTTGCAAAAGCCGGTATAATAGCGACGTTAAAATCACGGTGTGCATTGCTTGGTGCTGCAAACCCCAAATATGGACGGTTTGACAGGTACGAAGGAATCGCACAACAGATAAATATGGCACCGGCACTTATGTCAAGGTTCGACCTGATCTTTGTATTGCTGGACACACCTGATGAAGAAAAAGATATGAAAATCGCACAACATATCCTGAAAGCCCATCGTGCAGGTGAGATGTCAGAACAGAGGATACATCTTCAAACAAGTAAAATAACGCAGGAGGATGTAGACTCGCATATGGAAGTAATATTGCCTGAGATCGAACCCGGCATCATGCGTAAATATGTGGCATACGCCCGTAAGAATGTGTTTCCGATACTGGAAGAGGATGCATATAAACACCTGATCGATTTCTATATGGGGCTTCGTAAAATGGGTGAGGGAAAAGATGCACCGGTACCGGTTACCGCGCGACAACTCGAAGCACTTGTGAGGTTATCGGAGGGAAATGCACGTATAAGACTCAGTAATGTGGCTACCATTAATGATGCAAGACGGGCAACCCAGATAGTACATTCGTGTTTAAAGCAGGTAGGAGTTGACCCTGATACGGGTGCATTTGATGTTGATGTGTTAACGACCGGCACAAGTAAGAGCCAGCGGGACAAGATCAAAATAATGAAAAGCATAATACGAAGGGTAGGTGAACGTCATTCAGGTGGGAAAGCACCTCTTGAAGAAGTATACTTAGAAGCTGAGGCTGAACAGATCGACAGGGGACATGCCGAGGAACTGGTCGCAAAGATGGGGCGCACAGGTGACCTGCTAAAACCTGACAATAATCATGTAAGATTAGTTTGATAACAAGGTGATATCATGTATCTCAAAATCCACAAGTCCGGAAGCGAAATTCTAGTTGCCGTATGTGATAGGAACTTACTAGGAAAAAAACTTGAACACGATAATGTCAATGTGGAGATATCAGAAGAATTTTATAGAGGAGACATTGCATCTGATGAACAGGTTATCGAAGCACTGACAAATGCTAAGAGCGCAAACCTTTTTGGTAAAAAAGCCGTTGCATGTGCTATAAAGTGCGGTGCGGTGGATCCTGAATGTGCGAAAACGATCAATGGTGTCCCACATGCACAAATATTCCGTATATAGGTTAATGATTAAATTTGATATTCAATTATGAAGTGTGAGTTATATATTGTTAATTATAAATTTATCGAAATGGTGGCTGAATAAGTGACTAGCATAAATGTTAATATAAGTACTCTTGAAAGAAAAGACCTGATAGCCTGTGTAATTGCAAAACACAAGCGGTTTATTGATGAATATACCGGAGAATTCAATGAACTTGATGGAAAAGTAACATCACTGGGCGAGCAAGCCGAATCCGCAAAAAATAATGTGGAATCGGTCCTTGAGCGGTTGGATGTTTTGAAAGAGAAACGTCATCAGTTGTATCACCAGGCAGAGAACCTCCTTGGTGATCTATCGGCATTTGATGATATTCCGGCGAATGACAACAAACTGATTCATTCCATTTATGATGCGATTGTAAGGATCAAACCATCCATAACACTTGAAAATGAAAAGCAGGTTGTTGATGAGATAAAAGATAAGCTTTCAAGGATATCACATGATAAAGAGGATGTTCAAAAATTAGTTTCCAGTATACGATCAAGAGTTGTTGATGCTCTTGTTTCAAGCGTTGAACTTGATTCGATCACAGGGTCTGACAAGGATTTTAATGATCTGTTCTTTAAATTGAACGATGAATTAAAACAAGTTGTACCACGACATGGCTGGCTCAAAAACCGTATTGAAAACCACAAAGCCGGACTCATATATTGGGAAGATGCAGCCAGTGGAAAGGTTGTTACTGTGGACGAGGCGGTGGAATCATGACTGGTGTTTCAAAAATGACAGAACGGGAATTAAAGGAAAAGATCAATGCGACAAGAACCAAGATCGATCAAAATGACAGGTCCTTGAAGTCAATATTCCGCGAATTGAAATTACATCGTACTGATACCACTGACCTGAAGGAAAAACGAGATGGCCTTAACTCTAAAGTAAAAGAACTTGTTCCAGTGGCTCGTGATCATAAGTCAAAACGTGACGATGCAAATAAAAAGATCGCTGACCTAAAAATACAGCGAAGCGGCATACAGGTAGAAACGCAAAAGGTTGTAGATGATATCTCCCAAATGAAAGTAAAGCGGGATGATCTTAATAATCTTTCAAAGGGCAGTGTGGAATCCTTATCTAAATCCTATGCTTTTGAACTTGATAAGTTGTTGAATGCTGATATTCCCCTTAAACACGAAATTGATATCATTGAAAGATTGACCCAACTTGGGGAGCGGCTGGGTGCTGCATTTAGTGCAAATGAAGTGCACCAGATGATAATTGAACGATACGATAGTTCAAAGGGCATATACAACACAGGTGATGATATAAGCGACCAGATACGATCGCTTGCAAAAGAATCACAAACACATCATCTGGAAATGCTTGGGATATACAAGACAGTTGATGAACTTCGAAAAGAAGCCGATATGTACCATGCACAGATCATGGAGAAATATTCTTCTTCTGCTCCACTGCGAGCAAAGATCGATCCCCTGAAAGCAAAGATCGAACAACTTCGTAATGAACTAAGTGACTATCTTGAGAGATCAAAGGAAGTACAACTGGTAAAGGATGAGATAAAACAGGATGAACAGCACATCGTAGCAAAGGAAAAACTAAACAAGAGCGGACGCTTGAGTCTTCAGGACCTGAAGGTTTTGATGGACAAGGGCGATATCAAGTTTTAGTTTGTACGATTTTCGTAAATTCTTTGCTATAAATCCAGACACCAACAACCATGGTGTCTACTATTTTTGTAGATATAGAGGCGGTCAAATAATCGGTCGTGTCCCCGAGTTACTGAACGGGCACTCTGAATGTCAATAATTCTTTCAATGTCCAAATATGATCTGCTATTTTCTGAGCCATAGCTGGTGTCCTTTGCAACC
>DQIP01000193.1 GCA_020793565.1 Candidatus Methanovorans sp.
GAAACAACGAAAACTGGGTATATTAAATTTTGTGAAATCCCTTATGCCGCACGGATATTCGGCAAGGATGGTTTTGTCACCATTCTGTCATAATAATCCGGCAAGTACCAGCTTTCGATCGTTGAACTTATTTCAAATGAAGATGCATTTTGATAAACAAAAATATGGATCATATCTTTGCCTTCATTATTATATCCTAATGTGATACTTCCTTCCACAATTTCATCTTTTTTTTCCATATTGGACATATTTATTTTAAAATATACCTCTCCATCATCAAACCGACGTTTATTGGAATCATATCTTTCACTGCCATTCCACAGTTCGATCCAATTCTTATCAGATCTCAAGGTCCACCACGGAGTCCCATCCCCCACATTTTTCATCGATATCCTGAATTTCTGTGGATCTTCAAATGTAGGCTCAACTTTTATTTCCAATTCCGGCCTTTTCTTTTTCTCTTCGACATTAAGGTTTAATGCCATTACATCGGCAAAGAATTTCAAATCAATTAAATCTATAAAATCTAACTTTGTGTTAATTAGAGAGAACGTTACTTCCCTTTTTCCCGGGCTAAACTGAAAATCAGGTGTTAACAAAGTAATTATGACCGTGTCCGGTTTTTGTCCTTCTAATTTATCAAATTGTATCCATTGCTCTTCAGATTGGAGTTCCCAATTTGGATTTACAAATGGCATCCAATCCCATTTTTTATCAATGGTCACATTTATGGAAACCATATCATTTAATCCAACAGTGATATTTTTTTCATACTCTGCTAATGGAGTACTTCCAATCAAACTTGCAATTAAAATCGCAAATATTGCGCTAGCAATTATAATTCCATAAACAAATCCCTTTAATGTTGCAAACTTATCTTTCAAATCTTCAGTTTCTCTCAACAAAAACTTTTTCTGAACTTCTGCTTTATATATAACTGTACGAAACGTTTTTTCTTCAAAACCATCTTTTTCAATGGTATATGTGAGGGTCTGTCCAATGTAATCCTGGTCGGACTTGAATTCATAATAACCATGCTCATCCGTGAAAAAAAGAGTCCCAATTTCTTTATCCTGAACTTCAAGCCTGATCTTTGCAAGTGCAATCGCCCCATTATTCTTTGAACTTAGAACTGTACCAGATATTTTCATACCCATCACTCCAGAATTTCATAATATTTGAACTCCACTTCTACTTTTTTATTTGAGAAGTTCTTAACAACCAGTACATAAGAACATTTATTTTTTTCTTCACCCAGTGTCTGTACGACCTTCTGGTATTGAAGTTGTTTTTGAGCAGATGCGGATACCGGTTCGATGTCCGGTTCCTTGATACTCTCCTTTGAAAGAACTGTTCCGGATTTACCTTTTTTTGTAATCAGGTTAGTTACTTTTTGCATCAACCTGGTTGTTTTCTGCTTCCAAATATTTATATTCTTATCAAAGTTAGTCGATTCGGGACCACCTTTTTCCACCTGCCACCCCCATTCAATAACTGAATTCGGAGTGATAGGAATTACGCTCGTCATAAAAAAACGATGTTTTGTATCGGGTTCGGTAAAATCCACTTTTGCTTCGGATTTAGGTCCTATTTCTGCAGTACCTGAAGACTGTAAAGTGCTCATTCTGGAAATCGGTACAGATCTTTTTGCAATCTGGTCAGTACCAACCATGTTCTTGCTGAGTTTTCCGGTCAATGTACCGGAAACATTCAGGTTTCCTTTCAGTAAGATGTTCTCAGAGATTATCTCTAATCCCGGGTTCAACCCGGCCACACCCTTTATCCGGGGGAAATTACCAGTATCTTCTTTCGTTGGCAATGAAAAATCGATACTTTTGACCTCTATATCCCCTCCGATGTTTCTTACATTTCTACGTTCATCCAGATCGATAGAGCTTAGCGTATCTTTTTCCCGGTCAAATACCAGTTTTGCCAGAATCATCTTCATTGACAATTCATCAGGTTCGTTTATGTCATATTCGATAACACACTCTCCGCTAATACGGGTATATGACCTGTCTCCTTCCCCTTCCCTGAAGTCAGTTTGTTCTTCCTTATATGATATTGTAAGATAAAGGGACGATGCTGTTGATTGAGACAGGTCGATCTCTCTCAATTCATCAAGTACGATCTGTCTTCCCAGGCCATCGATAGCCATACCCAGACTGATTGTTACATTTTTTGTACCGATCTTCTCAACATTGAGACCGCGCGCAATACCCCATGTATGCAAGTTTCTGTTATGGGACCTGAGCGCATCGACATGATACAGCTGTTCATCCTTGAAATCATCGGCATTTAATAACTGCCCTGTATAATAGTTCAACCTTTTATGGGATGTTTTACCGGTCATGGATATCCTCCTTCCATTATTCTATAACAATGTATTCTCTCCAATATTCGAATTGACACCTAACGTTATTCCTGGTTGCTTTATGTTCAACCAGTAATCAGTATGCATTGGTTTCTCTGAGTTAATTATTCTTTCAATCGCTTTCTTTTTGTTCTTCCATTTTTTAATATCAGAAGCACGAACATTTTTTGCGTTGTATATTATAAGCCCCCCATTTTCCATATTAAGGTTTAGTTCATAGGTTTTATCACCTTTTACCATTAATTCGGCTTTTCCATATTCTTTATCCAGCCTTATTCGGGCTAAGTTTTCATCCCTGGTAATATTAATGATATTATCATCATCGGATTTGTGGATATCTGCACCTTCTGCCCAATCAATACCAAAATCATCTTTCAGATAACTTAAGAGCTCTTCACTCTCGTTCCCCGGGACATTATCCCACCTGAACATATACATTACATCAACTTCAACAATGAAAAAATATGGGGGGAATCCGCCCACTCTGGCTTCATTTCCAATTTGGGAAGTTATCCCTACCCGGAATTGTTCAGATTCTTCAATAATATTTATGCGTTTTCCCACATATATGCCCAGATATTCCTCCAGCCCTCTTTTTGTTCCGCGCATCCTGTAGATGGGAATAATCCTTGCGATGACTTCTCTCTTTTTCTCAAGTTCCCAATCATCTTTTAGAACAAGAGCCAGCCAGCCAGCCAGCCACTGAAGAAACTTATCTAGAAATTCATCTATGTTCCTATCCTGTCTTAAATGTTTTTTGAAATTGTTTTTTTCATTATCATTTAAAGAGGGTAAGAACGATCTTTCTGCATCATCGAACAGGAATGAAAATCTGGGATGAAAAAGATCGGAAATGATATTAAGTGTCTCTGCAATACCCTTTTTCCCATTTAAGTCATTGTCTTCAATTCCGCTTATTATAGTTTCGAATATTTTGAAATATCGCCCTAATAATGGACTATCTTCACCTTTTGGTCCCTCATGAAATACTGCCGGAAGAAAGCGTAAATAATTATTTTCCGTTTCCGTCTGGTTCATTTCTCCTCCTTCCTAACCTTCACATTCAATGAATCAACTTTTATGAGTCCGCCTATGGTTTTAATTTTCAATTCCTTATTGCCATCAAACATTATTGATCCGGCCTGCTTGATACCATCCGTTCCTTCAACGACCTGGGCGATCTCATATACAGAAAGCGGTCTTTCATATGGCCACCCTGTTTTTTCATCCCCGCCCACAAAAGGATCAAGATGCTGCAATATCCTTTCCTTAGTATCCCTCTCCATTTTTTCTGGTATGGCATAGTGATGACAGACAACGTTGAGGTCAATGCTAACCTCCGAATAAACAGGTTGTTTGACCTCGATTTTTGTTCCTATAAGCGTCCTTGGCTTCAGGTAATCCTCCACGAACCCAACAAGTTCCCTATATCGATCCCATTTATCAGCCTCAGTAAGTTCCTCATATTGTTTCCATTTGTCAGGTACTACAATAATCTCAACTTTGTAATCATCCGGGTTTTTTTTAACAATGACCCTTTTGACTTTCACCCCGAACTGGCCAGTAGATTCAATGGTAAGTTGACGAAAGTCATCTTCTGTCACTGCCCTATAACGTGACGCCAAAAACAGTAGAGCTTCTGTTTTGATCTCTGCAATCGTTTTATCGTGCCCTTCTTCGATCTCCTTTAAAAATTCAAGGATGTTTCTGTAGTGCCTGTCCTGATGGGGATCTTTTAACAAATGTTCCACTTCATCTATGCCTGAAGTGCCTGCCACAAAACGTAAAAAATTGACATAAGATTCAGGGGGTATTCTGTTAATCCTATAAAATGTTGTTTCTGCAATCCAGGAAAGCAGCTCAAGAATCGTTATGCCAGGATCAGATGGATTATGGTTTGTCCATTTATCGGTATATTTCGAAATGGATGCAACCATTTCACCTGATATCTCTTCATAGGTTTTTGTATCAAGGTCGGGCAGCTGGATTGCCATATTTCATTCTCCTATTTCCACATTGATTATACCGGCACAGGGCAAGGAACCGGATTCTATAGATAGGTATTCTACCCCGGACAACTCCTCTTTCTTTTGTCCTGGCAATTTTTCTGTTAACTCAATTTCATTAACATAATCCACCCCTTCAATGTCCTCGATTGCCGCAGCCACCTGTGAGATCGATATATTTTGTCCAAAATCCCATCCCTTTCCCACCGGACCACCTTTTAAAGGATGCAGAAATGTTTTGAGTTTTATCTCGACCCTTTCCAAAACAATAATACTTTCCTTCAATGATACCGGCGTGACCTTAACATATGCATTTATCTTTGTATAATCAGGACCAATGGTTTTTATTCTGTGAAGAATTGTAAAAAAAGCCCGTTCCTTTAGGTGCATTCCAACCGAATTTAAAAGACCTGAATCCGGAAGAGGTGCCTCACCTTCATATTCCGGAACAATGATGACAGATATCACATCATTTTTTAACATGCACTTTGCTTTTGCCACGTACTGTGAAGCCTCATGTGCAAGCCACTCAAAATCTTCATTGGTAACTGCACGATCCCTGTTTTTAATGATATGGGGATACCGGTCAACTACATTTTCGATACTTTCCATATCCATACCTCCCGATGATGGGATGTGATTGATCACCGTATCAATATTCGGTATTGTTTTCTTTAACGAAGTAATAGTCCCTGACGCCACGTTACCCCTTGCACCGCCTCCGCTCCCATAGCGCCTTGCAATGATATTGTTCTTACCTGGAGGGGGGACCATGCCCCTTACCCCATCTCCGAAAATTAATGTCCCATTTTCCCTATCCGGAATATAGTGCCTGCTTGATGGACCTGACAGGGCAAAATTGTTTACTTCAGTCCACAGAACCCACATTTCTTTTATTTCTCCATCTTTCTTCTTTACCCTCAAAGCACTCATACCTGCTTGCGACTCTATGGTTTTCAATTCATCTTTGGAAGGAACGTTCACCTCTCTTATCTCGATTACCTCTCCTTCAAGTACAGGCCTGTTTGAAAAAGTAACTATTAGATTCGGTTCTCCATTTCCAGAACCAAGGACTTCATCTCTTACCGTTACACTATTCTGGGACCAGGCCGTATTTAGGAAAATACCTTTTAATACGGGGCAAGAGATTAATTTTCCATCTTTGATCTCCACTTTTATCCAGTACAGTTCTCTTTCGAAGCCGGATGTACACTTAATGCCTGGTGGAACAAAAAAATGTACGATCCCGGCTGTCCTAAAAGAATCGGTCTCATCCTCCACACTGAATTCTTTCCAGGAAATACCGTCATAGTATTTCCATGCAAGACCGGTCGCTTCATTAACATTATTAGTTTCATTGACATTATTAGTTTCATTGACATTATTAGTTTCATTAACATTATTAGTTTCATTGACATTATTAAGATCATCCTGATAATTCGGATGTTTGATCCTTAACGCCTCTTCACCATAAAGTCTCTCTTTAACCGCACAAAAAAGTGCCATCGGCAATTTTGCTATGTTCTCTTCAAAGCCAAGGTAGATGACTGGTAATTTTTCCGGACATGCTTCATAAATCTTTCCGGGATCTTCCGGGGCCAGATCCTTATATTGAAAATTATTGAATGACCTGGTCCTTTCGATCCCTACCCCTGTATAGTTATATGAGATACTAATAGACTGTATAAATGGAGGAGTAAAAACAGGTGACCTATATATGGAGAAAATATCACTTTCACCCAGATTATCCCTGATTTTCCGTGTTGACCGTTTCAGTATACCATATATTGATCCTGCAACATTCCCTACTTCTTCATGCTCGGGTCTTCCAGCAGTTTCATAAGCCTTCCCTGATATGATCCTTACACGGATCCACCTGTTTAACTGCCCGTTAATTTCTACGGCTGGTATGAAAGGACAGGTTTCAATGAGTACCTGGCCAGGTCTTGTGAAACCGCCGGTGTTATCAAGAACCTTTAATGGTTCCCATCCATTTCCATTCCAGTGCTCCCACTGGAGTATTACATTAGTATTTTCAATTTTTCCTTCTAATTCAATATCAAATGTTATTGTAGCTCCCTTTTTTGAAAATACTTCTTCTGATCCGAGATACAATGTATCCCTTTTTTTTGGTTCTTCTCCAAATGGGTAAAGTCCTTTTTTTACGTCGATCGGAACAATATTAAAAAATGCTGCATCAGGCACTATATTTCCAACTGTTATGTCCATGGATATTTTATAAATCGCAGGCAAATCGATCCCGTTAATTATTTTAGTATCATAGGGTTTGGCATATAACCAGAAGCTATCTGTTCCGTCAATTGATGATCTTTCAAGTTTTTGAATATTTTGAATGTCACGAGTTTTATCATTAAAGGTGATATCGAGTTTCTTTGCATCCTGGTCAGATGTGATATCAAGATATTCAATCGAATTATTGTTGCCATCATACCATAGTTGAAAATACTCTTTGAAAAGGTTCGCTCCTTCAAAATGGATCTTAAACTCTGATGGCGGGCTTCGCACGTCCAACAGGACATCATCACCCAGGTAGAAGACATGATCAAGATGTTTTTCATCAGTATCACCCCCAAATATCCGGAATTCCTCTTTTTCACCTGATATTATTTTTGAATGGTCTGTATATTTGTCCTCCCAGGGATTTAAAGAAAAAATAGCATTTAATTTTGCAGGGACCACACTCAAGCCCTGTGTTGTTTCAAAGACCACATCGGGTTCTTTTGATGATGCTGCCTGGGTACCAGGGGGTACAAAATTTCCTGAAGAACCCTCTGCAAGATAAAATGTCAACGGAACCTTTGATGGCTTTGCGGATAGAATTTTAATTCCCATAAAATCAAGAAATGCAAGACGGTGTTTGTCTGGGATTTTGTTAAACTGGATTATGATATTTTCAACCATGCCTGAAAAAAGTTTTAGTATCACCAGACCCGGGTCATCCGGATCAAAATAACCTTTTTTTTCAGGAATTTCCAATTCCGGGCAGTAATGCCTTGCAAGCTTTAATGCCTGCTCATAAATGTCCCCGGAATTTCTATTATCCAGAACAGGAGTTTTAATAACCATCTATTCTCCCTCAACATAAAATGGATATACAAGATTATACCTTGTGTTCGACGAAATGACCCTGTATTCAATACTAATATTCAACCTGTTCACTTCTTGCTCATCAGCATTTGCATCAACCTTCATGAGTTCTATCCTGGGTTCCCATTTTTTCAACGCCTCCTCAACATGAAATATTGCAAAAGACGCAGTAGATGTATCATTTGTAAAAAACGTCAGCTCATGGAGACCACATCCGAAATCAGGCCTCATAACCCTCTCACCTATCGATGTACCGAGGATCAGCATTATCGATTCCTTGATGGAATCCTCATATTTTGACCAGACAAATTTTCCATCTTTAACCTTAAATGGAAAACCCAGGCCCACACCAAGAAAATCCATGTTCATTTTATTCACCCTACAAATACAGTACCTGTTGCTATTACTTTTCCGATAGGCATGTCAGAAGGATCATTACATGTTATTGCCATATCCCCATTCCTTGCGACCATTTTCCCATTTATACTTACAGTTGCACTTCCCATATTTATTGTTGCCTTGTTTGAGGGAGATTTCTGGAACGGTCCGCCCTGTGGAACATGCAAAGGCTGGTTTGTTGCTGTTGAACCAACTGTTGCAGCAGGCATTCCTCCAATCTTTACATCCTGGCTGAGATTACCATCTATGATACCCGTAAAAGAATGGGGAACCGGAATGGGGATCGGTGGGCCAGGCGGCGCCTGTATTAAAATTATATGAATATCGATTGCAATAACTTTATCTCCGTGTTTAGCTGCCGGTATTCCCATAATTAAACCCCTGATTTATGATTAATTGAGATTAATTGTAGCCCCTTTTACATTCACATTTCCTGATGCTTTCAGGTCCATACCTGCTGATGCCTCGATCTTTGTGGCAGTTGATGACTTGATCTCAATATCCATTGCATCGATCGTAATTTTTCCATTCGGTGCAGACATCTCAATATCTTTGTTTGATATTATGGATATTTTATTGTTTTCTGTATCAATTGTAATCATATTTTTTTCTGTTTTATCCACAATTTCTATTTTTTCATTACCATCCGTATCATCAATTCTTATCACATGCCCGCTACGAGACTTCATCATCCTTATATTGTTCTTACCATCGGTATTTATTTCAGGAGGGACATCTTTACCATTCCAGAGCGACCCGATAACATATGGCACATTTATATCGCCATGTTCAAAAACAACAAGAACTTCATCATCAATTTCCGGCAGGATAAAAATTCCCCGGTCTTTGCCGGCCATAAGTGATGCGACCCGTGCCCAGTTAGACTCATCCTCATCGCTCAACCACGGGAATTTTACCCTGATCCTTCCAATCCCTTCTGGATCCTTGTTATTTGTTACAATACCTATGACAACACCATTGATCTTTGAATCTGTGGCCATGTTCCCGACCATATCCAGCAGACTCATACACCAACCCTCCGTACTTTGAATGATGTATTATACCCACTAAAGCCAATTGTATGGTACGTTGAAGTAACATAATAAGTGCCACTGAACCGGTCAATTCCCGTCACCTCAATGGTATTACCTGCCCTCAATTCAGGAATGCCGCCACATTTTCCTTCCCCGGTCACGGATTCTACCAGATGTGCATTGTACCTGGCAACTGCAAGTTTTTCTGCATCCGAAGTATCCACAGGATGTTCATCTGCAATGTATGAGGAAGAACTGCTAAATGCCGATTTAGTCATGCCTATTCCGTTCTCTTCAGCGTTCATTGTGGAGATCTCATCTCCCTCTTTTGCCGTTGCCGATATCTGCTTTTTCTTCATGATATCCCATCCCTGTACCACAACCTCATCACCTTCATGCCTGGCACTCAGTTCTATTGAAAAATCATCTATATCGACCCTGTACTCAAGGGTTATGGATGCCGGATCACCCTCCTTCGGAGACCGGAAATGCAATGTCCTGTCGTCCACAAACACCTCATACCTGATGCGCTTTGCTCTTTGTAATATAAATTCAAGGTCGCTCTGGTTGTTTTGATACATATATGGATGAACTGTTCCTGTATCTTCTACCTTTGCACTAAGCCCCCAGTCACCTGCGATCCTGGATACAATACCACTGTCTTTCACATCCATAAATGTACGCCTCTTGCGCCCGAAACGAAGCCGGTGCAACCGATCATAACCTCGTATTTCGATTATAGAGAGACTTTCATTAAAAGATGGCTTAAGCGATGTGATCTCACCCACAATCATCAAAACCAGATCGTCCATGCCCATGTACAGTTTGACCTCACTCCCCAGGCGGAAGTATTCAAGGTCAATATACTTCCAGGCCCCTTTTTCAAAATCGGATGTCGCCAGTTTTAGAACAAACATGGATGCTGTGTTGAGCTCTTCTTCGAACACCACACTTTCAATGGAGGCCATGGCATCTGCTGAAAGATCGTTGCCGTCAACTTTAATTTTAAATATCGGGACTGTGGAAACTATATTTTCTGGCAATTTAAGCTCCTTATGTCGTGTCAACTTTCAAATGTCGATTATGGGGGCATGGATTATATGAAATTAAACTATAAAAAGACTGATAAGTTTCTACACAGCTCCTAAACGGAAGGAATCACAGCATCAGTCACAACGCCTCAGGCGGCACATTCTAAACATTATGAATAATATATCTCGGTCGAATAAACCTGAACATTTTCAATATATTGGTGTGTAATACCTGTCTATCGGTGGATTTAGTAACTAGGTTTGAAGAGATGTGATATTGAAGGGTTTTAATGTCTTCTCAACCTCTTTTGTCACATGTGTCCATCGATGAATTTTGGTTTTTTTCGATGTCAATTCCACCTCATATATCTTAGATGCTTCTTGTATTAATTTTTCATAAGTTGTATCAAGTTTATACTTCTCAATTTTCCACAAAACAGCAGCAATCAACTCATATGCTATAAAATTGATTACTGAAAGATATACTTCCACCCTTCCTGGCAACTGGTATCTAACCGGCGATAAACAAGCATTCCCTTTCAAAAACCTGAATGCTTTTTCAATATGGTCCTTCTGGAAATATGTTCTGATAATTTCATCTCCTGACAACTCAGTATCAGTACTAAAAAATAAGGACCTGCCATCTAATCTTCGAGCGGTATATTCTTCAGTTTCATCAATTTTATATCCTCGTCTGCCTCTCGCCAGTTTCACGATCGGCTTTAGATTTTTCTTTAAAATGGCAATCTTTTGTTTTGATGTTTCAGATTCCAACTTTTGCAAGATTAGATCCCTCTCAGTACGCGAATGATTCCGTTTTTGCGGGTTCAACATTACCACAATTTTACATTTCTGGCCGTATAAATTGCCGATTTCTTCTTTAAAATACACTGTGTTCCTTTTAGACAGATGTAAAATATTAGTTCGTTGTTCAATTTCATGGTCTGAATATTTAATGGTCCAATCTACCACTTCTTTTGAAGAACGGGAGCCTGCAGAAAGAACATGAAATTTTGCTTTTCGCGTGTAATTTATATTTCGTTTACTGACGAAACCACGGTCCCATACTAATGTGATGTTTTCCATATTCCATCGAGATAGATTGTCAATTGTTTCCTTAATTGTTGTTGAATCGGGATGTGATCCCCTAACTGGATACCCCATTACTGGCATGTGATTGTATTTTGAAATGACTAAACCAAACCCAATGTGTGGTCTCCCAGTTTGAGCGCCATACCCCTTTTCTGCCCAGCACGTCTGATCTCCATTCCATCTTATCCGAGTTATGTCCTGATAGAAGAAAAATTTCTCCGGCTCATTTCCAATTAATTTTCTCCACTTGCATGTAATATTATTTTGAATACTAAATGAAAACGAAGAATTTAGAGTTCCGTTTTCATTCGATATTTTATCCAACGCTGATAAAAAATAGTCTTTGGTTAATTTTTCCACTTCGATATCAGTCCATCTCGGGATGGGGGTTTCTGATACCCATTTTCCAATTTGTGTTAGTGATTTTCTACCAATCAGTTGGTTCAATACAAGCAGCAATATCGCTTTTGCGGTGTTATTTTCGTTTTCGCCTATTGCATTTGATATACAATCCTCGATCCCAAATTCATCAGCGATCTTCCAAAATAATGCAAGTTCCCCAACCGGGCAAGCATGGTCCACGGAATCAATTTTTAACTGTGCCGGCATCAATTTTTCTTTCCCATCCTCTTCAATAACTTTTCCTAAATGTTGGATTACATGTATCCGCGATTGTTTTTTGACAGGGTCCCACCTCGATTCTACAAGTTGCTGGTATTTTCGTCCGTTGCTTTTGATAGTTCTTATAAATGACATAGTTACTATATAGTAACTATGATATATACGACTTTTGGCATACATAATGCGTAGCAGTGACCCCCAGAGATGTGTTTTTCCAGAGGAGTTCATCGCCTAGTTACTAAAACAGCCGATTTACAGGTAGTATGTAGTAATAGAGGTGAAATAACATGGATGAATATTTCAAAGATCTGGTCGAACGCGCAAGGCACTACGAACAATTCGAATCATTCGAACGTAAATCACAGTGATCAACACACACCCTGACCGCAAAACCACCCCTCCGGTTCTGTCACGTTTGTTTTCGTAAATTGTGCGGTCGGGTGTTTTCACACATTTTTTCGGCTTAATTTTTTAAGTAGTCCACAATATACAATTTGATGAAAATATCATTAGGGCTGAATTTTGATCTCAGGGTACAGATCAATAGGATACGAAATAAAAACAGATATTATATGGAAGATATACTCATAATGCTTAACAAAATCTTAGTAGACCTAAAACAAATGGGGGGTATTAATGCATCCTCAATTACCAGTCGTAATGGGCTTCTCATAGTGTCAGATATAGAGATGGAATCCCATGCAAAAACATTTGCTGCAATGTCTGCCACCATGCTTGCTGCATCTGAGACTGCAACGATAGAGCTTGGAAAAGGCATACCTGATAGGGTTATTGTAGAATCCGATCAAGGTAAACTGGTAGTTATGGGGGCAGGACCGGATGCACTTTTGGTCATATTGACAGAACCGGATGCAGGATTGGGTTTGATCCTTGTAGAACTTGAAAAAACAGCAGAAAAGATTAAAAGATCATTTGATACATCAAATGTAAGTTTTTTTATCCGGAATGAAGCAGAAGACTCCTTCCTGGCTGCAAAGCAGCAGGGAGGGATAGTTCAACATGCTGAATCCATTCTATAAAAATAGATAATGTTAAATTCACATTTAGCAAGTGGGATGAAAGGATCAATTTTGCAAGCCAACCTTTATTTGTGACGTGTCATAATATTCATTATGCAAGAATCAAATATTCGAAAAAAACATGATATAATTAACGTTTTCAAATTGGACAAAATCTACATATTCAAACATTTTTTTGACGATAAAGAGATTTTCAAAGATCTGGTAGACTTCTACAATTCCGAATTATTCCGTTTTGAAATGGAAAGTGCCGGAGCAAGAAACAAAGTGATGAAGACCCTGTATATGAAATACGGATTTGATGCTAATTATGTTGAAAATCCGGCTGACTATACGGTGATGATTGGAAAAGATCAAAAATATGCTCAAATTTTAAAAGATTCAGTTGACTTCAAGGAAACAAAAGATGCAAGGATCTTCATCATGAAAGATCTGGCAGCCGTGGAGGATGCTCTCAGTTTAGGTGCAAAGAAGAATGAAAGTTGAAAAAACTTGATCACGATCTAATTTTCAAGAACAAAACGAACTACATCTTTATAATCATCCTTTAGCGAATATATATTACGGTTCCCGGTTACATTTATGCTCAGAATACCCAGCCGCATATTCATGAGACCTACCATTGCAGATACTCCCTTGTAATTAATCTCAAAATCGGTTTTTTTGAGAGACTCAAAAACATCACCTGTAGTAAACGTTCCAGCATCGAGGGACATTTTCAACATTTCCTTACGTATTCCGGTACCATCACGGCCAAGATATTTTATTACTCTTTCCTTCACTCGCTCTTCAATTGTTTCCAGTACTAACACCTCTTTTTTTAAAGAGGGGATTTTTGGCATATAAGCTTATTGAAAATTGGGAAGAATGAGCTTCACCTTCATGCAATCAAAAACCTCGGATTGCTTCTCCATACTGCTACAGTGATTTAGAAAAAATTATAAATATGATCAAATTGTATAATTCGGATAGTGTTTCTCAAGCCATCCTATAAGATCTACTTTCATCAGCATGTCTTCGCCTGCAGCTTCCCGAGCTTTTGTTTTTGACGTCCCCAAACCCATTGCAAAAAATATTTCTTCCCCTATTTGCAAATTTATGAGGGCAAACACACCCGAAGAGGTGTCGCAAGTCCATGATGCTCCACTTACGGTGTCGAGCCGGGCACTGAGAAGGATCAACATACCAAAGACATTTTTCTTAGCCTTGCGGTTCACCCAGTCTACCAACAATTCACCGGTGTTCTGTTTCACTTCCATTGATTCGTTATTTGAAACCGGTTTACGGAAAATAAGTTCTTCATTATCGATGGATGATGTCGGATGCACCGTTTTTTCTTGTGATGCCACCATATTGTCCATTGTAGGATCAAACTTTGAATAATCTTCATTATTGCCAGTAATGAGACAAAGGGCACGATACGAGGCTTCCTGTTCGACTAATATCTTTTTTGACCACGAATTTGTAGATATTTCATGTCGTATTCCATTAAAAGTTATATAGCCTTCAAATTGAAAGATGGGCGCGTCATCAGTTCCTCCTATTAGATTTGGTTCGAAATCGTATGCACTTGACTGCTTATCAGAAGTATCTGAATTCGCTTTTTGGAATAACTCTAATAAAACACTCTTGTAATTTTGTGACTTGTCAAATTCACCATATTTTCGTAATTTTTTCTGCTCTTTTATGGCAAATATCACAAACGAGCGAATTATGGGGAAACATTTCTTTAAACCATTGACTTCAAACGCGGCACCAATTAAGGCTTCCACGGTTTCCGCCAAATCTCTATCTTTAGGATTATGTGTCGAATCTAATGGAGTTAAAATATCTGAAATACCCAAATCATCTGCGAATGCTTTGATAACAGGCTCTGTGTGGATTGTAGTCTTACACTTAGTGATATCTCCACTACTTTCCCAACCTCTGCTTATTAAGTAATTGTACAAATGTATGTTAATTACTTGATCACCAAACAGGGCGAGTTGTTCAAATTTAGCTCCGCCACCGCATGATCGTGGACGAATGGCAGTTTCAAATAATTTTGTGTCATTTTCAAGTAAAAAGAACTCCTGAATTTCAGCCCGGGTCATCATATGTATCATCCCATACTCTTTAATATATTAATCCTTAACCTGTACCATACGTATGGTACTTTACATACAACAATTCATTAGTTATAAAACACCCATTTTTCCCGGGAATCCCGGTAAATTCGTGAACTCAAACTAACCGACGAGGGGACAGTGTAGACTTCTCACACTCATCTATGGTATACCTGCACTTTTTAGGCAAAAACAGATCCGTGAATGTGCTTTCGAAATACCTGTCAGTCATCCCGGCAATGTAATCCCTGACGATCTCGGGTTCTGAATATTTTTCATCATAAGGGATTTCCCAATAAATAATTTACCCACCAGATATATTCGCTGAACTTTTCACGTCACGCCTGTATGTGCTTCTGATTTCGAAACAACGAAAACTGGG
>DQIP01000192.1 GCA_020793565.1 Candidatus Methanovorans sp.
ACTTAAATTATCACTTAAATTATCACTTAAATTATCACTTAAATTATCACTTAAATTATCACTTAAATTATCACTTAAATTATCACTTAAATTATCACTTAAATTATCACTTAAATTATCACTTAAATTATCACTCAAATTATCACTTAAATTATCACCCAAATTATCACTTAAATTATCACTTAAATTATCACTTAAATTATCACTTAAATTATCACCCAAATTATCACCCAAATTATCACTCAAACTTTAACATCGTTGTCTTCAGGCTTGATAGGTCAACAACAGGAACCTGTGCAGGCATTGGTACAAGATTAACACGTTTTTGGAACTCTGTTTGCGCTTGCCATGTGCCTGAATTTATCAAAAGCACATTCTTATAGTTTTTAACTCCCACAGTGTGAACATGTCCGCAATGCAGGATGTCAGGAATCTGGTTGATCACAAAATGGTCCTGCTTCTCAGGTGCAATGGAAACTTTGCTTCCGTATATTGGAGAAAGATGCCTGCGCTTCATCATTTCTACCATTGCGGTCGTAGGTTCCTGATACGACACACCTGGAATTGCTGCAACAAGGTCATCGATCGAACGTCCGTGATACATGAGCACCCTAACACCATCAAGATTGACCATTGCCGGATTTCCCACAAAAGTAATGTTGCCATTACCATTGAAATTTGACCTTATATGATCAGGGAGCTGCGGCTGCGGCTCTGCCTGCCGCACAGCATCATGATTACCTGGTCCTATTATTACCCTTATATGATCCGGTACCTGATCAAAATACTCAACCGCTCTTTTGTACTGGTCATATACATCATATATTGCAAGCTCCTTGTCCTGACCCGGAAATATACCCACACCATCAACAAGATCACCCGCGATCACGAGATATCTCACTTCCTTTGCTATCTCTCGCATGGCATCATTATCCACATCCCCATTTAAAAAATCGATAAAACGTTGCCATGCATCCTCAAGGAATGTTGAACTTCCGATATGTACATCAGATATGAAAACCGCCTTTCCGGACGTAGTACTTCTCCTGGGTGACATTGCCGGAATATCGGGCATGATAATTTTTTTTACGATCATCAAATTCCCGTCATTGGTAAGCGCGCCCGTGATGCCCACAACCTCATCAAGCACAAGGCGGGATGCCTGCTCGAACAATTCCTTATCTACCATGCGCACAAGCACCGAAAACAACCCGGTAGGATCTTCCAGTTCAATTATCTTGTGCCCGTTGGTGGTAGTCTTGATATCGGATATCATACCTATGATAGATATTTCATTATAACCGCTTTCACCCCTCTCCTGCCTCATCCCCCCGCCTTGCCTGCGGTTCTTAACAAGGCTTTCAATAGGTCTTGCATTTACCCTGCCACGTATCATCTCGCTTAGTTTACTATATCGGTTCCTGAAATACTGGACAAATTCCATGTACTCACCGACACATGTTGACTGGTCTGTTATGTCAGAAATAATATCAACAGGACTTTCTGTATATTCACACTCACACCTACATATATCAGGTGATGATGAAAATGGTGATGGCAAAGATGGGGAAAAAGATGATGTAGGTGGTGAAATTGGTGATGAAATGGACGATGAAGCAGAAGATAAAACTGTTCTGGTGAGCGTATCCGGTGAATGGACATCAGTTTTCCGGTCTTCTGGACTGATCTTAAATCCATCAAGATCTATGTGCCCGGCCTCGACTACGAATATAGATTCATCAATGGTTGCAAGTATATACCCGGCAAGCTCAACCGGGGAACCATGTGCAAATATCAATTCCACTGCGTCAGGACTTACCTGATAGCCTTCTTCCGCAAACATTGCTATAATATCTACTTTATGCATACTATATACCTGATATTCATCGATTATCCATCAACATTTCACCAATTGTTTTAATGATGTTCGCTTGTATACTAACAATAATAATCAGTTGCATATTGATAATCGTGTTGTAATTTGACAAATACTATGATTATGAGAATTGATATCATAACAACTGTTACTACAACTACATAGTAATATGATTTAATACTATGATTTAACACTGTGATTTAACACTGTGATTTAATACTGTCTGACACTATAATTTGACACTATGATCTGGTACTATGTACAGTATTATATAACATAAGATTGTAATGAAAAATATTATGAACTTAAAAAATGCAATAAACATATTTAGAAATAGCGATCAACTCTGGATCTCGCTTACACGCGATATTCTTACTGTTATCTTAGCTGTGCTAATATTTGCATTTCTTTCCCAGATAGTATTTGGGATGTGGGCTCCTATGGTAGCCGTCGAATCAGGAAGTATGGAACCACATATGAATATTGGGGATATCGTTTTTATTGAAAACATAGATCGAACCGTGGTAATCACCAACCAGCCTGACAACGAAAATTATTCATCATTTAAGAATAGTGGGGATGTAATATTGTATCGGCCATACGGTAAGAAAGATGTTACACCAATTATTCACAGGGCTATGTACTATGTACAAAAAGGAGAACCAATGTGGACCGGTGGACCACCAGCGCCGTCCAGTGGGTATATCACCAAAGGTGATAATCTAGTGACAAACACGCATTTTGACCAGCAAGGAACTATTAGTTATCATATTCCTGTTAAAGATGAGTGGATTATTGGAATTGCCAGGTACAGGATTCCTTATGTAGGATATATCCGGTTGTTGTTACCGAAGTTTTGATAAAAATATTAAAAATGCATCATTATAGATGCGCTTGGGAAACCACCGGAGGATTGAAACTCTCAAGCGATTTTAACCTATTGTCTTCAAGAAGTACCTTACGTACATTGGAAATAGATACACTTAGTGATATTTCCTTAGTCCTGCCATAACGTCCTTTACTTACAACAACTGCATTTATAATTCCAAGCATATCTAATTCAGATATAAGATCTGTGATCCTGCGCTGTGTAAGAACATCCGTATCAATATTGTGACAGAACTTCAAGTAAATATTATATACTTGACCGGTTGTCATATTCCTATATCCTTTATTTTGAAGGTATATTACACTATATAACACGAGTTTAGACTGGGTTGGAAGTGTACGTACAACTTCAACAATACGATCAACTTCGATCTTATCCTGAGCATTTCTGACATGTTCTTCTTCAACTCTTGATTTATTTTCACGTTCTGCAAATTCTCCTGAAACTCTCAACAGATCAAGTGCTCTTCTTGCATCTCCATGTTCTTGAGCAGCAAGTGCTGCACAGAGTGGAATGACCACATCATCCAAAACATCATTTTTGTATGCTATTTGTGCTCTGTCTCTCAAGATATCACTAATTTGGTTGGCGTCATATGGAGGAAATATTATTTCTTCCTCTCCAAGAGAACTTTTGACCCTGGGATCAAGAAATTCTGTGAATTTTAAATCATTGGATACGCCGATCATACTAATTTTGGATTTTTTAAGGTCGGTATTAATGCGTGAAAGGTTATACAGGACATTATCGCCTTTTTTAATTAGTTTATCTATTTCATCAAGAATGATAATAATGACCTGTTCTTTTGAATCAATGCTTTCCTTAAATTTTGAAAAAACCTGATCAGTAGGCCAGCCAGTCATAGGAACATCTTCCCCAAATTGTCTTGCGAGATTTGCCAGCAACCTGTATTGCGTATCAATTACTTCACAGTTTATATATAATACAACGCAGGAAACATTCATTTCTTCACTTTTTTTCTCCAGTTCTATTCCAACATATCGAGTGGCTGCTGTTTTACCTGTTCCTGTTTTTCCGTATATTAAAATATTTGATGGCGTCTCGCCACGAAGTGCCGAAACCAGTATCGTAGCAAGATTGTTAATTTGAACATCTCTATGCAATAAAAGATCAGGAGTATAAGATGGCCTGAGTACTTCCTTATTTTTAAAAATAGGATCGTTCTCTAGCAAGTCCTGAAATAATCCATTCAATGATTTATTTTCCATTTTTTACCCATCCGATTTTTTAGTTGAAACAATAATTTGAGATAATAGAAAATAAGTTCTCATATAACTAATATTTTTCAACTATTAATTTTCTTAACAAACCTTTAGTTCCAATAGATGCAATGGAAATATAGCTTATTAACATTTATGGTTAACACCCCTTCACTTCAAATGGAATACAATAAAATTTTGGAATCACTTTGAAAAACAGCGTCTATAGGATATTTAATATTATAAAATTTAATTTTGTATAAAATTGAACTTCAAACAAAATACAAATAAAATAACACCCCATGATTTCAACTGGAAAGTTTATATAACACAGGGACCCTATGATTTCAACTGGAGTAAATAAAATATATTTTATGTAATCTTATAACAAATAAAAAATATGGTGTTCAATGTATTAAATTATTAGTATATAATAGTTTTCATTTGAGTTGCGGTAATTTTATTAGTATGTTTTATAATATTTTAACAAGTTTTGTAACATTTTAACAAAATTTTCTTTTTAAGTAAATACAAAGTATTATTATAGTTACATTTACTAAAATTGATTTATTGCGATTGTATTAACATAAGCAAAACTGAAAGCAGATCTACAAAGTCAAAGAGTATAACTACAAAGCCAAAATATTCAAAGAGATGCAGAGTCAGAGCTACAAAATTAAAGCAGAGCTATAAAGTCAAAGTATAGTTACAAAGTATAGCTAAACATTCAGAATCTTTGTTTTAATTCCATTTTCATGTTCCAGTTGAAACCATGGGGTCGGTCTCTAAAAATAGAACCATAATACTATTTACTGTAAAACATATTTCAAAATCAAAAATCCTTTCTATTTTTTGAATCTTCGGCAATCTTTCCGTCAACAATTCGTATGATCCTATCAGTTTTAGCTGCCATACGTTCATCATGCGTTACCAAAATAAATGTTTGATTATACTCCTTGTTAAGCCTGCGTAGCAGCTCATAAATACTATCACTTTTTTTTGTATCAAGATTTCCTGTCGGTTCATCGCCAATAACAATACTGGGTTTATTTACAAGTGCCCTTGCAATTGCAACTCTTTGATTCTGTCCACCAGACAACTGATGTGTCCTGTGATTAATTCGGTCTTCCAAACCAACTTCTTTTAATAGTTCAAAAGCCATCTTTTTTGCTTTGGAGCGTTTGGTTCCTTTAATAAGCAGTGGCATCATCACATTTTCAAGCGCATTGAAATCCGGCAGTAAATGATGGTACTGGAAAATAAATCCCAATTCTTCATTTCTCATTTTGGAGCGCTGCTTATCAGACATTTTCGTAATATCGATCCCTTTGAGCAAAATGGTACCACTGGTAGGTGTATCAAGAATACCGATTTGATGAAGCAAAGTACTTTTTCCGGAACCCGAAGGCCCTACAATAGCAATAAACTCACCACGTTTAATATCCAGGTCAATTGCATCAAGAGCTTTAATCTCGACACCGTCACCATAAATTTTACTCAGGTTTCGTATCTGTATAATTATATCACTTACATCATCAAACACTTTGTATTGCCTCCACAGGATTCATTTTTGAAGCTCGCCTTGCCGGAAACACACCAGCTACAATATTGATCACCATAGCAAAAGCACTGGCTGAAATGAAATTCTTAAGTTCTATTACTACGGGCAGGTGATCCATTCCGAAATACATTTCGGGTGGTATAGGTATGGTGATAGATGCAATTGCCAGTGATGCCCCATATCCCAGTACACAACCAATTACAACCCCGGCCATACCCAGTATTCCTGCCTCCAGCAAAAATATCAGCATTATACTTCGCCGGGATGTGCCCATAGCCATTAGCATACCTATCTCACCTACTTTTTCCATAACTATCATTATCAGGACATTGGCGATACCAAAACCTGATATGGAAAAAATGATAATATAAAAGAAATAAACCATACTTTCCGAGGTTTCCATCAGGTTGAGTATTTCTGCATTCTGCTCCATCCAGCTTATAGCATCATAGCCCGTCTCCCGGTCAATTCCATTAGCCAGCTCTTCAGCATCATAAACATCAAATATCTTAATCCCAATTCCTGTTACCACATCCCCGGATCCATGAAGGTCCTGCAACCGCCCAAGATTTACAAATGCCATTGTTTCATCAATAGGCGTTCCAGTCTGGAATATGCCGGTAATGGTAAAATCAGTAGGTTCTGCTCCCGGAATTTGAACTGTTACACTGTTACCCATATTTACATCAAGGTTCTTAGCAAGCTTAAAACCCAGGATCATCCGGCTTCCGGGATTATCAATGGATACAAACTCCCCGGCCAGCATATATTTATCCCTGTTGACAACCCGTTTCTCATCTTCAGGATTGATACCGTATAACAGTACCCCTTCAGCGTTATGCTTGTATTGCAGGGCAGCTTCATTCTGTAAATATGACGAAACTCCCCCTACACCTTTCAGGGTATGGATATGGTTCTCAAGCCCGTGGTAGAGATATATGTAGTCCTCATCCTCCTTTGGCATGATCGTAATATGAGCCTGGTTCTCAGTTGTCGAATCGATCAATATACTCGTATAACCGCTCATCATTGACATGAAGATTATAATTATTCCCACAGCCAATGATACTGCAATTATGGAAAATAAGGTCTGTCTGCGGCGTGACTTAATGTGTCTTGTGGCAACATCGAGTTCAAACATGCCAATCCTCCTCAGTCACGGCCTATCGCCTCCACCGGCTTAAGTTTTGAAGCACGACTGGCAGGATATATCCCGGCAATGAGATTTAACAGGAATGTGAACAACACAATAATAACCGCATCCTGTATCCTCACAACAAATGGAATTGTTGAAATGCCAGCCATGACTTCAAACCCGTAGTTATATGACCCCATATATATGGCAAACATCGCACCCAGCATCACTCCAATTAAGGCGCCCAGTAGTCCCAGAATGCCGCTTTCCATTACAAATATTATCAAAATACTTCTTCGTGACACTCCCATTGCCATAAGCATGCCTATCTCTTTGGTCTTCTCCATAACAACCATAAAAAGGGTACTGACGATTCCGAAAGATGCAATAATTATGATAAGACCCAGTGTGATGGTATTGCTTGTGCTTTCCATTTTAAGTGTTTGTATTATCTCCGGATTAGTTTCTTTCCAGCTTGAAGCAGGATACCCCAGAGCATCTATCTTCCCTGATATGGCCTGTGCACGCTCACGGTCATCCCCACGTACTAAAATAGTAGTTACAACGTCGGACACGCCAAGAAAATCCTGGACTGTGGACAGGGACGTAAATGCCAGGGTTTCATCCATAGGTGTTCTGCTGTCATAAATACCCACAACTTTCAGGTTTGTCGGATTCGCTTCAGGAAATGAAGCATCTATGGTATCTCCAATTTCCACATCAAGTTTTTCAGCAAGGGCATCACCAACCACTACACTGTTGGGTGAAATTTCCAGATCCCTAAAATTTCCATCGATAATATTGTCATTGATATACATCACGGAATCGTGGTCCTCAACCCGGATGCCCTGCATGACCACATTCTTGTTCTTGCCTTTGTATTCAAATGTAGCTGTTCCTGTAAGGATCGGTGATATGCTTACAACGCCATCGATCTCATTGATATTCCTTATGAGATTGCGGTACAGGTGGATGTAATCTTCATCTTCCTGTGGTTCAACTGTTACATGTGGCATAGTCGAGTCAACGGTCTTTGAATACATCTCATCGGTGAATCCCACCATCATTGCCTGTGACCACATGAGCATCATAACTGCCAGCCCGACAGCCAGTACAGAAAAGATGGTCTGTCTGCGGCGTGATGTCAGATGCCTGACAGCGATGAAGAGCTCATACATGAATATCACCAGTGCCTGCGATCTGCCCAGCCTGATAGATATACAAGTATTATAAGGAAAGCCGTTGAGTAGATAGAAAGACCCGGTGACTCTTTGGCTGGAATCGGTGCAGGTGTTTCGTCAGCGAAGATATGATGCTCTACTTCTATGATCGTATCCCATCTGTCCAGCACATCATTGTCGTTACCAACCACTTTAACGGTAAGCCCGTATATTCCTGTAGCAAGCCTGCTGCCCCAGGTAACTTCTATGGTGTCATCGTCTCCTGACATCAGGATAGGGGATTTTTCGGATATTTCCCCGATGATGTTGCCATCCTTTACGACCGTAAAGACAATACTGCCTGTGAAAGGTACTTGTGACTGACCGAGCACGGTAACACTTGCACCTGTTTCGTCCCTGTAGAGTTCGGTGATCTTGGCATCGTCTTTTGCTGTAAATTCTTTTGACCTGGCAATTACGACATCTATGGGTGATGCAATTTTCACTTTAACCCTGGTCAAGTATTCGTGATCGTTCTCAAGCCGTATGTTCCAGTTCTTTGAAAGAGGTGTAGCCTGTATCACATTAATACGGTTGTTTTTGGTCTGGTAAACGACGGTGTCACCATCCACAAGCATGTATTCCACATCTGCCAGTACAGGTTCAACACCCAGCGTGCTTACTTTTGGAGAAAGGATGATACTGATACCCATCGAATCCGGTACGATGTCTTTAATAAATATTTTTGGAATAGCCTGTCGTCCGTACGAGAAATTTGAATATTTTGTTTCCACGGCACCGTCGTCCATGCTGTTCAGTGAAATTGCTATTTCAGTATGGTAGTATCCTGCTTCCGGTTTGATGCCCCAGAATACCACTTTGGTGATATCGGTATCCGGTGATATCTTATCAATATTGAATTGTTTTGATGATATTATCTTACTATCGAATATCAAGTCAGACCTGACAATAATATTCTCATAATGTTTATCTGCATGGATCGTGAAGTCTGCCGAATCAACGTCTGAATAGACATTAACGATGCTGATATCCTGTGCACTGGCCGACTGGACTGATATAAACAGCAATAGTAATAGTAATAGTAGTAGTATTGCTGGAAATATTGTGAAATTGCGTATGGACATGTTACCATCACCTTTCTATTTGTTATAGTGTATAATTTATAACTCCTCGTATTTGCAATGTAGCGAATCATATAAACCTTTTACCAACATTCATTTAATTGTTGTAAACTATCAGTTTCGTGTTCAACCCAACTCTTCAGGGCACTATTTTATGAATTGAAAAATTTACGTATTGTATGCCTGATGTAAGGTTAAATTTCGATAATTGGCATCAAAAAAACCGTTTGGTGACAAAATTGGAATTACTGTCCAACCGTCATCCTTATTCTATCATATTCCAATTTGCAAGGTATGGATATAAAAATTATAAGTGGACTGGTTCACATCAAAGACCTGCGCGGGTTTTTAAGGAACCTCAATAAAATATCATCTTCTAATAATGTCCTAATCCAGGCATTGGATGCTGATAAGATCGCAGGAGAACGACACATCCGTTTTGCTGTTAAAAAAGCCATTGGTGCAATGGAAGCACACATAAACGTAGCAAATGATCTTGGTGTTGAGATCATGCGCTATGCAGCAGGTGAGCGACAAATAGAGAAGGCATTTTCGATGGGGCTTCACGAAGGTGATAACCGGGCAGCATTTGTTGTCATTGGTGAAAAACAACCGGTTTTACTGGCATCCGTTGCCCTTTTAGGGATCATAGACGAAAAACCTCTCATTGGTTATTCTACATCCGGGCGGGAATCGATCATTTCACAATTCAACATCACGGAATCCGAGATCGAGGCTGTGGGTGAGGATAAGATCCCTGAACTTGTGATCGAGCGCGTTGCTCTTGTTGATGTGTTGAAGTGATAATGGAAATGATAATGGAAATGATTAATACATTGTGACACATTAAAATAGTTATACAAAGAGATGATGACCATGACTCACCCAAAAACTGCTGAAAATATGATGAATGGTGCCGGACCCATTGAACAGGCATTGCTTCCAAGATTGCTACATATAACAGAAGCTGCCGCGATCGCAGCAGCATACCAGATGGGACGCGGGGACAAGATGCTTGCAGACCATGTCGCTGTTGAGGCGATGCGCAGGATGCTTAACAAACTTGATATGCGGGGCGTGATCAAGATCGGGGAGGGCGAGCGTGATGAAGCTCCGATGCTTTATATTGGCGAAGAGGTGGGGACCGGAAAGGGTAATATTGTTGTGGATATTGCAGTAGACCCCCTGGAAGGTACGAATCTTACGGCTGACGGTATTCCAGGTTCCATTGCTGTTATGGCAATGGCAGAACCAGGTGGACTTTTCCATGGGCCGGATGTATACATGGATAAGATCGTTGTTGGTGGAGACGTAGTGCGATATGAGAAAGAACACCCGGATGAGAGGATCAATCTTGATTTTCCGGTTGCTCATAATCTGCAAATTGTTGCAAATGCACTTAACAGGGATATCGATGAACTGGTGGTTGTCATACTTGATCGGGAGCGCCATAAAAAGAAGATAGAAGAGATCCGTGCATCGGGTGCACGGGTCAGTTTGGTCTCGGATGGGGATCTTATGCCTGGAATTGCAACTGCGATACGGGGATCAGGTGTACATGTTGTCATGGGTGCTGGAGGTTCGGGAGAGGCTGTGCTTACAGCAGCTGCTATGAAAATACTTGGCGGAAAGATACTTGCAAGACTTGTACTTCCAAATGTGGCAAATGGTGAATCGGAAGAGATGATCGCAAAAGAAAAAGAGGAAAAGATGCCAAGGCTGGTTACAATGGGCATCACCGAAGACAGTATCAATGATGTGATGGATACCAACAAACTTGTACCAGGCAAAGATGTGATCTTTGCAGCAACAGGAATTACCCCGGGTCAGTTCTTAAAAGAGGTAAATCTCTTTGGAGGCGGAGACGCAAGGGTACACAGTGTATCCATGGGAAGTTCAGGTGTTGTGAAATTTACGGATACCATCTACATCGTCGATAAGGAAGAAACACCGGTTCGCCTGATGTGAATATCATATGCTAATTATGTAATATGTTCTCAATTACATGAAAGTACACGTTGCTACATACGGCTGTTCAGCCAACCAGGCTTCGGCAGAGATCATGATGTATTCCATCATACGAATGGGGCATGAGCTGGTTTGTGAAAAGGATGCTGAAGTTGTTGTTTTGAATTCATGTACTGTAAAATACGCGACCGAGCAGAAGATTCTCCATAAGATTCGGGAATATGGCGATAAAGGGGTTGAGCTTGTTGTTGCCGGCTGTATGCCACAGGTTCAGCTGGATGTTATATTAAAGAACAATCCCCTGGCAAATATACTCGGTGTCAATTCGATATCAAGACTGGGCGACGTATTAAGTGGCATTGAAAGGTCCTATGCGGGTAGTGACTTGATGCCGGGTGAACGGATCGAGATATTCACACCAGAGCCGGAAGGATTTTTAAACACTGGAAGAGTTCGTTTCAATCCGAATATCCATATTTGCCAGATATCACAGGGATGTAATTACAGGTGTGCTTACTGTATCGTGAAACTTGCACGTGGACGTTTGAGGTCGTTTGATCCCGAATCAATCGTTCGGGATATTGAAACTGCGCTCAGTGAGGGATGTAGGGAAATATGGCTCACATCGCAGGACAACGGACAATATGGTATGGACACTGGCTTACGGCTGCCGGAACTTTTGAAAATGGTAACTGAGATCCCGGGTGATTTCAAGGTTCGTGTCGGTATGATGAATCCATTTTCGGTGATGCCGATCCTCGATGAACTTATGGAAGTGTTTGAGAATGACAAGATATACAAATTGTTACATCTTCCAATCCAGTCGGCATCGGATGATGTGTTAAAACACATGGACCGCTTTTATTCCATGAATGATGTTAACGATATTATCACAAGGTTTTGGAATAAGTTCGATGATCTTACGTTGTTTACCGATATCATTGTAGGTTTCCCTGGTGAGACGGATGAGGACTTTAAAAGAACTGTTGAATGGGTCAGGGAGTATAAGCCCGATAAGGTCAATATATCACGTTACACCCCGCGCCCGTATACGAAAGCATGGGGGTATCGCAATATTGATTCAAGGATTACGGCAAATCGTTCAAATAAACTACACAGTTTGTGTAATGAGATCAAACTCGAATCGAAAAAGCATATGATAGGCTGGAAGGGCGTGGTCTTTGTATCAAAAGAAGCGAAGTTTGAAGGATTTATGGCACGCACGGATTCATATAAACCAGTGGTCATAAAGGCTGGTAATATCTCACCGGGACAGACGTGCGAAGTTGAGATAACTAGCGCAACGGCGGGTTATTTCCTGGGGCGGGTTGTTGAATAGTTTCGAGGTTGGATGTGTTGACAGTTAGTAATATGCCACCTGCAGAGGTTAGTTTCCCCTACAGCAAAACGAGCTAAACATGTACAAAAAATAATGCAGATGTTTATCCCACATCCCTCTTCTTCTGGACTTTGCTTACTACTTTCTTGTTATACGAATTAACAACATCACTGCGAGTTATCATTCCCAAAAGTTTGGCATCATCAAATCGCGATACAACCGGCAGTCGTCCTATATCATGCATGGCAAGTCGTTCAAGTATTGTATTTAATGATTCATCAGGATATGCCACGATCACGTCGAAGCTAGCTATATCCCTGATAATTGTCTCAAGTTCGCCGTATTTGACCTTTTCCCGCACATCTTCAAGTGTTACAATGCCGCACAGTACGCCCTTTTGGTCAAGAACCGGAAATCCTGCATGGCGGCTTGATTGCATAAGGCTGATAAGGGTGCCCACATTCTTATCTGCGGAAACTGTCTGGACATGCTGTTTCATTGCATCACGTACAAGCATTGATTCCATTACATCGATCTCGTGCCCTTTCCTTATTGTAAAACCACGGCGGCGCAGGCCTTCTGTGAAGATAGATTCCGAATGGAGTGAACTGGATGTTACGTTGCTGACCACACATGCGAACATGAGTGGCAGCATGATATTGTAATCCATTGTCAGTTCAAACAGGATCAGCATCGCAGTCAAAGGTGCGCGTGCAGTTCCGGCAAGCACGGCACCCATACCAACCAGTGCATATGCACCTGGTTCTGCGGTAATGGCTGGAAACGCGGCATGAACCACTGTGCCGAATGCACCGCCAAGCATTGCCCCGGAAAAAAGGGCAGGTACGATTGAACCGCCTGAACCGCCTGAACCTAATGTTAGCGAGAAGGTGATGATCTTCAGGAAAAGAAGTATTACTAGAATATCCAGTGTAAATTTGTTTGCCAGTACATCTGTGATAACGCCATATCCAACACCGAATACCTGTGGGTAAAAGAATCCGATAAGACCAACACCAAGTCCGCCAATTGCGGGTTTTAACATTGGGTGAATTGGAATTTTATTGAAACCGTCATGGAATAAGTACGTCGATCGAATAAGCAATGCCGAGATAATTCCTGCCAACAGTCCCAATATCAGGTAAAGCACCGATTCGTACAAAGGACTTACCAGTCCATAATAGGATATTTGTATGTGCCTGACCCCAAATACAAGATTTGCAGTAATGGTGGCAAATACGGCTGAGATGACGATTGGTATGAATGTTTTTGTTTCCAGTTCACCAAAGATAACTTCTACAACGAAAACAACGCCTGCAAGTGGTGCATTAAACGCCGCAGCAATCCCGGCAGATGCGCCGCATCCAAGCATGATCCTCAACCGGTTGCCTGATATGTTAAATATCTGTGCGATCAGGGAACCGATACCTGCACCAGCCAATACGCCTGGTGCTTCTTTACCGGCAGAGCCACCTGAACCTATTGTGATCACAGAAGCCAGTACTTCCAAAAATGCGTTTTTTGTTCGCAGTTTGCCAGCATGCAGGGTAGATGCCTCTATTACTTCTTCAATATCGCAGCGCCGTGTTTTCACAAATGAATAGGCAAGTATTCCTACCAGCAATCCACCAAGTGCCGGTATAAAAATAACATAATAGTTGGGTGAGTCTGATATTGTTCCAAAGAACAGTTTGTTACTTTGTAATATTAAGCGATCGTACAATACAATTGCCAGACCTGTGAGCACCCCGATCAGTACAGCAAGAGAATTAGAGATTGTGGATTCAGTGAATATTCTTTTTTTTAATGGGTATGTTCTGTGATTTGTAACTTTTTCCTGCAAATCTGGTCATCTCTGGGTGATCTCTACTAAAAATGAATTGGTGGGGATTTATTAATACAAATTGATTGGTACATGTAGATATAACTTTTGAGAATATCTGAAAAGTGGATAGTTGGATGGATGTGGCATGGTGGCCGCATCCCTATTCACTTCATCATCCCAAGAATATCGCAAACATTCTCGATCGTATCCTTCACTGTCACCATGCCTTCGTCATCATCGGCCGCAGGGTTTTTCACAATTCCTCCAAAGTGTCCACCGTCGCCTGTAACAACCATGCCGTGTATATGCATCCAGTCCTGGACAACCTGTATCGTCTTTTCCTGGCCACCGTTTCGGGAACCGCCAACAGCCATTGCTGCACCCAGTTTGCTCTTAAGCTGGAATCCCTGTCGCCGCAGGAGTACGCTCCTGTCGAACAGGGCCTTTACCTGCGCAGTAACGCTTCCGAAATAGACAGGTGTTGCCACGATGATGGCATCAGCATCGGTCAGTTTAGAGTACACTGCTTCCATATCATCATTGATCGGGCACTTTTCACCTTGACCGCATGCCCCGCATGCCGTGCATGGCGCGATCTTTGCCGATGATAAAAGCACGCTGTCGGTCTCAAAACCTCTTGCTTTTGCAGCGTTTAGTACAGTATCGATCAAATATTCGCTATTTCCATCTGCTATCGGACTTCCTGATATACCTAATATTTTCATAGTATCACCATCGCTAATATGGGTTATGTGAATATTAGTTTTTGGATATGCCCGAGCTGAAACTAAAATATCACAAAATCTTCGTGCAAAGAAACACGAAAAAGGCAGTTGACAGCCAAAATAGTAAAATGTATAGGTGATATCATATAAGGGATTTCACAAAATTTAATATACCCAGTTTTCGTTGTTTCGAAATCAGAAACACA
>DQIP01000191.1 GCA_020793565.1 Candidatus Methanovorans sp.
ACACAGAGGACACAGAGAGTTGTTGTTTTTTCTCTGTGTCCTCTGTGGTTTTCCAACCATTCCGGAAGATAACAAAAAGTCTCTATAAGATTGCAGAGATTGTTACTTTTCCCTGCGGTTTACCGAATCGTCCGGAAAATAATAAAAAGTCTCGCAATTTAAGGCATATATTTCAGTTATTTGATAACCTTTTATACTAGATATGCAGTTAAGTACAAATATCAGCAAACGACCGATTGATTTAAAAGTTCGAAAGACTATCATAATCGATTACATGATGATTTGATATTGGATCAATTCAAAAACCAATATGACTTATAAAATAATGGATGACTAAATATGGGAAACAGACCTCTCGATATACTGAACGATTCACTGAATACACCTGTTATTGTACGATTGAAAGGTGCACGGGAGTTCAGGGGCGAATTGCAGGGTTATGATGTACACATGAATCTTGTACTTAATAAAGCCGAAGAGATCAAAGATGGAGAATCCATACGAAAAATGGACAGCGTTGTAATTCGCGGTGACAATGTAGTATATGTGTCACCGTAATGTATATTAAGTCGTAAATACACCAAGTCTAATCTCCGATACAATGGATGGCAGATAATTGTAGCCATTTAAATATTGTTATTCAAATAATATTAATAATAGATCATTAGATACGATCATTCAAAATAAGGTGATAATAAATGTCCAAAGGTACTCCTTCAATGGGTAAGAAACAAAAACGAACCCACGTAACATGCAGGCGCTGCGGAAGCGTTTCACTCAATATTCATACAAAACAATGCACATCATGCGGTTTTGGAAAGTCCAGGCGCATGAGAAGTTACAAATGGCAGGCAAAGTGCAAATATTAACCTAACCAAAAAGGGATATGTTTTCACGCCGAGGGTAAAAATGCGGGAAGAGTGTGGTGTTGTGGGCGTGGTCATGCACAATGCTGAATCACAATCAAGTCCAACTGCTCTTCAAATCTATTATGCACTTTATGCTCTTCAGCACAGGGGACAGGAATCCACCGGAATAACGGTCCATGATGGCAAAATGCTACGCTCTATCAAGGGTATGGGGCTTGTGCCAGAGGTTTACTCTAAAAAAGAAATTGCTAATCTTTGTGGAAATGTTGGTATAGGCCATGTCCGCTATTCAACAACCGGTGCTTCCGGAATTGAGAATTGCCAGCCATTCGTTGTGAATTTTAAGGGCGGCACAGTTGCCCTGGCGCACAACGGCAACCTTGTAAATGGCAAAGACCTTCGTGATGAACTTGAGTCTAAAGGCAGTATTTTCATAACCGATTCAGATACTGAAGTCATATTACATCTTCTCATCAAGGAACTCCTGAAATCAGATCTTGTTGATTCGATCCACGGTGTGATGCGCAGGCTTTTGGGTTCATATTCATTTACGATCCTGATGGATGACCTGTTGATCGCTGTCAGGGATCCCCTGGGGCTTAAACCTCTCTGTATCGGGGAGGTGGAAGGCGGTCATGTGGTTGCATCGGAAAGTGTTGCAATTGATACGCTAAATGGTACGTTTATACGCGATGTTGCTCCAGGTGAAATACTTTTTTTTAAGGACGGCGAGATCGAAAGTCACCGCATCTATCATGAAAAACATCCGGCACATTGTGTTTTTGAATATATCTATTTTGCAAGACCTGATTCGATAATTGATGGTAAACTCGTATATGCCGTGCGTGAGCGGATAGGGGAGCAGCTTGCAATCGAGCATCCGGTTGATGCAGATATAGTCTCACCGGTTCCGGATTCAGGAATCACGTCTGCGATCGGGTATTCCGAGAAATCCGGCGTAAAGTATCACGAAGGACTGATGAAAAACCGTTATATTGGGCGTACATTCATCATACCCGGACAGGCCATGCGTGAGAGTGCTGTCAGGCTTAAAATGAATACAATCGCACAAAATATCAATGGAAAACGTGTTATCCTTATTGATGACAGCATTGTTCGCGGAACAACATCCAGAAGGATAATTGACATGGTTCGCAATGCAGGTGCCGTTGAAGTTCATGCAAGAATAGGAAGTCCGGCAATTATTGCACCTTGCTACCTTGGAATTGACATGGCGACACGGGATGAACTCATTGCAGCTCACAAGACCGTACCAGGTGTTGAAGCTGTGATCAATGCAGATTCACTTGGCTACCTGAGTATAGACGGGCTTGTCAAAGCAATTGGGATTAATGAAGAGGATCTGTGCATGGGGTGTTTAACAGGCTCATACCCGGTTGAGATTCCCGGCGAAAACTGTCACCGCAAGCAGTTAAAGTTAAATGATTTCTAAGATAACCATTGCTTACATGTGGATTCAGGAATATAGCAGATGTAAATGAGCGTGTTGTGTGTCTGCCTGACATGGAATACCCGTGCGCTTCAATGACAAAATGCACATCTTCAGGACGGGATACTTAAAAATATATTTATTCAGCGTTTTTTGACACCGGTGCAATCCGCCTGCGGCTGGATTGTTGCAAGGGGTCTGTATGTATGGGCTGTGTATCGACATTTTATCGAAACCATCTAAACAAACACGTTTTTTGTTTTCAGATAAAACAATTTCATCTCCCCTCCTTATCCACCAATTCCGCATCCGTAATAACAGTTCTTACCGTGTACTCATCCAGCTCCACAACCTCGTATCCCTTGATCTCGATCCTCTTTTTATACATAGGGGCATCCAGCACAAAACTCTCAAATTCCCCTCCTTCGCCTGCGATATTCAATCCGATCTTCTCATTCAACCGCACAAGCCTGTCAATATCCTTTTCTGTGATCCTGCGCCCGACCCAGCTCTTATCCAGCCCGTACGCAGCAATGCTGCTGAAAATAAATTCATACCCAAGCTTTAGCAACTTTCGCATCTCAGTTTCCTGGTCAATGTGCCAGAGTGGCGAAAAGTCCTTAAGACCAAGTTCGTCACATACCCGCCTGATCCTCTCCTTCTGGTAATTCGAATACAGTGCTCCTGTGACCACTCCTTTGATACCGTACTCTTCCTGCGCCCGCACGATCGCGTTCTTCATATCCAGAAGCTCGACTTCCTTCTCGCCTTCTGTTACCTGCTCAATAAGAGGCAAACCCATAGCTTCAGCCTGCAAACGGGCGAGATCGATATTTGGTGTATGGAACATATAGGAATCAGGATTCTTACTCTTTATGGTTATCAGGCAACTAATGGAATAGTTCTGCTCCTGCATAACCTGCAAAGCATAATTGCTGTCCTTTCCCGAACTGAACAGGACACCGAGTTTCAGGTTTGACTGTGACTTGAATCGTTCCAGGTACTCTGTCTTTGAACTGCATCCAGCCTTCTTTGCAAGTTTTGCAATTGCCCTGTCGAACCGACTGCCATACTGTGCTGCTTGTTTCCTGCGCTCTGTAAACTCATGCAGAATGCCAATATCCTTACCAACCATGCGCAGGATGAGTTTATTCTGGTTCTGCCCATGTTCATGCCCATGTTCACGCTCACGGCCAATCCCGGTCTTAATTTCTATTTTATATTGCGGTGGGATCTTAAGACAGTATTCCACCAATCTTTTATCCAGGTATGGCACACAAAGCCCGATGCTGTTGTTCACGGAAATAACATCATCCCTGTACGTGTCCTTCTTGTATATGTTCAGGATATCTGCATAACAATCCCTGTTAAGATCGGTAGAACGCCTGTGCCTGTCATATCCTGCAAATAACTCATCAGCACCTGATCCGGAAAATATGACCTTAATACCATCTTCTGCTGCTGCTTTGCAGGCAGCATATATTGTCAGCCCTACCCCGACCCCGGGAACACCGGTATCCTCGATAAGCTGAACCACGATTTTGATATACTCCTCGACCTCCTGGATATCTATCTCCCTGACCTTGAGTGGAAATCCCAGTTCACCAGCCACTTTTTTGGCGTACCGGACATCCGGTGACTCCACTTCGCCTTTCAGCCCAACTGTATAACAGGTAAAATTTACACATTGCTGCATTACAAGCTGCTTACACAGGTAAGCGAGAATTGTAGAATCCACACCACCAGAGAACAGGATGCCAAATGTTTCGTCGGGAATGCGAATGGATACGGCATCGTGAAGGAGTTTTCCGACATCCCCGCGAATGGTTTCAATCGGCATTTCATGCTCCGGCGTTATGGAAAAGAACTCGCGTTTGTATTTTGTGATAGTGTCATCTTTTATGTCATAACACAAGATCTCGCGCGGGTCCAGTTCCTTGATAGCAAGATAATTGGCACTGTCAATAGCCTTTTTCTCAGATGCGAACGCAAAACCGGAATGTGTGCCGTACCACATGGGTTTAATGCCAAGTACATCACGGGCAATGTATACCCTGTCATTGAGCCAGTATGCAAAAGAATATACTCCGATGATTTCATGAAGTGTGTTGTCGATTATGCGGGTGATATCCAAAGGCGTTTCACTTTTAGCATTCTCAGCAATCTGTTTCTCGATTAGTTTTACTAAAAGACCAGAGTCGTTTTTTGCACCTATGTCGTATTTACTGCTCAGTTCATCCCGGTTGTATATCCTGCAATCAGCAACCATTCGCCCTTCATACACGATCTGCCGGGGCACGGAATTTACCATGGAATGCAGTGTGTGACCAAATATGTTGGTGCTTTTTGGAATTGAAAATGAATCAATATCATTCGTGTGTTTTACCCAATCTATACCGCAGGCACTGGCACCGCCATTGCCCCGGTTTTTGAGGATAGTAAGGGCTCTTATCGTATATTTAGCCGCATCCTTTGTATTAAAAAAACCTGTAATTCCGCACATTTAACCAGTTGTATATGATTTAGATAATTTATTATACATCACCGGTATAATTATATTGTACTAGTTGATCCTGGCTTTAGCAAGGATATTCCCATATAATTATACTGTTTTGCCAGTGGCCAGTAACATACATGATAGGGAGACTGCACCATGATTGTTTATGAGTTGTTGTTTTGCATTTGAGATTATCACTTTACTAAAATATATTGACCGGTATGATTTGTAGGGATCTGCACCCGGCATCACTTTTCCAACCGGCTCCGTGCTGCAGCCACAATGATCGGAAGCGTAATTGTAGCATCTGCATATACCGTCACCGAACGGGCTTCTTCACCAACCTTGCCCCATGAGCGTGCCTCGTCAAGAGTCGCACCGCTCAAACCGCCGGTCTCGGGAGTGTCCATTGTTAACTGGATTGCATAATCGAACTCGTTCGGGGTAACAAGCATTGACTGGAAAATATAGTTTTTGGGAACACCGCCGCCGATCAGGAGTGCACCTGCCTTTTTAGCATCGTAGCAAATATTCATGAATTCGCTCATGTCTGCAAATGCATCCACGTTAAGCGGATTCATCTGCTTGTACAGCCATGCCTGAAGACCGATCATGGAATCCTGGATCGCAGGGCAGTATATGGGAACATCCATTTCGGCGGCGGTCTTGAGTATCGAATTCCTGTCGTCAAGATTCTTGCCGATATGTGTCAAAAGTTCACGTATGGAGATCGTATCGCTGTCAAGTTCCCCGAAGATTGACTGCACCTTATCCTCAAAATCAATAAAATGATGTTCAGGCAAGAACACATCGTATATGCGATTGATCTCCTCATGCTTGAGTTCAATATCATCCGTAATATCCGTACCTTTATAATGATGCAAACCCAGCGATTCAACCAGGTCGTGAACCATATTCGCACCTGTGGTCACCAGAACATCGATATATCCGTCACGAATAAGATCTGTAACAATACTGCGCATCCCTGCCGGCACCATTGCACCTGCAAATCCGAAAAACTTTGTCGTGTCACCCGCCTGCATATCGCAATAAATATCAACTGCCTCTGCAAGCCGACCTGCTCCGAATGCACATCCGTCAAGTTCCCTGATAAGCGAATCCACACTCATTCCGGAAATGATCTTTGCCTGGTCGATCGGTCGTACGAGTTTGTTCGTTGTTTCATCGCAGTGCATTGTTCGTTCCTCATATTCTTTCGTTTTCAGTGGTTACCGTATATCTTTTAACAGTAAATAAAGTAATCGATTACAGGATAGGGGAATTAACTAATGTTAGTTAATAATTTGTCAAGGCCGGTGTAAAAATCCCCAATTGTGGCGGTTTAAAAACGACTGTGTGTTAAATTAGTGAAAGTTGACGGGTTTTCCGACAATCTCTAGTGTCATCTCAACAATGAAAAGTTGCTAAACGGAAGGGAGTTAAGGCAGATGTGAAAACGGCGCTACCATGGCCGAATAAAGAAGAGCGATTACTCGCTCTCCCTCTTCTTAGAACGGTACGTGAAAGTTTCCCTTCATACCGCTCAAGCCTTTCATAACCCTTTCGGACAGCAGTTTATTAATCATGTGGCATTAGTTTTGTTTAAATCGAATTACAATATATTATGCATTCATCCTTTTATTTGAAGATATTTTGACTTTCTTACAAAGGCTAATTTTTACATTTCTCAATTGCCAGCATTTTCGCATAAAACGAATTCGTTAGCATATATTGTAATCTTTTAACTAATTGCCACTTTTCTTTATTCACTGCTTTTGTAATCCTGACTTGCAGCCGATTAACACTGTCTGTAACGATTTTCCAATTGATATCTTTCCATTGGATTTGTCGTCGTGTGATTGAGTTGTTTTTTTTCGTTAATTGGAGAACAGTCGAAATATTTATGTGATAACTGTGAGTTTAAATGCATATTCGAGCCGACCAGAAAATAATAAAAAGTCTCATGTGACACAATTATCAGAAAATACAATGTGAGATGTGTCCCTAATCATGCAGAACAAGGTTTTCCAGCACTTCAGCCATCACCCTGTGCCGGATAAGATGTTCGTGTATGTGCTCATGCGCCCTGCGTATTGTATAACCATCCTCGATCCACCTTATTAACTGCGGATAGTCCACCTGCATTAACGTCAATCCGTATGCTGATGCGGGCTCGATCCCCTCTTCATACGATTCGGGATCCAGCATCTGTTCCAGCCATTCCATATCGCGAACATCGCTTCCGACCATCATCAATGCGGTAACGACCTTACGGACCATGTTCCACAGGAAGCTGTTTGCCTGTACATCGATCCTGGTAAGTGGTCCACTGACCCTGATATCGATGCGCTTGACAGTGCGGACAGTGCTTTTATCACCGTCAGCCGTACAGAAGTTTGCAAAATCATGTGTGCCGATCAGGAGTTTTGATGCAGACCTGATCTTTGAGATGTCATACTGTTCCCCGCTCATGATGTACCTGTAACTACGTTTCACAGCATTCCACCTGGGGTTGAAATTATCAGGCACGTGTGCGTGTGCCCATGCCCATATAGAATCAGGAAGTTTTGAATTGATCACACGCGGAATTGCAAGATCAGGCTTGTCGGTATTAAACGCCACAACCTGTTCCAGTGCATGAACTCCGGCATCAGTCCGTCCAGCGCTTGTGAAGTTTGCCTGTTTGTGATCCTTAATTATTCCAAGTTCCCCCAGAGCTTCACACATCTTCCCTTCAATGGTCACAACATCAGGCTGGATCTGGGAACCGTGGTAATTGGTTCCTATATATGCAAGTTTTAATGCAACTCTCATGTGTCTCACTCCATGCTCATATTGATTTTTTTCTATAATAGAGTTCCCGTACCAATAAGAACAGGATGATGAACATACATCCGAAAAAGAACCACAATCCGATGTGAGATGCCAGACCCTGGTCCATCACACCTAAAGAAACAGGTTCCATGCTTTTTGCAGCTATTTCCATTTCAACAGGTGCTGCCGTTGGCAGTGATTCAGTTGTAACGTTTACAGTCGCTTCTTCTGCAACTCTTAACGTTCCATTAGCCAGCGTATCTGCGACAGGTGCGCTTTCGTAGAGCGTATTATTAGCCTGCATCAATACAGTGTCCTGAAGATCATACGTAAATGCTGCGGGTTCAACCATACTGTCGAATACACCTGATTGCGGAACTGATTGCGGGCCCGTGATGCTACCTGAAAGTTTTGCCAGGTACTCAATGCCAAACGATGCAAAAATAGCCGCGCCGATCATACCCAGGTATTTTTGCAGCATTCCGATAACCGAGGTTTTATCAGGTCTGCCGCCGCCCGGGACGACAACGATCAATTTCCGGACCGGAGCGTATACCTTGATCTTTCTTCCTTTTTTGCTCCATCTGGTCTGGTTGACTTTTATGAGATCGGATTCGATCAGTGCATCCAGGTTATATTTGATCGTTGTCAGCGCCATTCCCATTTCATCTGCAATAGCGGTTGCAGACATTGGTTTTTGTGCCAGTAGCTCCAGTATCTTAAGCGCAGTGTCGTTTGAGAGTACCTGCGTTATTTTCTTCGAATCCTCGTTAAGCGGCAGTATTAGTACTTTTTCGATGTCGTCATCAGTGTTGCCGTTGTTATTATCGTTGTTTTCCATATGTCAAAATATAAGGCGGGTGGTTAATAGTATTTGCGTAAAGTACGAATATGTTTGAAGTTATCGGTTTTGTAAATTTGGATATTTTTACCATCAGGAGACTGTCGGAAAAGTGGTAAAATCGAAACAATTTAATTAATATTTGCAAGTGAAACGCTATGCTGCGTTGTGAGCAATTTATTTAATAAGTTATAACCCTTCTAAATATGGACTTTTCCGACAGTCTCATCAGGTTAAATTACCGCAACGGTGCATGCCATAAATAAACAAAAAATAGTTTTGGAACATCAGGAATGATTGCAGTTTCGATTGGTCACTGCCTGCGAACCGTGCCTTCGGCAGATTCGATGCACATCCTTTCCTTTCCATCCATAAAGATGCGAATAACGCCTCCTGATTCGGAAACTGTGAATGCGATCGCTACGGTATCCCTTGTAATCGCGGCAGCAGAAACGTGGCGCCCGCCAAGTCCTTTGTCGATTACGATATCCTTTGCATCAACATCAAGATACCTGCCTGCAGATTCAATGATGCCCTCTTCTGACACAATAAAAACGCCGTCAAGTTGGGCAAACTCTTTAACAGATTCCCAATTTTGCTTGTTCAGGATATCCCGTTCCTCGTTTGTATGTCCGGCGTAGGGGTTTAAGATCATCTGGTGTGACCGTTTCATCACTTCATTCATATCTGCCACGATAAATGCAGTGCCAACCTGTTTTCCTTCACGTCCGGTTGCAGCAACATCAAAAGAAACTGTAAGCACTGCTCTTAAGACATTGGGCGGCACTCTCTCCTCACATTCCTGCATTGTTTTAATTAAAGGGTTATCGCCTAGATCATGAATCACAATGGCGGTGGAATCCTTTGTACCGACAATTCCCACAACAATGCCGGATTTCAATTGTCCGAGCATCTGTTCTATCGCTGCCGTATTCTCCACATGTTCGATCTTTGTGGCAGTTTCCCGTTTAATCATATCTGGAAAATCTTTAGCCTGCTGTTCCTTATCGATACCTGATGAGATCAGGTTGTCTATCAAACTCTTTGATTTGACAGATGCAAAATAGATCGGAATGCTCGTGGTAATCCCATCAAACCGGATGTCTCCGGATACCACTATTGCAGAAGCCTTTATTTCTTCAGCTAAACGTATTGCTGACTTTGCAACTATGTTTGTAGTATCCATTTCATCCCCTGGTGGTATTGAACTATTTATGCGATCAATGTCAATAATTTAATAACCATTAATGTGTTTATAATTATAATTATAATTGTACTTCATCATAAATATAATTTAGGTTAAACGATCAGGAATCGCAAATAAAATCGAACCGATCAAAACATCGATCAAGGAATAAATGCATGATAAGAACTTTTGTTGCAGTGGATTTCCCGCAGGATTATGTAGAAAAAATAGCCCGGATCCAGTCAAAGTTCAAGGATTTCAATATCAAACCCATTGACCCGAATCTGATTCACATCACACTGAAATTCCTTGGGGACGTGAACGAAAATAAGATCGAACAGATCGCAGGGGCGTTAGGTGAAATAAACATCCCGTCCTTTGATGCAAGGATCGGGAATATCGGTGTATTCCCAAAGCCCCAATATGTAAAAGTAATATGGCTTGGTGCAGAAGGCAACTTCGGGGAACTGCATGACAACGTTGAGTCAGTACTTAAGCCGTTCAAGTTCAAAAAAGACAAGAATACATACACTGCCCATGCGACACTTGCCCGCGTGAAATACATGCCGGAAAAAGACAAGGAAGCATTTCTCAGGGTTCTAGGTGAACTAAAGAACACAGGGATCGGCACATTCCATGTAGATGCGATCAAACTCAAGAAAAGTACACTGACCCCCGGGGGTCCGATATATGAGACTTTGCATGAAGTACGTTTAAAGTGAGTAGCGCATCACATCCACAACTAATAATTTTCCTGCCCGGTTTCGTACTTACCAAACCCGCTTGAGCGCACTATTCTTTTGTCACCTGTGATTATCAGGCATTCAATACCATCAAGATCTTCGATCATATCAATTCCCGCGTCTTCACCCAGCACGAAAACTGTTGTTGCAAGCGCGTCAGCATCCATAGCAGTATATGTGATTACTGTGGCACTTATTAGTTCCATGGATGAATATCCGTTTCTTGGGTCGGAAATATGGGATACCTTTGCAGCATCATTGAAATAACGCTCATAGTTACCGCTTGTTGCGACTGCCATATCACTAAGGTGCATAATTGTGACTGCCCCGCCACTTTTATCAGGGTTCTGCAATCCGATCTTCCACGGCATATCCTGCTCGTTAAGACCAATGAACCGTCCATCTCCCCCTGCATTTACAAAAGCGCTTGTGATGCCATCATTTTCAAGGGATTCAATAGCCTGGTCCGCAGAATAGCCTTTTGCGATCCCGCCAAGTACGATACTCATATTTGGTCGAAGTGAGATGTTGTTATGTTCGATCGTAATACCTGAATAATCCACAAGTTTAAGGGTCTCACTGATCTCATCAGGTGTAGGGGGCATGTATGTGCCACCCGGGATGTACTTGCTTTTCCACAGGTCAAGTATTGGTTTTATAGTTATGTCAAAAGCACCATCACTGATCTCTGAATAACATATTGAACGCTCAAGCACATAGGTAAGGTCAGGGTTTGCATTAACCAGATACCCCTGGTGGTTTAAGATATTAAGTTCGCTGTCATTCTTGTATGAGCTCATAAGAGCGTCTATACCATGTATTTCACCAAATGCCCGGTCTATGGATTCCAGTGCATGTGTTTCATTAGTATCAAGGACTTCAATTGTAACAATTGTATCCATTATACTTCTGGATTCATTAAATGGTTTTGTGTCACTTATTTGTTCATATTCATCAGTTTTTTGATCCACACCTCCTATGAATATGGGGGTAACCAGCATTAATCCAATTATTAATGTGAGGGAAACCAGCATTAATCCAATGATGACTGCATTTTTTGTGTTCATACATGACAAAAGGATTTTATTGCTATTAAGTCATCGGTATTGGGTGAAATTCGAAAGATATAAGTATTGTCGCCCAGTGACTGATATAGAATTTCAATGAATTATTGTTATAATGGATGTATTATTATGAGTGACCACAGCACAGCAAAAGGTGATACAGTGTCAGCAGCGAAAGATAAGTATCTCATCGTTGCCATTCACCAACTAATGGAAGGGTACGGCTGGAATGGAATCGAAGAAAATTTCGGCGTAGAATCTCACAACATGGTGTACATAAAATCCGAATCACACCTTGAGAGGATCGAGATAAAAGCGCATGTAATGGGAGTTTTCTTAAATGTGAGTTTTTTGGGAATATCTCCTAAAAAAGGAACGCTTGATAAAGCCCTGGATTTCAATACGCAGGAAATTCCGAAAAAGTTTGAGATTAGCAAATATGTATCATCGGACCTGAAGATATTGAATGAGCAGCGTTTAAGAAATGCAATCGCTGTAGTCATTAAACAACTTGAAATGGCGTGAATAATAGTTATTGCATCCGATGGTGGTAAACAGGAGAATAAAGATGGTTTCAAAATCAAATATTAGTTTTATTGCATGTGTCATTACCGCTGTATTTGTATTGTTGCTCATGGGTTTAGTGTCGATATACAATACACCGGACACATCGCTTCCATTAATGACAGGTACCGAATATGAATTACTTGGTTTGGTCAAGCTTGGTCTGACACTTATTGTTGTGTGTGGAGCATGCTTCCTGACATTCCTAACATTAATTGTACATCTTAGGCTTATTAGAAATTAGTGAGGTAAAACATGTCAGCTAAGATGATAGAACGTTTTTCAGAAGCACAGATTGGAACACATACAGTTTGCGCATTCTCGATCATGATACTGTATATTACAGGAATTTCACTGATATTTCCTAAAGAACTCGGATGGATTCCGGAACTTATAGGTCTTTCAAAGATGATGTACATACACCGGATTGCCGGAATTGCACTTGTTGCATCAGCAGTATATTATGCAATTTATTTTGTACTCTACCTGGCATTCATCGATTTTTCACCATTGAAGAATGTACTTCCCGGTTTACATGATGGAAAGGCCGCTGTAAAGGATATTTTCTATGCAATTCACATTGGAAAACAACCTGAAGGATACCGCAAGTACAACTGGCTTGAAAAAGTCGATATATTCAGTGTTGCGATCTTTGATGCCCTGATAATGGGAATCACAGGCATTGTGATCTGGATACCATGGTTTTTCACATCGATTTTACCTAAATCGATAATACTTTCCCTGAAGTTCGTACACGGCAGTTTTGCGATATTGAGTTTAGCCGGTATTTTACTGCATTTCTATGTAGTACATCTCACACCAGCGCGCTTCCCGGTTGATAAAACAATGTTTACGGGATATATGGATGCACATGAGGTCCAGCACGAATATACACAATGGTATGATGAGGTTATAGAAGGTGATTCAAAATGAGTCATAAAAAGAATCCATTAAGGATATTCGGGATCATACTCGCTATTATTGCCCTGTTTTCACTTATATATGTGTACTTGTGCATGTCATTCACTTATATCATGCACACAGACATACTTCAACCGATAATTGAGTGGCAGAATATCGTTGATCCTGCTATTATAACACCGGATATAACAAAACCGAATATCATGGAATATGGATCTATCAGCATGATTGGCAAAGTCGGATTGAATATTACAATGTTCCTTATCCTGTCACAGATCATTATTATGGCGCTGGGACTTATAAAGCCGATGTGCAATTATTTCTCAAAAAGAAAACATCCAATGTATGACCCGGATAAGGCGGTTGATTATTAACAGGTGGTTTGAAAGATGAATGGATTAATAATAAAAACAGCAGTAATTATTGTTATACTGATCGCCGGTGTTCATATGGGCAACTTAGGACACAGCGGGGATCAGGCCACTGCTCCGCACTATCTGAGTGATGGACGGTGGGACGATCTTCAATGTGGCGGTTGTCATGGAAATGCGTACGATGATGTTGTAGCATCTTACCACGTACAGCGGGCAGGAGATTTTGAAGACAGTATGTACGATGGCATGTCGTATCTCACAAGGTTTGAAATTGAGCCTGGCAATGAAGATGACTGGGCAAAATCATACATGAATTATCACCCAGGCGGCGGACCGCTTAAAACGATCGATGGTGGCGAAGGTATAGACGTTGATTGTAATATCTGCCATGACCCGACCGGAAAGTATGATTGGGATGCACGCGGCAGGGCTATTGCACAAGGCAGATACACCGAAGCAAACTTTGATGCGGTAGAGACTATTATAACGACCCAACCTGTGGCTTATGGTGTTTCGACAACCCAAACATGTGCAAATACATGCCATTCGGGTGATTCCAAAAAGACCGGGGTTAAATGGACCCAGGGTGATTATGACCAATATGATGTACATGCCAGCCATTCGGTCGCATGCTCGGAATGTCATATTACAACGGACCACCAGATTGGCAGGGGCGGTGTACCGGATCCTGTTAATAGCAGCGAAGCGATGAAGGAATGTATTGATTGTCATGAAGGTATTAGTCATGGCATGGTAATTGATGGCGCACACTATGATGTAGTTACATGTGATGGTTGTCACATACCCATGCTTCCGGCAGATACCGTGCTCGAATCTGTTAACTGGGCAAACGGTGTGAAGGAAGAAATATACAAGGATTCCAAGATCAGGCCTGTACTTGAATGGTCAGACGGAATGGATAATGATAAACTTCCGGTTCCGGACAGCAAGGATGATCCTGGTGTAAAACTTATGCCGTTTAATATTATCACTGTAACCTGGTGGGATGCAGGGATTAATGCTGATGTAAGGTTGAATCCAGACACCAGTACGGTTATTGGTGATCCGATTGCACTGGCTGATGTGAAGGCAGCAGATGCTGACAATAACGGTCAGGTTTCATCTGGTGAGATACACGCATACGATGGCGACAATAATGGTCAGGCAGATTATCCGAATGCAGTTTTGCGTCAGCAGGACCTGTACTTCAGGGTCAGCCATAATATTGCCAGCACAAAAGTTGGCCTGGCAAATCCTTTGACCTGCGACGATTGTCATTGTGCATCAGGAACATCTACCCTGGATAGTATCCACTTTACAGCAGACCCGATCAAGTGCACGATATGTCATGAATACAGACCTCCGGTAGACTGGTTAGCTCTGGGCTATGATGCAGATCCTGCATCTCCGGGGGACTACTCTGTATTGTCGATCGAAGTGGAAAAATATGATCCTCGACCAAAACCAGAAGAAGTTGAGGGTAAGCCGGCATTGATGGGAAATTCAAATGAACTGGCAGGAGAACAGTAACATGGGAAGTAATTATACTACTCTGGAAAACATCAACTTCCTGAAGAAACTTCCGGAAGACGTTGTGATACCTTTACGTCAACACAAGGGGGCACCATGCAAACCCCTGGTTTCGGTGGGTGATTCGGTTCTTGCCGGACAGCAGATC
>DQIP01000190.1 GCA_020793565.1 Candidatus Methanovorans sp.
AAGAGTGTTATTCGGAATCAATATCAATAACGGACTTGAACTATGACAAAAGCGCATTAGGTCTCGTAACTTAGGACACGACTTGTTATCCTATATGTAAATAATAAATTGAAATGCCGAGAAAACGTCACCGTTCGCGTCAGTGGTTTGGGAATACGCGCCTCCGGCGTATTGCTTCGGCGTCAAAAACCGCTAAACAAATACTATAATTCCATAAATTATATACAACAAGAAAATATCGCCTGCTACCCATGATAATTCACTTTGTTCATACATGTAAAAATATGAGAATTTCATTAGTGATAGCGAGGTGCACCGCCGACGTCGGATTGTCTCGGCATAAAAACTACCAAAACAAGTACAAATTGTCATATGCCGGTTTATTTTGATTCATAATCTTTATATTACAATGTCGTCTTTATACTGCAATTGCCTGCTATAATAATTTGATGTAAAATGTGATGAAATCATGAGGATCGTAATGAAATTCGGTGGTACATCCATCGCAGACGGAAAAAAGATTCGACATGTCGCCGAACTTTTAAAAAGTTACCATGACAAGGGCAATGAGATCGTAGCGGTAACATCTGCACTCGGTGATGTAACTGATGGCTTGCTCGAAAATTCAATAAATTCATCAGAAAAGGGTAAAGTATCCATGGTAAAAGAGTTCATGGCGAACTTAACCAAAAAACACTATGATGCTATTCATGATGCTATTGATGATGAAAATATTGTCGATGATACAATGCAGATGATCGACAGCAGGATCGATGAACTGGAAAAAGCACTCATCGGTATCTGTTATCTTGGCGAACTCACACCGCGCTCTATCGATTACATTTCATCCTATGGTGAGAGACTTTCAGCGCCAATTATCTGTGGTGCGATCAAGTCACTTGGAATAAGATCACAGGCATTTACAGGCGGTGAGGCAGGTATTATCACTGCCGGTGAATACGGCAATGCAAGACCACTTGAAATTACGTATACAAAGGTGAATGAACAACTCACACCGCTTCTTATTGACCATATACCTGTTGTGACCGGTTTTATTGCAGAGAACGAAGACGGGATCATCACAACACTCGGGCGGGGTGGCTCGGATTTCTCGGCATCTATTGTAGGTGCAGCGATCCAGGCAGATGAAATATGGCTGTGGAAAGAGGTTCATGGGATTATGACCAGTGACCCGAAGATCGTGCCTGGGGCCAAACCAATTCCCCATATCTCATACATCGAAGCAATGGAATTGTCATTTTTCGGTGCAAATGTCCTGCACCCAAGGTCCATTGAACCTGCGATCAGGCACGGCATACCTGTTCGTGTAAAAAATACATTTGAGGTCGATTTTCCCGGTACCCTGATAGTGGCTGACCAGACGCCAAGTGAAGACGTGGTAAAAGCAGTCACGCTTATCCGGAATGTCGCATTGGTGAACATTTCCGGTGCAGGAATGGTCGGAACGATTGGTACGGCTGCGCGTGTATTTTCCACGCTTGCCAATGCAGGTGTTAATATAATCATGATTAGCCAGGGTTCGTCACAAGCGAACATGTCCATTGTTGTGGACGGGTCACAACTGGGTTCAGCAGTTGGTGCCATCAAATCCGAATTTGACCACGGTGTTGTGCGGGATGTTACCCATGACACGAATATCTGTGTGGTGGCAGTCGTTGGTGCAGGAATGGCAGGCATACCAGGTGTTGCAGGCAAGGTATTCAATGCACTTGGGAATGCAAAGATCAATGTTATTATGATAAGCCAGGGTTCATCACAACACAACATCTCATTTGTGGTGAATGAGGATACTGCAATACAGGCGGTCAAAGTTCTCCATGACGTATTTGAACTTGAAAAACATGCATGAAATTCTTCGAATAACATGCTCAAAAAATGAAAGTATCCACACATAATCGTTACAATGACAACCGCGGGATATTAAGATCAAGGGTACTTTCATGCTAAATGATAGGATTTAAAATATAAGTATTAGTACTGGCATTAATATTAGTAACAGAGCAGGAACAGGGGCTAAACGTTGAGCAGCAAACATTTAACATACGCAGATTCTGGTGTTGATATTAAACAGGAAGAGATTACGATCAAAGCACTTACGTCCCAGATGACTTACAGGCGCACCGGACTTGGCGCGCCTCTCACTGATATCGGACATTACGCAGGTCTTATCGATTTCGGGGAATACGCACTTGCAATGGCAACTGATGGCGTAGGATCAAAGGTATTGATAGCAAATGAGATGAAGCGATGGAATACCATTGGGATCGATTGTATTGCAATGAATGTCAACGACCTGCTTGCTGTGGGTATTGAGCCACTGTCTTTTGTGGATTATCTTGCACTGGAAACCCATTCCGAAAGTTTTGCTAAACAGATCGGTGAAGGGCTTGTCAAAGGTGCCGGGATATCACGCATGACAATCGTCGGCGGCGAGACAGCAACTCTTCCGGATATTATAAATGGCTTTGATCTTGCAGGTACCTGTCTTGGCATGGTCAAGAAGAATGAGATAATAACAGGTGAACTTGTTCAAACCGGTGACGTAATTGTAGGAATTCCGTCAACCGGTGTACACAGTAACGGTTATACGCTTGTCAGGAAGATCATCAAGGAATCTGGCTATTCCTACCATGACCCGTTCCCCAATGACCCATCAACCACGATCGGGGATGAACTTCTTGTTCCAACCCGGATATACATGGAAGTCCTGGACGTTATCAGGGAATGTGACGTACACGGACTTGCCCATATAACCGGAAGCGGCCTATTGAAACTTTCGAGAGTTACGGATCTTGGATTTGATATTTATGACCCGATCGAGCCAAATGACATTTTCAAGTTCCTGCAAAGTGAAGGCGGGGTTACCGACCTTGAGATGTATAAGACCTTCAACATGGGTATGGGATTCGTAATCATTCTTCCGGAAAACGATGCTGAGAAGGCTACCAGTATAACAGGTGGCAAGATCGTTGGAAGAATTGTTGAGAGCGGGACCAAGCTTCGTGACCTTGTGATCGAATGAGCACTATATGGGATTAAAACATGACATGTATTAGTGAAATAACTGATGAACTCCTGTTAAGCAATGCTACTCCGGAACAATGCGAGGAGTTTGTCAAGAAAAATACCGATGAAATGTATTATGTACCTGCCGGATACAGGATTGGCGGTGTGGCTCTTATGGGAAGAAAGGCTATTCCGATTGGCATCAGTGGCCCGGACCTGATCTTCCAGTTCGTGAAACCTTGCCGTGGGTTCTTTGTCCTGAAAATGAAGGATGCGCAGGATGAGATCGATCGGCTTCGTGCAAAATTTAAAAAATAGGTGATTGGTGCGGCAGGACATATAATATATGTGTATACTACAAATATATTGACACTACCACATTGGATGGGGGACAATTTTGAGGTGCAGGCTAAGATTTTCTAGTTAAAATGAAGATGGAAATATATGAAATTGCAAGTCTAACTTGACATTATGTATTTTTTATTAAGAAAGCCAATGGATTTAAATAGTGTTGTTAGAACAGTTGTTTTATGCTGTAACATAATAAAATAAACCAACTGAATACAAACGCAAAAGGAATGTATTTCAGAATAATGATCGTTGGAGACATTTTAAATATACCAACACCACCCACTATTGATATGCCACCAAGTTTCATCAACTCTTGCTCAATTTCAACGACTTTATTTTTCCGTTCAAGAAGATAAGAAACGCCGAACCAAATCGTTATTGCAAAACCGAAAGAAACTAGGATGCCGATAGCACTTATTATTCCGAGCATCAAGGGGTTAATATAATTGGGAAAAGTTTCATCTGACCTTGAAATGAAGCTAAGTATAAAGAGCAAAGCGCTCGTGACATAAAATAAATTGTAAAGTTTGTTCCAGTTAAGATTATCTTCATGCTTATAAAGATCCACCGCGATTGTATATTGGCACTTAATAATATCCGAGCTTTCGACTGATTTTATTGAAGAGAATGAATTTGATTGGGTTGATATTCCATTTGGGGATTGTCGGGTAGAGTTAAAAGAATCGTTCTGGTCCATACAGTTCATCTCATTTTACACGTATCTAATGAATCGAAGCTCATCCCAACCGTTACCATTAGAACCGTGGTAACCGTTTGGTGCCCATAAATAATTTAAATATCACTCTTTCAATTGAGAAAAATCATTTCTCAGTATTCTACTACTTCTTCCTTTAATCATCTTTGATGGATAACTTACAAAATATTTTGGCGGATACTTTATGGACATGCATAATGCATTTATCTTACATATCCTGCAGATCAAATGTCATATACCTCAGTTCCCATCGATCTGCATGAACTTCACCGGGCACTTTTACAATCTTTTCGCTAGCTCGCATTTCAAAATTTACTTTTGGTTCTTACTTACCGTTTCACTTGAATGACATCAGATCCTGTGATCAAATCGTCGTTTTTAGTAGTGCCGTTGAGCACCAGTTCCAAAGTAACGTCGGAATCCATAACAAGTTCCACAATTTCTGTCCGATCAAACTTTGCGACTAAGTTACCACAATTATCGGCTTTAGTGCTGTCAACACCGGCACCATTTAGTGTCAAAGTATCCGTGGTACCAATAAAATCACTGTAGGGGATGCCTGCATGCACTGTAATACATTTGTCATCTACTTTGTTGATATTGAGAGTAGCGGGAGCGATACGAATCTCGATCGTATATTCACTGGCAAAGGCTATCCCGATACCTGTAATTACGGTTAGTGCAACTATTAAGATTAAAAACATTTTCGGGATATAATCCCCCATATCTTTTAGTTTCACTTTTATGATTTTCACCATTCATTGTTTTACATTTTACGCTATTTAAATCGTTCTGTAATTTTCATAAAATTTTTTATTATTTTCTGAAACGATTTGAAAAATCATAGGGAGACACAGGTATAAAAAGGCAATGGTTCTCTGTGACCTGCACTCCTTGCGGGTGCAGCAGACAGAGATCCCAAATCAACCTACAACTCACAAACTTCGCTTTTCCTCAACCAATCGATATCGGACTGGTACAACTCCCGCAGATCCCGCAATCCCAATTTAAGCATTGCCACACGGCTCACACCCAGTCCCCATGCAAGGACAGGATGTTTGATCCCAAGAGGCTCTGTCACTTCTTTTCTAAACACGCCGGCACCGCCAAGTTCTACCCATCCCATACCTTCAACATAAACTTCTGGTTCCACACTTGGTTCAGTGTAGGGAAAATAGCCGGGACGGAAACGTACATCCTTAAATCCCATCCTGTGATAGAACTCTGCAAGATATCCAAGCAGGTTTGCAAAGGACATGTTCTTATCCATAACAACACCCTCAAGTTGCTCGAATTCAGGAGTATGTGTGGGGTCAATAGTTTCGCGGCGGTATGCCCTGTCAATGCAGAACGCTTTAACAGGAGCTTCCGGATTATCTGCAAGATATTTGATCGTTACCGCAGTTGTATGGGTTCGTAACACATTCCGACTGGCAATGTCCTCACTCCATTTACCGCCCCACCCGGTCGAGTCAGTGTCGCCGCCATACTCATGCATTGCGCGCACATTGTCCACATACTCAAAAGGCAGTTCGGATGTGGATGACAGGTGGAACGTATCCTGCATTTCACGCGCGGGATGATCCTGTGGCTGAAAAAGCGCATCAAAGTTCCAGAATGAGCTCTGCACGATATCGCCTTTGATCTCAGTGAATCCCATCTCAAGGAATATCTGGCGCATCTGGTCGATCAGGCGCTGGTATGGGTGTATCTTTGCACCGAATACCTGTTTTGGCTGTGTGTTAATGTTATAAGGACGGAAATTTTTAGATCTCCATTCCCCGCTTTTAAGCAGTTCGGATGTTATCCGGTTTACTTCTTCCTCGATCACGATTCCACTGGCAACCAGTGCCTTTCCTGCATCTGTGATCGAAATTTGCCTGTGTTTCTCCTCGTGTTTCGACACAAGTTTTCGCTTGATAAGATCGGTCACGAGTTTGATATCAGCACCCAGTTCATCGCTGGTCTGTGCATGATCCCCAAACATCCTGAGCACAACCTCGTCATTGCTGGTATCTGAATTACCGGTCGGAACGATCATACCTTTTTCAATGGTTGCCCAGCCTTTGCGGCGAAGCCATCCTGTTGCAATACCAACCATCTTTGGGGACAAACGCTGTTTGAGATCGTCAATGGAAGTCGGTTCGGATATAGCATTGATTATCTGCCGTTCAGGCAATCCGTTCTTTGCATATTCCATACCTTCTGCTGTCAGCATATATGTTCCGGTGAGTTCTTCACCAACCATTGCAAGTCCATTTTCGACCAGCAAATATGCTGATTGCATGGCTGTCTCTACTTTTAAGAGTGATTCCTTTGCAAGTTCTTGAGGAGTTGCGGATGCTGGTAGTTTATCCAGTGCAAGCAACACGTTTTTGTCATTGGTTGTGAGATTGTACTTAGTGTCCATAATAATTACACCTGGTCTGTATTATGAATATACTTTTATCATCAAATTACTATTCAATTTTCCGTTGGATCACTAACACCTATAATCCATATTCATCCAACCTGTCCCGTGCAAGTTCACGCAATTCCTGGTGTTCGGTCAGGAAATCGGACATGAGTTCGGATGCAAGCGATTTACAACTGCCACACATACGCTTGCCGCTGACACATTCGGAATGTATCTCCATCAGTTCTTTATCATCATCTATCAGATGGAACAACAGCAGTTCATAGACCGAACATTTATCCGGTTCACCGCCAAGTTTTTTCTGCTCATCAAGTGTCACACGACCACCGGTCATTGCACGTTTTACCTTCTTTGCGGCTTCTTTTGGATCATCTGTAAGAGCTATATGGCTTTGCGGAATACTGCTTGACATCTTGCCGCCCTGAAGCCCTGACATGAACCTGTGATATGTAGCCGCAGTCGGCATGAAACCATATCCACCGAAATCCAGTTCCACCTGGCGTACAACATCAATGATAGCAGGGAAATCATCAATTCCAAACACGTCAACATGTCCTTCAAAGAGTTTTGCATTACCCGGCACGCGCTCTGCAACCTCTGCCAGTGCACCTTCCGGCGCCGCCTTGCCGCGAACACTAATATAATGATTGCCTTTGCCATCCTCACGCCCATCTATCTTGAACATGTTCATCTTGTGACCAAGTCCGCGCGTCAGTCGTATATGCGGGTCCTGGTCTGCACCCACCGGAATTACCGTAGGTTTTGGTCCCCCGAAATCAGATAATTGTGGCTGCAAAATATCAGCGCTCTGTGTAAGCGCGCTGATCATGTGGGATATGTTAGTCTCTCCGCTAAAACCGTATATTGCGCTGAGTTCTGAAAAATTCACTTTGATACCAAGTTCAAATGCGAGGTCCTTTACGCTGCTTGATTCGGACTGGAAATAGATAAGCCCATCCGGTTTAAACCCGAGAGCTATCAGGCTCAGGATGTATTCATTAATGCCCAGCTCGCGGCATTTCTCCCATGACATACCACGAACAGAATGTGATTCCCGATCGGCAATGCCTACAAACGCATCACCTCCCATCTGCTGGTGCCAGATGATCTCATCCATTACCATCTTGCCTCCAAAATGGACTTTTCCTGATGGCATGAATCCGCTCATAACTGAAAATGGGGTGCCCTTCTTCATTGCACCTGTGATGAGATCATAACTGCGGTGACCAAATATCACATTTCTTCGCATATACTTATGAGGTCTGGATATCTCAGGATAGACGGTATCAAATGGAAGGATTCCGAATTCCTTGAATAATTTTGAATAATTGTCTATATTCACTGTGCCCCATGGGTCAAGTTTCATATTCATATGGTTCCTCGATTACTGTACTTATGCTCAAATATACAACACGTCTGAAATCAACAATAAAAATACGTAAATGTATGTAAATGTTCGTATGTGTCGCCGTTAAGAGAAACTTGAAATATGATTATGGATAATGATTAACCACATGTACATGATTTAATGACATATGGAGGGTTTATTATGGCAGATCGAAAATATCTTATCAATACAAAATGTCGAACTAATGAAGCAGGAGAAATTAAATCCGAAACCTGGATTACGACTGCAAATTTGCTTGAACTGGAAGGGCACAACCACTATATCGTGTTTTATCCGACCGAAGGTGAAGATGTTGGCAAAAAACATTACGTACCGCTTGCCAATATCCATGTCGTTAGGGAGATGTAATTGATCTTGCATACCAATGCAAGATTTTTCTGTTTTATTAGTAAATATATATCAGTATATATACATACATAGATGCGTACCTCTGTATGTATATATTTTATCCATATGAAATTATACAGTTCAGGTAAATCCGACCAAAGTGCGGATTTATTTTATCTTAATCGTTATACTCCGCAGCTCTGCTGCGGTTGGGATAAGATATGGTTAATGCAATCTCAGTAACCCGGAACATAATGATACCCCACAGCTGTGCTGTGGGGAACTTCATTGCTCCAGCAAATCGAAATCATAAGGCACCTTAGCATCCTCCGGTATTCTGGAAACAAGTTCCATAAAGTTCGGATCGTGCATCAAGCACACATGCCTCTCACCTTTGAACTGGGGATATGAACGGATCTTACCCCAGATACTCTTGAGCGACTCATTCTCTATATTACCATACTCGAACGGCAAGTAAGGACATGGTTTCACAGAACCGTCCACGCACACATGCACCCATCGCTGCCCTGCCAGACATCCCAGCATCTCACCTTCAAAAAATGTATTGGAAAATATACGTGGTCCGCCTTTTGTGGAATTAACCCTGTGGTACATATCAAGTATTACCTTTCGGTCATCATCAGAAAGTATTGCATCCCCTGGTCTTTTCGGCACGGATTCCCACAAGGAGAACTCATGAACCCCCAGTTCCGAGGCCAGCTCATACATCGCAGGCAGCTCATCAATATTGCCCGGCGAGACATGCGTGGTCATCGTAACCAAAAGACCGGCATCAAGCCCGTATTTGATTGCTGCAGTCGCCGCTTCATAAGCATTGTCAAGCCGTCGCACTGCATCATGTTTCTTCGGATCAGTTGAATAGATACTGACCAGCAAACAATGAAGTCCGGCATCTTTTAGCCGTTTTGCAACTTGTGGTGTAATCTCGGTACCGGGCGTGAATATATTAACGATAGCACGATCCTTGTCAACATACTTGATAAGTTCAAATATCTCATCCCTTAATAGTGGATCGCCTTCTGTAAATGTAATGATGAACGCGCCCATGTCAAGCGCTTCATCTATCGCGCGCTTTATGGACCCAATATCCATATCGCCTTCCCCACCGCTAACAACACAATGCTCACAATTGCATTTGCACTCGCGCGTAATCTCGAACGATGCAGTTTCAGGAACATATTTCCCAAGTGCGATCTGGGTTTCTGCGTAAAGAAGCCTTTTGAACACTTTACCCGGAACAGGAGGAAGCCATGTTGAGGCTATAATCCTGTCCCCATCTACCAATGCCGGTTTTTCATCCTTGAGACTGGAGTTGATCTTATTCAAAAACGGGGAACATACCGCACGCAGGTGCCCTGATGCTTCCAGATGTAAAATACCGTCTGAATGTTTCAAATTTATTGACAATCCGGGAATCGAAAAAATATTAACATCTTTTTCCTTATCGTTGACTGAAGTATCGGTTTTCACGTAGCATACCCCTTAATTATAAAAATATGGATTCGAATACATCCGCTTCTTTACCAATGACATGCCCCATAATTCCGGGTTGTACCATACAGGAACTGTGGCCCTAAGGTTGATTTGCCTGCACCCGTTCTTACGGTTGGCAGGACAACACGAGAAAATCTTCGCTGACGCTCAGATTAACTCGAACTATATAATCTTATAGATCATATACTACGAGAAAATCCTCCCTGCGGTCGGATTAACTTGGACTACATAATCTTATCGATTATATACGATTAAAAATATTAATAGAACTAATAGATTAAAAACATAAGGGTTTTGATCCAGCAAAACCCACAAAATAGATTAATCCAAGACCAGGGCCAGGCGATTATATCTTCTCTGCAAACGCAAGAGTACCGCTTATGCGTTTAATCCTGATGTTCACAACTTCACCTTTTGGAACACCGGGAACAAATATAGTAAACCTTGCAAGTTTGGCAATTCCATCACCTTTGGAACCAACCGCATCGATCCTGACCTCATATTCCTTGCCCTCTTCAACTGCGTCACGAGGTGCTGAAGCAACAGCTCTTCTTTTCTTAACAGGCCTGTGTGCACCACATGCTGAGCATTTGAGTACCAATACCCTGTCAACCTTGACAAGTTGGGTATCCGGACGGGAACATTCAGAGCATATCACATACTCCTCCACATAGGAATCAATGTTTGATTTGATCAATTCCTTAGGGAACTTTCCCTGGAATATCGCGCGACCGCCTTCTAATTTACCAGCTGTACCCATTTCACGGGTCAGGAATTTCATAAGATGGTCCGGGTCCCGGTTCAATACATCTACGATGTTACTGAAATTATCCAGAACCGTGGTTTTACCCTCAATGAATATTTTGGGCCCGGGAATTACAAAACGAACATCCGTAGTCTCCATATCCGGTAAATTCTCTATCGCACGGTTTAATAGTGCTTCATAATCATCCATTTTCACAGCCTCAGGTTGTTCATTATATTAGATTGACCAGTATTTACAGTACCAGTTCCTGCCCCTGGTCAACAACGATCCGGACAGGTGTCGGTAATTTCTGTCCTGCTCTCCACATTGAATTTTTTGCAGATTCAAAATGTTCTTTTTCAACAGAAACTGTGAATATCTTCTGACCTGCGCTAACCCGTGCTGCAGTAGACACATTCTTACCGTATGCGCCTCGCATACCGCTTGACACACGGTCAGCACCTGCGCCGGTTGCCTGTTTGTTCTCCCTCAGTACTTCATGGGGATAAACACGCAATTTGAGATGGAAACCTTCACGACCTGCTGCAGATGTCATTGCCCTGTTTGCAGTGATACGTGCGGCTTCAAGTGCAGTGTGGCGTATCTGGCATCTCTCATTTGCTATCAATGTCACCTTAATGGGGAACTCTGCTGTCTTGTTACCCATATCGTAGTGAATTACTTGGCTGCCAGGCACACCGCCCATATATTTTCGTCTTGTGAATGAACGCTGTTTTACGTTTCTGTACATACTTGCTGGTTTTCGTACCATGGAATGGAGCCTCCTTGAATTATTATAATACCTAATGAAAAAACATGACATCGATCATTGTTACCAAACGCCTGTTATCCATTAAATGATAATATTTAAATTTTTAATGATTATTTTGATGATTTAATAATATTACCTGTATGATCATGTAGTGCGAGTTAATCCGGGCATAACTAGGATCCTCTCGACCTGATTTGGATATATGCTTTATTTAAATCATAACCAATCACAGTTTTACCCCTAATTACCTATGAGTTTATAAGCCTTATTAGTAAAACCCTTTTCATTTTCCAAAAATGCAGATAATAACCCGAAACATCCGGAAAGCATCATATTTCCAAACGGTGCCGCAAAAGACAACTTTGCCCACAGCTCCGTATTTCTTTGTGATTCCATGCTGTTTTGCAAGACACCCCGTTTTGGTCCTGTGACCATTACAGACCGGACCGCATCAAAGCCCACCGCATCACCGATATAACACCCGTGTCCACCGTCATTGAACACATCTTCAAATGTAAGTGTACCCTCTGCAAGTCTTATTATATAGTCCTGTAGTTTTTTAACGTCCATTTTTGAAGTGTGGTGTTCAAACAATGCCCGCACCCGATTATCAATAACAAGCGCACCAAGAGTATGACCATTCCCAATGTTCACAACAATTGAAGGCTGCTCTGCCGCAGTGTCCAATAGTGCACCGAATACCGCCGCAGGTCCAGTGTCCATAAATATCGAATGATATGTGTCATTCTCCTGATCCATGTTTTCATCTTTATCCTTGCCTTCACCCCTGTCCATACCCCTGTTATTAGTATCAAAACCACTTTCACCAAGCGTTCTTGATGCGGACTTAATGCGCGTCAGGTACAAGGGAATATCATCACCGGAATACGTGAAAAGGTCAAGATCTCCCCCTTTTTTAATCTGCTCTTCAAAGTATCTGAACCTGCAAATACGATTACTCATGTCCGGTGATTCACCATGATCCTGAAGCGCAATAGCGAACCTGACCGGTTCACCTGAACCCATAGTCACCCCGAAATTCAAAAGTGCTCCAAAAATTGCATCTGTGTCAATATCCTGCAGCAAGACCTGCAAAACATCATCAGGCAAGGAAATTATCTCCTGTTCACCAATAAGCGTGACACCCATTGAACATACCCTGTCAAGATTGTCATTGATAGTCAGTGCAGCATTTCTTGTTGCATATACCAACAAACCCTTGTCAATGTGTTCTTTTATCGCGCGAACGCATGGACCGCCACCCATGATCCCACCGGTGAGCACAATATCCATGCCCGCATCGGTCGCCCTGCGTATTCGATCTGCAATTATTACGGTAGGAGAGGGCATCACCATAACCAGGCTGTTCTCAACCTCTTTTTTCGTGTCATACAACAGGATGTCCTGCGTTCCAGTTCCAATATCTATTGCTATTATTTTCATAATTAAAATCGTATAGTTCATATACTGATTAACGTATAAATACTTTGTATGAACGAGTCCAGCACACATCAACACAAGAAAAATACACACGGTCCATACAATTTTTTCCTGGTTACGATTTCAACATCAAGAGCAGGGAAATATGGTGACGTGACAAAACCCGAAGATGCAGAGGATATTTCGGGGCAGGTCATGCGCGACATTATTATCCAAAATGGGCATCATGTATTGAATTATTCCCTTATAAGCGATGAAATAAATGAAATCCGGGATATTGCAAATTTTGCAACCAATACCGACGCAGACATAATAATAACAAGCGGTGGCACAGGACTGGCATCAAGGGACGTTACTATTGAATCCATTGCACCAATGCTCGATAAGGAAATGCCGGGTTTTGGAGAATTGTTCAGGCACAAAAGCATCCGGCAGATCGGTACTTCAGTGATATTAACACGGGCAATTGCAGGTGTTGCTAATAACAAGGCAATATTCTGCCTGCCAGGCTCCCCCAACGCAGCACGACTTGCACTTGAAGAGATCATCATGCCGGAAACAGGACATATAGTCAAGCACACAAAAGAATAATTTAAAATTGTTGTAGTCCATTGATGGCGGTTTTATTCCATACTGGCGAAGATGGGTGATAAACAAGCCAAAGTGATAAACTTAGAAAACCAAATCGACCAGATCGTCTACAAACTTTTGCGACCTGACCCCTGAAGAGATAAAGATCGTCGAGGAGTTCAATGAAGGAAAATGAGAGCGTCTGCCGGATAGAGAAAAAGTTGGAATTGATGAAAATAACGCAAATGATATATTCGGACGGGATGAACAGGATTTACAGGATGCAACGCCGCATCGAAATCCTGTCCATCCTGTAAATCCAGTCAAAAAATTATCTGAATGGGCGGAAACACTAAAACCCAATTAAGGAGGCAAAAATCATGACAACAATAGAAATGGATGCTGAGAATGATAAAACTACCAAGAACTTTGACAGGTACAAATTTACGAATGGTACTGTAAACGGAAGCGTCTATCTTCCAAAAGGTGCCAGTAAGGTCAAGGTTACGATCGAATACGAGTGAGATGGCGTGAGTAGTTGAATAAGGGAAATAATATGGATTTGGGAATTATTAATCATCTTCCAGAACAAGAAAATAAAGACAGGTGAAAATTAATGTCTCAAAAAAAACACTGTGCTGTTTGCAATTTAGTAGTAAAGAGGGGGGAAGGGATGTTTTTTAATCACAGGCTCATCCACAAAAAATGTCTTACGATTGCAAGAGCTATATGGTATAAATTATGACAGAGATGACGAAAATGACAAAGGGACAGAGATGACGAAAATGACAAAGGGACAGAGATGACGAAAATGACAGGAAATCCGTTTTATGCTAGGGGGCCTGTAGAGCCACAGTATTTCGCGAACAGGAGCGAGTTGCTTCAATTCTTTGTACAAAATATTGAAGATGCTGCACAAAACAAGAATACGAAGCCAGATAACATCACAATACTTGGAAATTGGGGTATTGGCAAAACTTCAACACTTCTGAAATTTCAGGATATTATCCATAATGAGAAAAAAGACGTAATAAATGTCTTCTCGGTCTTATTTCCTTTGAAACCTTCAGTATGCGAAAGCACAGACGTTTTCACTTCCTCCCTTCTGAATGCAATATCAAAACAGTATTCCATCTCAGTATCTCTCAAAGATAGAATAGGGGATGTAATTAAAGAAGAAGCGAAAATCTGGGAGCAATGGAAACTTGAAAGCATTTCATTATCCCCTGAATTGCGGCGGGAATCAAGGAACCCCGATCTTGTTGATGCATTGACAAGACTCTGGGGTAAACTGGAAAAAAAAGGTATTGATCTGGTGGTCATTATGATAGATGATATTCACTACATGCTTACCGAGGGATGGAGTGGCAGCCTGTATGATCTCAGGACAGATATTCAAGCACTTGCAACAGGGGGACAAAATATCTTTTTATAATAACTGGCCCAAAATTTATCTATCCATCGATGCATGAAATGGCTGAGCCATTTACAAGGTTGTTTGAAAGATTTGAACTTACAAAATTTGATTTAGCAGGAACGAGAGAATCTATTACTAAACCATTGAAAATAGCTGGAAATCATCTTGAACTATCTGATGATGTTATAACCCAAGTTTCCCACTTGAAAATTAAATTCGATATCTTGCGCCCCAGCGCATTTGCAATTTTAG
>DQIP01000189.1 GCA_020793565.1 Candidatus Methanovorans sp.
TTTGTTAATGAGATATATCTAATATACATAGGGATGGAAAGCGAAAAATTCAAGTCTGGAAGAAATCAGGCGTAGTTATAGACTGCCTCAAAACACCTAAAGCCTCTCGATCACATCCGCAAATGCAAAGTTTGGTTTTACATCCTCTATCTTGATACGAACATGTTCACCAACTTCAACATTCTTGACAAACACTACAAACCCCTCAATAACAACTGCACCATCTCCACCTGAACCGAGTTTTTTGATCGTGATCTCAAATTCATCACCTATTCTCACAGGCGAAGTCAGGAACTTTTTACCGACCACATATATCTCTGCACTCTGTGACCTTGATGCTTTTGGCGTATACGCACGGGTATACGTGAAATTGTTACGTACCTTATCAATGAAAACCTTGAACATATCACCCTCAAACACCTTTACAACAAAGTGTCCTTTTGGTTTGAGTATTATTTTTGCACATTCAAGTGCAGAAGTAACAAGGTCGATCGAGCGTGCATGGTCCAAACTCCAGTTTCCCGAAAGATTTGGTGCAGCATCGCATATCACAACGTCTGCACCCTCCTCCCCAACAAGTTTAATGATCTTCTTAATCGTTCTCTCGGCTGTGATATCTCCTTTGATAGTGTCAACGCCATCTATTGGCACAATACGTTGCAGGTCAACGCCAACTATCCGCCCGCCTGACAGTTCTTTTGCGATCTGGAGCCATCCACCCGGGGCAGCCCCAAGGTCAACGATCGTATCCCCTTTATTGACGATCTCGAATTTCTCATTGATCTGCTTAAACTTGTAAGAAGCACGCGAACGATAGCCATCACTCTTTGCCTGCCAATAATATGAATCTCGTCTGTCTCTTGCCATAAGTATCTCCGCCTTAATTCGTATACAAACATCAAATATCTTGTGCCAACTTTAGGTGTTCAAGTATTTCACTCACACCCAAAATTTGATCTTCAATATCTGAAATTCCACCGGGAAGCCAAAAATTAAAATCATAATAAAGGTTTAATAAATCACTGTACCGCTTCTCAAGTTTCATTATATCAGCATCTGATACAGATTCACCGGAAAATGAACCAATTTTTTCATTAAGCCTTTTTGCACGTTGTTTCAATCGAGTCGAAAAACGTATTGCAACCTTGCTCATATCAACCTTGCGCATTGACAACTCAAGAATATCTATTATTTCACTAAACTCAACCGGAATATCAGGAAACGCATTCGGCCCGGGAATATAGTACGGCTCATCCGAACCTGCATCTTCGACTTCCTCTGAAGAAACGATTTCGATCAAATGCTCGCCCAATGCAGATTCACAAAGTTGCCCGACATACCCGGAATTAATATCTTCAGTTCTTCGGATCTCAGCAAGTTCCTCTACGATCAGGCATATCTCCTCCATGGTTGCAGCACCAAGTGCATCAATTATTCCGGCAAGTTCGTCTTTTGTGATCATGTTGATCCTTCATCCAATTATTGTCGCCCGACTTTCGTAGACTTATCATCATATTCAGGAATGGTTTGGAAAACCGCAAAGAGCGCAGGTGCACGCAGAGAAAAATAATAACTCCCTGCGGTGTATATTTATTGCCACAACATATTTATCAGGAATATATTACAAATCCAGGCCTTCGCTACCGCAGTCCCACTTAAAGCAGATACCTGCGACTGCTCAGCATATTTTTCAATATCAAATCTGTTTTATCTCTTTTAATCTTTACATCTATTGTCTTTTCAATCACGGGAATATCACCTGCCAGACCGTCTATGGCATATTTAGCAAGCTGATGGTCTCCACCTGTGATTATGTGATAAGTATTGTTGGCATGATCATCAAGCACTTCCTTTATCGCTTTTCGCACCTTCTCAATATGATGTGCAATATCTTCGTCCCGAAGTTTTTCGAATCTTCTCTGGCTAAATCCTCCTTTCGTATGCTTTGCCTTTACGTTGCTTCTTATAATCTGGTGCGTTTCAAACCCGTTCTTATCAGGTGCAAACCCCACAAAAGATTCGCCTGCATGTACTACAACCACACATACTCCGAAATCCTTGTATTCAATTATATCTAGCTTTTCTACATTAAAATCATTCCCGAATATCCACATAGGATCCTTTATCGAAAATACGGGTGCGATAGCTTCGCACACCATCCGATCTGTGTCATAGAACAGCACATAACCGGTTGGAGAATTAATTTTATCCAGCAAATGTCGGCTATTTTCATCAATATATCCCAATATCTTTTCTGAACTTTTAAGGTCGGATAATGACTGGCCTTGCGTAACATATACCGTAATAAGAGATTCCCGGTCAGACTTGAGCGATTTAATCTGGGAAAGGTAGCCTGAAAATCTCGAAGGAAACACTGTTTCCATGCCCCTGAACCGGATATCGCCTGACAGTTCATTTTTAATTGAATTGCGCTCATGTACAAGGGTCTTTATCCTGGTGTTCGCTTCATTTAATTTTGATTCGACTTCCTGTTTTGCAGAAACAGCACGCTTTGATGTGTTCTCTTTTTTTTCTAACTGGGTTTGAAGTCTTTTCACATCAATTTCAAGTTCAACTATATGGGATTGCAGCATATCCAACTGGTTTTCGAGTTTTTCCTTGCCTGATATCTTTCCAAACAGGACATTGATGTTCTCTACCACTTTCTTCTTTTCATTCATCATCTTCAAGTAATCATTCACTCATTCATTCAATAAAAACCATGCCTATTTCGATACCATGAATTTTTGATCGATTTGTTAATGTTGAGACCTTTGAGACCTTTGTAACCATTCAACCATACTTGAGACCGGGCGACGATGGCGAAAAATCTCTTATTTGTGTCTACGGTATCACATTTTTTAGTTTTAAACACTGAGTCTATTCCCATCGATTTCAAAGGTACTTTATAATTGTGTGTAATTGTCAATTTATGGATAATTCAATTTACTGATAACGTTTATGTGTGTATGGATAGTTACTTTCAAAATCCTCCAATAGACAGGTACTACGCACAAGGTTTTATTATTGTTAAGACGTATTAGGGGGAACGCTAAGGGCCTGTAGTGTAGTGGATATCACTTTAGCCTCCGGAGCTTAGAACCCGGGTTCGATTCCCGGCAGGCCCGTAGTTTTAACATAATGAGACAAATAATTCGAATTTGGTATCATGCAATACGATGTGGTTGTTGTGGGCGCAGGCCCGGTAGGTGCTACTGCGGCACGATATGCAGCATTGAATGGTGCAAGTGTACTGCTCATTGAAGAGCACGCATCAGTAGGTTCGCCGGTAGGGTGTACAGGTTTACTTAGCACACGTGCAATATCGGAATGTGACGTAAAACCCACGAATGATTTTGTGTTAAATTCTGTGCGGGGTGCACACATTTATTCACCGAATGGGAACTGTCTTCCAATTGATGGCGGTAAAACTAAAGCCTATGTAATATCAAGGAAAATATTTGACCGGAAACTTGTCACTATGGCGGTTGATGCCGGAGTAGATGTTTCCATTCGAACTCGTGCAGTCGGGCTAAATAAGAATGAGAAACAACAGGAACTATCAGTTTTACAGAATGGGGTTTTAAAGACTATTTATGCAAATGTTATCATTGGTGCGGACGGGGTGCGCAGCAATATAGCACAAATGGCTGGTCTTGGACAGGTGCGAATGGTGTTATCAGGGATCCAGATAGAAGCCCCATATTTATCCAATGACCCGGATTTTGTAGAGTTATTCATGGGTTCGCAGGCACCAGGGTTCTTTGCATGGACCGTACCTGTGAATGAGAAAGTATCCCGTATCGGGCTTGCGGTTCCAGCAGGTAATGAATCATATGCATTGCAATACTTGAACGGTCTGCTAAATTCATGTCAAGGAGTTTCTGCGCGATATGGCGGCGGTACACTTGATCTTGTATATGGCGGTATCCCGCTTGGACCTCTTGAAAAGACTGCCGCCTGTGGAGTGCTTATAACAGGTGACGCGGCAGGCCAGGTGAAACCAACATCAGGGGGTGGAATATATGTCGGTGCAGCCTGCGCAAAGATCGCAGGTGAAGTTGCTGCATTGGCTGCGATCGAGGAAAATGCATCTGAGGATCGTTTGAATGAATACGAGAAAAGATGGCGTGCAAAACTTGGGCGGGAACTCAGTATCGGTATGAAGATACATGAATTTATGGGTGGGTTAAGTGACAATGAACTTGATGACCTACTGGGCTCTATGAACACGCCTGCGATCTTAAACCTGATAACAGAATACGGAGATATGGATCACCCATCAATATTGATAAAAAAGTTATTATCACCATCTAATTCATGGCAGATGATGAATATGTTCCGTGCATTTGCAAAAGCCATACTGTGAATCATACGATTGTGACCCTCTAGTGTTGTGTCAACAATGCAATGTTGCTAAACAGAAAGGGTTTAAGGCAGATGTGAAAAACGGCGCGACCACGCGCTTAAGCGCGGCATATTCCAACACCATAAATAAAAATATAATACTGTTTTCAAGTGGTGTCGTATTTGCAGATCTTAGAATTTTATGTTCGGATTGTGGATTTGAATTGTGGATTTGGCAGTAGTGAAATGTCCCACCTACGATGTGAACTGGAGCTCCGATCTCTTCAGTTTAGGTAAAATAATACGATATTTGATAATTGACACAACACTAGTAGATACTTACTCCTTTTACGCTTTTTAGCGTTAAAATAGCATCCAAAAGGTTCCCCGGTATATTTGAATCTGTTATGATGGTGAGTTTTGGTTCATCTGTAAAATAAGGATCATCCGAAACCGCCTGTCGAATACTGATATTGTTGTCAGATATCACTCTGGAAACATCTGTTATAATTCCGGCACTTGCCGCATCATCTGGTGTAATTATAACAACGCCAAGTCCGAGCAGTGGTGCTACATCGCGCAGGGATGGTATTGAACGAACATTTTGGAATATATTTCTTAATAATTCATCAGAAAGTATCGTATTGGTGGTTGAATCAACAACACGCCTATCTACACCGGCTTCCTTTGCAAGTTGTGTATGGGCGATCTCGATATCACCTGAAACAACTTTGCCGTCATCATTTACTTGAAAACCGCGCTCAAAAAGGATCTTTAATATCTTTTCCTGTGCAGGATGTTTTTCAAATTTTTTGAGTACTTTGTTCCACATAGCAATAAGGATGTATCTCAAGTTATAAAGGTATTTTTCGAGATAATCCTCGCTGTGTAGTTCTTAAATTGAAAGACTCAATACATGAGACTTTTTGTTATCTTCCGGAATGGTTGGAAAACCACAGAGGAAATAGGGGGGCACAGAGAAAAAACAACGACTCTCTGTGTCCTCCGTGTCCTCTGTGGTTTATTTTCTTTGCCATGATTCATTTTATCCGGAATATATTGAAAAGTCTCCAATACATCGTAAACGATATCTTCTTGATTCTCCAAACAGTGTTCCTGCCAGCACCTAACATTCCTGATGTCCCTATCCTTTTATCACTGGTTTTCCAGCAGCAGGATAACTGCGATCGTTAGTTCTCCTTCACTTTTCCATCCCAATTTCATAAAGTTTCGGAGGAACTTTACATTCCATAAAACATTATGCAGGTTATAACATATCATGGTGCCCGGAGGTCATCATAGTATTTCAAACCGAAATTGCTAAGACACCAGTGACAGGACCCACTCACCAAATAGCCAAAAAAATGGGGTTGTTTTAATAATAATAGAAGCAGTACTATCATATATGCCACATAGTGCGTACCATGGTGACGATGATCTTGAATTCGAGGAGTATCTTGGCGAGTATGCAAGCGTCAGTTCGATTGTACGTGAAGCGCTGCCATTTGAGATAATAGCAACCATCGGTGGTGTAATTGCAGGCATAATATTCACAGGCATGACAAAAGAACTCGATCTTATCCCCGGCCTGATAGTAATCACACCTGCCGTGCTTGGAATGCGCGGCAATATTTCATGCACGCTCGGATCGCGCCTTGGGACTGCGATCCACATGGGTCTTATCACGCGGATCGATAACAACCCGGAACTCATAAATAACGTATCAGGTTCCCTTTTACTCAGTTTCATCCTGTCCATAGTACTTGGAGTACTGGGACACTATGTAACCATTGCATTGGGACTTGATAGTGCAGGCATACTTGTATTAACATTAATCGCAGTCATTGCAGGCGTAACATCAGGCATCATGCTTTCCATAGTTGCAGTACTGCTCGCACTTGGAATGTTCAGATTCGGATTTGACCCTGATAATGTAGTTACACCGGCAATTGCTACCATCGGGGATATTGTTTCAATGTTCATGCTAATGATCGCTGCAAAGGTGGTGCTTGCCTTATGGCCTATTATACTGTAAAGGGGATCGTTGGCAGGGGTTTGCCTGTGCTGTTGATCACATGCATACTTGGAATTGCAACAGGCCAGATGCTAAATTCAAGAATTGACAGTCTCATATCTACACCGATACTCCTGATAATGATACCGGCACTCATCAAGATAGGGGGAGATACAGGTAGTATGCTGGGTGCCCGCCTATCCTCTGCATTCCATATGGGTCTTGAAAGTCAGATACATAAAAATCCGGTTATCCGCAATAGTGTCATAGCAGCCCTCATCATAGGATTTACGGCGTCGATCGCACTCAGCGTAATCGTATGGCTGGTAAGTGCATGGATGAATATGGAAATGAGACTTAGCACGCTTCTCCAAATTAGCCTTATAGCAACTTCACTGGAACTATTTGTGGTTTTTTCAGCAACAATCATAATCGCAATCGTGTCACATAAGTATGGTCTGGATCCTGATGATACAGTTATACCACTAATAGCAACAATTGGTGATCTTGTAGGTGTTTTAGGGATATTCACAGCCATTTCAATATTGGGAATAATCTAAAAAGAGCAATCTTATTTGATGTTCAGCTAAGAATTAATCATTATATATCATGGGAATCATAATAAAATCAAGTTGGTTAAGGTATCATGAGTTTAAAAGAAATAAAGTACAGTCCGCGAAATCTAAAAGATCTGCTTATCGAAATGAAGGATACATCTGAGTTGATGGTAGATCTTGCGTATTCTGCTATGGTATACGATGCTGACGATATTGCAGAAGAGGTTCTCCGTCTTGAAGACAAGATGGATACTATTAATTATCACATTAAGATCGCTGCAATGCTGAGCGTGCGCCGTATTGAAGAAGCAGAAGCTATGTCTGGCGTTTTGCAGGTTGCAGCCTCGTCTGAGAATATCGCAAATGCGGCAGGAGATATTGCCAAGATCATATTGAATGACATGGGTATTCCACTGGAACTTAAAGTTGCACTGCGTGAAGCAGAAGAGACCATTGTGCGCGCAACTGTGAATGAGAACTCAAGTATGGCGGGATGTACGCTTGGTGACCTTGAACTTGACAGCGATCCGGGCATGTGGATCATTGCGATACGACGACATGATGACTGGGTATACGATCCACACCACGAAACACGTATCCGACCGGATGATGTGCTTTTTGCACGTGGTCATGATGATGGTGTGCCAATTTTTGTTGAACTTGCAACCAACTACAAATACGAGCCAAAAAAGATACATCATGAAAAGTCCTTAATAGGCCTTGAAAAGGCGGTGGATATCATTGTAGATATGAAGAACATGGCTGAACTGTCAATAGGGCTGGCATATTCTGCTCTTCTTTTTGATAATGAGGATATTGCACATGAAGTAAGGGCATTGGAATCCGAGATGGATTCTATGAAATCCGAGCTCCAGCACTGGGTTTTAGAAACTGCAAAACACGTCCCTGATGTAAACCAGCTACGTGGATTGTTGCATCTTGCAAATGCATCAGAATCAATTTCAGATGCCGCCTATGATGTTGCAGATACAGTGCTTCGGGATATAGATCTTCATCCTATTATCACACTTGCAGTAAGGGGATCCGATGAAGTGATCACAAGATTACAGGTTGATGCCTGCTCTCCGATCGTTGGAAAATCGTTTAGCGAACTCAATCTTGAAACCGAGACCGGTGTTCATGTAATGGCAGTAAAAAGCGCTGATAGGTGGGTCTACAGCCCAGGATCAAAAACCGTAGTCCAGATTGGAGATATACTAATCGCGCGTGGGTCACACACCGGGGAAGAGGCACTGATGGAGATGTGTGCTTGTCCGCTGGCAGGTGATGTGAACTTTTAGTAATGGTGTTCTGGCACAGCATACCCAATCCAAAATTTGTAAACAAAACGCATGTACAGTATTATAGCCATTGACATATCAGGACGACATAAGATCAATAACCGTTACTACATGGTCTGCGCAGCCGTATCCATGTTGATCACCGCAGACCACATCGAGAAAGTGAACCAGGTCAAGGTCAAACCGTTCTGGCTGGACTCGGCACCAGGGTTAACGGATATTATACAGGTCATAGAAGATACTGCAAAAGAAATCGAATTTGAGGGGACGATCATTACCGAACACGGGGAAATGTACAACCAGCCAGAAAGAGTGGTTGCAAGTATGTTCCCATGTGATTTCAAGTATCAGGAATCACTGGGTGAACGACGTGCGATCGAACTGGCACACCATATATCATTGTGCGCGCGAAACTTACTTGTAAAAGAGATTGGAATTGAATGCTAATCATGATGTTACAATTTACCGGATGTGTGATGATCCTTTGACCATGAAACGCGTAATTCTTGTGCAGCGAAATGACCCGACATATGATGGACCAGTAAACACACGACATTTTTTGGAATTACAAGAGCTTGCACAATCTGCCGGCTATCAGGTGATTGGCAATGTTATGCAAACACGAACTCCTGACAGGAAATACCAGGTTGGGCGAGGAAAAGTTGAAGAACTTGTTGTGATGGTGAAAGAATCAGGTGCTGATGGGATCATCTTTTACAACCAGTTGAGTACCACACAGACGTACAACATATCTGAAACATGCAAATGTGAAGTGATCGATAAGTTCCAGTTGATCCTTGAAATCTTTGCGTCACGGGCAACCACAAAACGCGCAAAACTACAGGTCGAACTTGCAAAACTCCGATACGAACTACCAAAGGCAAAGGCTATTGTATCGCTTCTTAAAAAAGATGAGCGTCCGGGTTTTATGGGACTTGGCAGTTATGAGGATTCGTATGAACAGGACATTAAAAGCAGGATCAGCCGAATACGTAAAGAACTTGCAAGTGTGCAGAAGGATAATGAATCACTCCGTCTCAAAAGACATGAGCGCGGTTTTTCGATCGTGGCACTGGCAGGCTATACCAGTGCAGGAAAAAGTACACTTTTCAATGCACTTGTTGATGAAAATGTGCGTGTGGATGCCACGCTTTTCACAACGCTCATGCCCACAACACGCGCACTTGATATCTGCGGGCGTCGTGTACTCCTGACTGATACGGTCGGTTTTATTGAAGACCTGCCACACTGGATGGTTGATGCGTTTCGTTCAACATTGAACGAGATATTCCTTGCCGATGTCATCCTGCTGGTTGTTGATGCCAGTGAATCCCCTGATATCATACGACAAAAACTTGTCACCTCACATGACACATTGTGGGAACAGATCGAAGGAGTTCCTATTGTCACTGTGCTGAACAAGGTTGACAGGATCACAGGAGATGAACTGGAAGAGCGACTTGAAAATATCGGATACCTTGCGCCAAATCCGGTAAGGGTTTCTGCAAAGAACGGCTTTGGATTTGATGAACTCAAGATGGAAATATACAGGCAACTGCCAAAATGGAAGCGAGATACGGTGTCGCTGCCAATGTCCGAATATGGAATGTCGATTGTATCATGGTTGTTTGATGAAAGTATTGTGCATAATATCAGCTACAGTGACCGGATCACAGTCGATTTTGAAGCGCGGGATGAGATCATACGAAAAATACGGGCAAAAGCAACTGCAATGTAAGATGAACTTGACTATGCCCATATTCATGTCCATGTATCCACATAACCACTGAAATGTTGAATGTGGTACTTTTTCGTTCGTGATGTGGCGAAACGTATATATCCATTGAAATTGTAAGTATGCATGCGAACGGGATTACATCTTTGTGTATAACATCGATCCCATACCACCACTTTTTGTACATACCCCTCTATCGATGCCCGTTCGCACCCTCTCTGAATATTTTGCGAATAACATTGGATTATTGAAACTGAATTGTTCGGAATATGTTGGATTTTTGAATGACGAATACCTCGCGTATGAACTTACGATATGCGATACCATTAAGAATATCACGTTTATGACATACGTATTTTGCCGTATGCCCGATTCAGTTTATTTTGGTGTTTTGCCAGAAAGGTGCTTGTTGAATACTTTCACACCGCTTGGCTCGTGCTAATATACCCTGCCGTAGTATGTATTAATGAGGTGAAATACATGGATGATTTTTTCAAAGGATTAATCGAACGCGCAAGGTACTACGAGCAGATAGAAATGTCCGAGCGCAAATCACAGTGAATAATACATTCCGGCTGCATATTATTGTCTCTCTGGTTCTGTCATATGTGTTTAGTTTTTGCGGTCGGATTTTTCACACTTTCAGGATAGGTTTTTATTTTCTACTTTGAGAGAATCGTTTTGAGTTCCCATACAAACAAAATTTGACACTTGAACAGGCGTTGCAAACCTAACGGAAAACAGACTCGATCGAGAAAATATTTCATTCATTGAAGAACGAGATTGAAATCAAACCATTTAGAGTATGGTCGGATGCTAGCATTTATGGAGCGATTATTGTGGAGTATATTGCACAGCTGTTCTGATCACTAATGCGATATGAGCTCAAGGAACTGAAAATTACGTCAACAAAATTCATAAAAAATCTTGATGAATTTGACAGTTACGGTGGATTACATGAAAAATTGCGCAAAAAAATTAATTTACACGAATCTTTACTGGATAAATACACTGATTTTGAGACAAAAGCAGGGAATTATATAGAATTTTAGTTGATAATTTTCAACTGTCAATTGGATTTTCCTGACCAATTTTGGGGATTTCAGAACAAAATAGAAGACATTATCTTCAAGAAAGAGTGACAACTGTCAAACTCGGGTTACACCACACAAGAATACTGCCAGTTTTTGGTTCTGTAATAAATAATTGAAATCGAAATCGGTCGAATGCTATCGAAAATATAATCCCAAATACTGGATTTTATGATTAAAATCGGTGTTTTATATGGGTGGCATGGTTTTGCCTGTCAGGCGGCACAGAGTCTACCTATGAATACTGACCTCAATGCAAGATAGGGGACCATTAATGTGTCCATGCATTCGATAGCGCTTCAGCTTGTTCCAGTACTAATTCAACGGCATCCGCTGCCATATCCGGCGGGTACTTGTAGCGCTGCAATGTGCGGCGGACAAGAATGCGTAATTTAGCCCTTACACTATCGCGCACCTGCCAATCCACAGTAGTGGACCTGCGCAGTTTTTCGGTAATCTCTACAGCGATCTTTTTAAGAGTTTCATCACCTAATTCACGTACTGCGCTTTCGTTATTTGCCAGGGCATCATAAAAAGCCAGCTCATCCGGTTGCAGCCCGAGCTCAGCATTGCGGTTCAATGCCTCATGGAATTCTCTGGCCATTTCAATAAGTTCTTCGATCACCTGGGCGGTTTCGATGGCGCGGTTGTTGTACTTGCGTAATGTTTCCTTTAAACGGTCGCCGTATTTCATTTCCTGCACAATGTTATTGCGGGTCTTTGACCTGATCTCGTCCTTCAGCAATTTTTCCAGCAACTCTACTGCCAGGTTACGGTAAGGCATCTGCCGGATGTCTTCCAAAAACTCTTCCGACAACAGGCCGATCTCAGGTTTATCCAACCCGGCCAGTTCGAACACATCGGCAACACCGTCTGCAATTACGGCATTATCCAGAATCTGTTTGAGAATTGAATTTTTATCTTCCCGGAGGCGCTTTTTATCGACAGGTGTGAATTTACCAATGGCGACTTTAATGGCTGAAAAAAAAGCAATCTCAGCACGCAGTTCTTTGGCTTCATCCAGTGTGCTACACAATGAATAGGCTTTGTTAATCGCCAGCACTACATCTAAAAAGCGCTTTTTACCATCATCAAGACCCAGAACATGATTCGCTGCCGGTACCAGCAGTTTATAGGCGTTGTTCTCAAAGTTACTGTAATCAAAACCATGGAAGAGCCCGCGTGTTACATCCATTTTTTCCAGCAAAACCGAAAACGCTTCTTCTGCGCGCAGCGTTGGTTCTCCCCTGCCCTTTGCATCGGTATAGTTTTTCAGTGCTTTTTTTAATTCACTGGCAATTCCGATGTAATCCACCACCAGGCCGCCTTCTTTGTCATTGAATACCCGGTTTACCCGCGCTATTGCCTGCATCAGGTTGTGGCCTTTCATGGGTTTGTCGATATACATGGTATGGCAACATGGCACATCAAAACCTGTGAGCCACATATCACGCACGATCACCAATTTTAGCGGGTCGTTGCTATCTTTGAAGCGTTTTTCCAAATTTTTCCTGGCTTGCTTGTTGTAGATATGTGGCTGTAACAATTCGCGATCAGACGCTGAGCCTGTCATTACAATTTTAATCGCGCCTTTGTCAGGGGCGGGATCATGCAAATTCGGGCGTAATTCCACGATGGCATTGTATAAGTGCACGCAGATCTCGCGGCTCATGCCCACTATCATGGCTTTGCCATCCATTGATCTGGTGCGCTCTTCAAAGTGATCCACCAAATCGGCAGCCACTTGCCGGATGCGCGGCTGTGTCCCTACCAGTTTTTCTAAGCGGCTCCACTCACCTTTGGTTTTCTCGCGGCTGGATATATCCTCTTCATCTTCCACCACTTCTTCGACCTGAGCTGACAATGATTCTATTTCAGCATGGTTCAGATCAAGTTTTGCCAGGCGCGATTCGTAATAAATGGGCACGGTTGCGCCATCGTCCACAGCATCCTGAATATCGTAAATTGAAACATAATCCCCAAATACTGCGCGCGTGTCTTTGTCTTCAAGAGCAATGGGTGTACCCGTAAATCCAATAAATGAGGCATTGGGCAGGGCATCACGCATGTATTTGGAATAACCGAATACCAGCTTGCTGCCTGTAACATTGCCATTTTCATCTTTCATTTCTATGAAGCGGCCTTTTTGGCCATACTGGCTGCGGTGCGCTTCATCGGAGATCACTACTATATTATGCCGACTGTTTAGGATCGGGTGCCCGTCTTCTTTCCCAAATGGTGAGAATTTCTGTACTGTGGTAAAGACAATGCCGCCTGATTCCCGCTCAGAAAGTAGCCGGCGCAATTCACTGCGGCTGTTTGCCTGAACCGGTGTTTGCTTGAACAGCTCCTGTGCATTAGAGAATGTCCGGAACAGCTGGCCGTCCAGGTCGTTTCGGTCGGTCACTACTATAATGGTTGGGTTATTCATTGCCGGTTGCTGCAATAATTTACCGGCATAACAGCACATGGAAATACTCTTGCCTGAGCCCTGTGTATGCCAGAATACGCCTGCCTTTTTGCTGCCGGGTTCAACTTCTTTGCCATAGGTTGCACGGGCGTCATATGCCATGTGTTCATCCGGCATTTTTGCGGCGATCAGGGTTGCGTTTACTGCCTCACGAACCGCATGGAACTGGTGATATCCTGCGATTTTCTTGGTGATTATTTCGCCATCGGTTTCAAATAGCACAAAAAAACGGATGAAATCGAGCAACAACTGGCGGTCGAAAAATCCCCGCACAAGGGTTTCCAGCTGCCATTCCAATAGCGGCCTATCGTCTTCGTGTTTGATAACACGCCATGGCGAAAAGCGTTCCGGGTTCGCTGTCAGTGAGCCAATACGGGCGTTATAGCCATCACTCACAACCAGCGCTTCGTTAAACATAAACAGGTCGCAGACCTCGTTTTTATACGTTTGCAGTTGATTGAACGCATCCCAGATATCGGTGTTCTCATCATTCGGGCTTTTAAGCTCCAGCACCGCTATTGGCAAGCCATTTATAAAACAGACAATATCCGGGCGGCGCGGCTGTTTTGTCCCCTGTATGGTGAATTGGTTGACTGCCACAAAGCGATTGTTGGCAAGATTTTCAAAGTCGATTAAGAAGGCGTGATCGTGAATCGTTTTGTTATCGTTGCGGTATTCAACAGGTACACCTTCCAGCAATAAGCGGTGGGAGGCGCGGTTGTTGATCGTCAGGTCCGGACTGTCAGGTTTTAATACCATCGCCATGGCTTGCTCAATGGCACTTTCGGGCATGTGCGGATTGATGCGTATAAGGGCTTTACGCAGGTATCGTTTTAATACAACTTCGTGGTAATCGCTACGTTCCGGATTGGCTGAGTCCGGGGCAATGTCGGGGCCATAGGCGATATCCCAGCTGTTATCGCGGAACCAGTTGAGGCAGAGTTGTTCCAGTTCGTCTTCGTTCATTTTATTATGTTCCCTGCTTGTTTGTTATTTTGATTGTATCGACTGATAATTCACCTGAAATGAGTTTTTGGGGAGGTGTCGCAGAAATAAACCGGGTTTTTTTAGAGAGGTTGCAGGTCATAGCGTCAATAGTTTATTTTCAACCCACGTTCTTAATTGCCGTACCATTTCCAACGTTTTTTGGCGATTAAAATCGTCTTCTTCTTCCATGGGAATGTAATCATAACGGAATTCAACTGCAAAAGGTGAAAGGGTGCGTATTTCCATAAGTGTTTCTGGAAATTCGATCCCAAGTTCGGATTCTAGATTCCGTAGTGTCTTTGCAGTATCAGGATCAATGACC
>DQIP01000188.1 GCA_020793565.1 Candidatus Methanovorans sp.
ACGATTAATGATTAATTGTGGGAACAAAAAATGGTTGCAAAGGACACCAGCTATGGCTCAGAAAATAGCAGATCATATTTGGACATTGAAAGAATTATTGACATTCAGAGTACCTGTTCAGTAACTCGAGGACACGACCCATATTTGATGGGAGATTATACGGTATATTTTAAAACCTGATATCTCATCGAAATATTAATATACAAATGTGCCGATTATTTAACTAATAAGTCGATGCATCGTCTTAAATAGTGATACAAAAGTGCGAATATGGGATGGAAAATTTTCGAAGTAACATACAGGCCCTACATTCGGTATACCATGATTGGATCAGGTAATAGAGGAAGGACAGTGATAACATGAACGAAACGACCAATAGCATAAAAAAGTTATTTGGTGTGGCCGCCAGGAGTGAATCTTATCTCAACATTATCTATCTGCTATTGGCATTCCCCATGGGAACATCCTATTTCGTATTTCTGGTAACCGAACTGTCGCTAGGACTTAGCTTATCGATAATCTGGATCGGAATTCCAATCCTGCTACTGATGTTTGCAGCATGGTGGGGATTGGTAATGTTCGAACGTCAACTCGCAATCTATCTGCTGCACATCGACATACCCCCGATATCACACAATGTTGCATCAGGACTAAGCGTATGGGTGCAGCTAAAAACTCACCTGGGCAACCCTTTAACATGGAAAGGCCTGATATACCTTTTCGCAAGGTTTCCGCTCGGAGTTTTATCATTCGTCGTGGCTTTCCCCCTGATCATTCTAACTGGAGCGTTGGTGTTTGCGCCCCTCACCTATACTGATCCGGTGTCTCAAATATACATATTTTCCTGGCAGATCGACACCCTCAATGAAGCAATGATTTGCTCAATCGTGGGGTTCGGTATGGGCCTGGTCTTAATGCACATAATGAATGGCATGGCTTTTGTATCGGGACGTTTTGCCATCCTGATGCTCGGAACTGCACAGGATACCAATGAAATACTAAAAGAAGGATGTTAAATGATGAAGATCGAAAATGCTCAGGTGAGTGAAGGCATCCGGATCGAATATTCAATTTCAGGTGTCGAAAATAACGAGACACTGGTCTTTGTACACGGACTGGGAGCGAACCTGCGCCAGTTCGAACTGCAGCAGCAGTTTTTCGCAAAGGATTACCGCGTGCTCCTTGTATCCCTGCGCGGACATGGCGGTTCATCGTCTCCTCCTGACTCTGATAGGAAGAATTATACTGTCAGGGAACTGGCCCTGGATGTGCAGGCTCTTCTGCAGCATCTGGATATAAGAAAAATACATTTTGTTGGAAATTCACTTGGTGGGATGGTTGGTTATGAACTTCTGGCACTTGATCCCGATCTACTCGAATCGTTGACCACATTTGGCACGACACCCAGATTTCATGTATCCAGGTTTATTCAATGGTCATTATTGAGAGTTATCAACCTGTTAGGTTCGAAAGGAATGGGCTGGGTGATAAGCAAAACCGGTTCAAAGGATAAGACTGTAGGAGCCAAACTTGGTAAGATGTATGAAACCGTATCAAAGGATGCCCTTGAACTGGTAACAGAAAACATCACTGATTATGACTACATAAGTACAATATCCGAACACAGGATCCCGATGATGCTAATCAGGGGCAGTCTGGATACGGGGATCAATAAGAATCTGGATACTACGCTGGATGTATTAAGAGAGAAAACTGACTTTGAACTGATTGAACTGCCTGGTGCCGGACATTTCGCAAATATGGATGTGCCTGATGATTTCAATGAAACTTTAACCAGGTTTTTGGTCAAACAATCTATAAGAAAAAATCTGTGAGAGGAGCAAAATGATAGTTTGCTATTCAAATTCGATCCGAACACAGGTTTGTTATGCTTGATAAATACGTGATATCTTTCCTCATTCCATAGGAGATTGTACACCTACATTTTATTGAAACCAACTAAAAATACAAATATATATTTGCCAATTCCTTCTAATGCGTGAATATTATCCCATGTGTGCATCATCAAGAAACGCGATTGGCGGAGTCTGGCTTTTGTGAATATTTACATTTATGCGCCGGATGATAGAATCTATCTGCTCAAGTGAAATATTGAGGATATCATTAATAAATTCGGGATCTTCATCACTGAGAAGCATCCCAAACAGTTTGTCCAGCATCACATACGACATCCCCAGTTCCTCTTCATCCGTCTGCCCGATCCATAAGCCCGCAGTTGGGGGTTTTGTTATTATTCTTTCAGGAACCCCTGCCATGCGTGAAAGCTCTATGACCTCGGTCTTGTACAGGTCACCAATTGGCTCAATGTCAACACCGCCATCCCCGTATTTTGTATAATATCCAAGTATCATTTCGGTTTTATTGCCAGTTCCGATTACCATGCGGTCAGACAGGTTGGCATAATAATACAGGACTGACATACGGATACGTGCTTTGAGGTTTCCATTTGTAAGGGGGGAAACATTAACGTTAATGTTAACGTTAACAGTATCACTTTCCGGTATTGAAGACATAAACGATGACATTATCCCGGATATATCAATGATCTTGAAATCGATATTAAGCCGACCTGCCACTTCGGTGGCATCCAGCACATCCTCATCAGGCGTGACATCCAGTTCAGGAAGGTGTATCCCGAGTACGTTTTCATGGCCTAGTGCCTCAACTGCCAGATAGGCTGTAAGTGCCGAATCAATGCCCCCGCTAAGTCCTACAACCACACCGTTCACATTTGCTTCCCTTATCTTTGTGCGTATAAAATCAATGATCGTTTCCCTTGCTTTTACAAGATTCATGTTTTAGTTAATGGCTGTTCAAGATAAAAATCTATTTAAAACAATGCATTGATTTCCAGCAATTTCATTGGGATTTTGGTAAAAGTTCTTTTATACGGCTACCCATGCCGCTTTGTTTGAAATCATGAAGATCACAGATCGTGTTCTTTTTGTGGGACCGGGACTATCTGATTACGAGTACATTCATCACTGCAAATATGTTAAATATTATTGTGTACACAATAATTGTTATGACAATAAAAACTGACTTCATAAACCGAAAAAGCGAACTGAAGTATCTTAATGAAGAATACGATAAACATGATTTTAGATTTATTTCTGTGATTGGAAGGCGAAGGCTTGGAAAGACCAGATTTATTCAGGAATACCTGAAAAATAAACCAAACTACAGTTACTTCCTTGTGCCCGAACTTAATGACATGGATATTAGACTTGAACTTTCAAGGAAATTCCATGAGAACTTCGGACTCAGTTTCATAGGAACGCCTTCGTGGAACGAAATATTTGAAAATCTCTTTGTGCACTCACAGGACAAACGGATAATAGTGGTTTTTGACGAATTCCAGAGGTTTTTTGACATTAATAAAACTGTTTTTTCACTATTGCAGGAATACATAGATAAGTATGGAAAAGATTCAAAGATGATCCTTATTGTATCAGGTTCATCAATTGGCATGATGCATAAGATATTTGATTATGCATCCCCGTTGTACGGGAGACGGAGCGGGCAACTTTATTTTCAGCCGTTTAATTTTTTTACATTGAAAGATTGGTTCCCCACATATTCAATCAATAGACTTGTTGAAATATATGCGATCTACGGAGGAACCCCGAAATACCTCGAAGACGTTGAAAGCGAAGACATCATGGAAAATATACAACGAATGCTGTCCAAAACAAGTGTCCTTTATAACGAGCCAGAGATTCTGATAAAAACAGAAATATCAGACAGTCATAGCTACTTCAATATTTTAAAGCACATTTCACAAGGTGTGTCAAGATCGTCAGAGATTGCATCTTATTCTGACTTAAAAACAACTTCGATCGATTATTACATGAATGTTTTGATCAACGATATGGATATCCTGAAAAAAGAAAAACCTGTTACAGAAAGTAAAAAAAGTAAAAAAAGTATCTACCTGATGAGGGATAATTTTTTCCGATTCTGGTTCAAATATATATATCCAAACTATTCAGAGCTTGAGATCGGCAATAACGCACGCATAATGGAAAAGATCGATGCAGAGCTTAACACATTTATAAGTCAAACATTTGAAGATATTGCACAACAATTTTTGATCGAACTTAATAGATCGAGCAAACTTCCTTTTGTTTTTGGAAAGATTGGAAGACAGTGGGGAAAGTTTAAAGGGGAAAAAGGGAAAAATATCTATGAGATTAATATTGTTGCTTTAAATGAGAACACAAAGGACATCCTTTTTTGCGAATGCAAATGGGAGAATAAAAAGACGGATGTTGGTGTTTTAGATGATCTGCAAAGGAAATCCGGATTCGTTGATTGGTACAATAAGGAAAGAAATGAATATTTTGCCGTTATATCGAAATCCGGTTTTACACATAAAAGTAAAAAGTTTGCAAAGCAGAATGGGTTTTTGCTGTTTGAACTTGATGATCTTGATAAGGTGATACCACGACGTACTACATAGCAGACTCAGCGGTTTTTATTATGGGTTATCCTGTGGATCACCCACTTTTGATAACTGTTCCATCTGTTGTCAATGAATTGAAAAGCAGTGAGGCATCGATGCGTTTTGATATTGCACGCGAGGACGGGGCAAGAGTGGAGATGCCACAGCCCTATATGGTGGATGAGGTAATCAGTGTGGCAAAGCAGACGCGCGATATAGATGAGTTATCTGTTACTGATATTGATATACTTGCAAAGGCACTGGAATATAAGGATGATTCGACACTCCTGACCGATGATTATGCGGTACAGAATGTTGCTGTGATGCTGGGTATTGATGTAAAACCGGTTGTGCAAAAAAAGATACGTGACATACTTGTATGGGAAAAACAGTGTGTGGGATGCCGGAAGCGATTTGACGAAGGTGATGTGTGCCCGATATGCGGCTCTGCCCTGAAAAAGAGGCGTAAAAGAAAAGTAGTATTTGTTTAGCGTTTTTTGACACCGAGTTAATGCGCCTGCGGCGGTATTGCTGCACAGGGCCTGGATATATGGGCTGTGCATCGTCATTTTATCAAAACCATCTAAACAAACACGAAAAATATAACAGTATGGATGCTACATAACCAGATTAAGAAATACATGTTTATCATGTCTTAAATTAATATAATATTTAATACAGGCGGGGACATCATGACAAATATAGAATCTTTAATACAAAAGGCAGTTGAACTGCAATCCAAGGGACTTGTGACCGGACAGATCGCAGATGAATTGAATGTTTCACGGGAAACCGTTACATGGCTTTTGACACGCTCTAAAAAAGAAGTCACCTCCCCGGCACCAAAGGATATTTCCGTGGACTGGAGTAACGTCGGGAAGAGTTCATACCGGCTCAGGTATACTGCACAGATTTTATCTGATCTCGTACTTGAATCAATGGCAGCGACAGATATTGAAGTTGATATGGTTATTGGAATAGCATCAAGCGGTGTACCGCTTGCAACCCTTATGGCGGATGAACTCGGAACCGAGTTTGCGGTGTTCCATTCCCATAAGGAGCACATTGAAGGCACCAAACTGCGCGGAACATTCAGCAGGCATTTTGGTGATGTTGCAAATAAGAACTGTGTTATTATGGATGATGTGATCACATCAGGTACAACGATCATTGATGCGATCGAACAGATCCGTGAATTGGGTGCAAAACCCGTGCTTGTTGTAGTGCTTGTTGACAAGAAAAGTGCTGATATATTATCTGATGTGCCTATCAAGTCACTGGTGCGAATTGTACGTGTGGATTAAGCATTTGAATTTAAGTTTAATTCGAAATATAATCTTAAGCTAAACATAAACTTAAGCTAAACATAAACTTAAGATAAACATAAATTTAAGATAAACATAAACTTAAGATAAACTTAAATTGTTAAAGTTGCAGGGAAAGTGGTTCAATCCACTTCCACAGCACTTATTTTTTCGACCAATTTGGATAAGACCCCTGCGCGCATGCCTTCCACAAATTTTATGCTTCCGACAACAAGATGACCGCCGCCGTTGACACCTGCGCCTACAACTTCATCATGCAGCTCGCGCACCATTTGCGGGATGTTCATCCGCACGTTCTTTGACCGAATCACACAAAAGTCAGGACCAAATCCAATTGTGACAACAGGTTTGCCCTCAAACTTCCGGCACATGCGATCATGTACTTCACCTGATGTTTTTCCGGGTGGCGGGAACGTGAATTTATGTGCATATTTCTCAACATCAAGTACATTTAACACCGCACCGTTTGAAAGCGGCTGGGATTTGACGTTGGGAAGACATGCATCAAGTTGCTCATTTATCATTCCGTTCGCCTGCTCACACAGGAGTTTTACCAGTTTTGTATGTATTGTAGAATCTCCCATGTTCATCAGGTCATCGACAATATTTTTGCCGCTACTGAACTTCAACCAGAACGCTTCAAAATCAAGGGCAAGGGCGATATCTTTTAATTGTCCAAGAGAATATTTGTCGGATACGAGTTCAATATACCTGCGCGCTTCATCCGCATCAGAACGGTCTCCGACTGCCGATATGGCAGGCAGGTGCTTAATTTCATCAACCACGCCCGGATTTATCATTCGCGCAACCTCGGTACAAAGCATACCTGTGGTCACTCCGAAATCCCCGCCTACATGTGCAGGATTAACATGCGCACGCAGGTACTGGTCAACCGTTTCATCGGGATGGTGATGGTCGATAACGACCATGTCAATGCCATAGACCTGTGCCTGTTTCATCGCAGGCGTGTCTTCTTCGGTCGAACCGTTGTCAACAAGTATCACAAACGGCATTTTCTGTCCGTGTCTTGCAGCATCGTCAAGTGCAAACGATAAGTCGCGGGTGATGTCCATCATTTCATAGAACGGCGCTTTTGATGGTGCACGCCTGTAATAATGATATTCTGCATCTGCTCCTCCAACTTCACGTATCAGTGGCAGGATCGCACGCTCAATTGCCACAGCCGCTGTCATTCCGTCTGCATCGGCATGGTGCCGCAGGACTATCGGTTTTGACTTTATGATCGCTTTTTTGATCTCCTTTGCCACATGTTTCATTGCAGGGCGCAATTTTTCAAGAATCTCACTCTCAACCAAAAATTCAATGTCATCAGGCTCAGCCCTTTTATCGATCGCACGCTCGATCCGGTCCCATACAGCCTTTTTCTTTGTCCCGGTAAGTTTCTTGATACTTCGTACCTCGACCTGCACCTTATCGTCCCGCAGGCTTACTTCGCCCACGATCGTCACGATCATATCGGAATCGATGTCAGGATATGCACGCTCGCCTGCGCGCTCAAACGCTGCGCACATCACCAGGCCGTCATCGTCCGAGATGGTAAAGATGGTAGGTCCGCCTGTTTGTTTTACCTGTATCACTTCGCCTTCGATCCTCACGATCTTCCTGACAAAACCACGCAGTTCCGATGATATTTTCACGGGCAGGTCTTTTTCGATCCCTACTGTCTGGTACTGTGCAGGATACTTTGGAACAAGGTCCATGTTACCGTTCTTTTTGATATCCTTCACATAAACGATCACATCATCACCCACACCGACCGTGCGCGTGATATTGCTTGAATGAATAAGTCCCCGCACATGTGGGTTAAAATCAACGAACACGCCAAAGGCAGCGATACTGTTTCCGATCGCGTGATATAGTTTACCGACTTCCACTTCATCCATGTCGCACGATTCATCAAGGTCATATACGACCTGCGACCCGCCGCATGTTTTGCACACTTCTTCCCCGTCAATAAGCTGGTCGAGAGGGGTGCCGCACACTTTGCATTTATAAAAAACCCCGCGTCCTTCACATGCTTCGCACGGTTCTGTAATCTGGATTTCACCGCTCCCGCCACATTTATCGCAGGCTGCGCCACCCTGCAAAAAACTACCCATGTCCTTTTCGGACAATTTCATCAGGTCAACAGACTTCGCTTTTCCCGTACCTTTACACTGCGGGCACTTTTCGGTAGATATGACTTTAGCGCCATGACCGTCACATTCTGTACATTTTTCACTCATTTTATCATCTATACATTATCCATATTGGATTTATCATTTACTATGCGCGAAGTATGTTTTGATTACGTCAAATTGGATAATGGTGATTTTTTAAGCGGGTTTGTGTGAAAAGTCAAAGCATAATTCGACTATCAACTCAAAATATTTACAAGCAATAGATTTTTATCCTGAAACATTCACTTTAGTTCAGGAGGGTGCTAAAATGGCAAGTGAAATTATATTTCCAGTATTGGTTATAATTATAGCGATATTATCCCAATCCATCAAGATGGTAAAGGAATATGAACGTGTTGTGATCTTCAGGCTGGGCAGACTCAGCGGCGTGAAAGGGCCGGGCCTGTTCTTAATAATCCCTGTGATCGATAGTGTTGTAAAGATCGATCTTCGTGTGGTCACGATCGATGTCCCGAAACAGGCTGTCATTACAAGAGACAACGTGACAGTGGAAGTGGATGCTGTTGTGTATTACAAGGTTGTTGAACCTGCTGCCGCCGTGACAGAGGTGGAGAATTACAGGTTTGCCACGTCAATGCTTTCCCAGACCACGCTTCGTGATGTACTGGGCCAGATCGAACTTGATGATGTGCTTTCAGAGCGTGAGACTATCAACAAGGATATACAGGAACTGCTGGATGTTTCCACAGACCCATGGGGCATCAAGGTCACAGGCGTGACATTAAGAGATGTAAGTCTTCCAGAAACCATGCTTCGTGCAATCGCGAAACAGGCAGAGGCAGAGCGTGAAAAACGCGCACGTATTATTTTGGCAGAGGGTGAGTTCAAGGCTGCCGAGAAGATGACGGATGCTGCAAAATTGTATGAGCAGGTACCTGTGGCCATCAAACTGCGAGAACTCCAGACCTATGCTGAGATCGCACGGGAGAAGAATATGATCATCATATCTTCATCAACCGAAATTGGTGAGATCGCTGCAGTGTCGCAGGCTATTGCAAATAAGGAATGAGAAAACTGGATAATACGGATGGAGGATGATATGGTGTCTAAAAGATCGTATCTTCTTTCCATTATATTTTTATTAGTCATTATTTTCTTATCACCCGCCTGTGCCGGTGAACAGCAAAAAGTACTCGTTCTTGAAATATCAGATTCCATAACCCCGGTATCCGATGACATTGTCCTGGATGCCATATCAATGGCAGAGAGCGGCGGTTTTGCGGCTCTTGTAATCACACTCAACACGCCCGGGGGCGGATTGGATGAGACGTTCAGTATCATTGAATCCATCGACCAGACAGAGGTTCCGGTCATTGGATATGTTTATCCCGAAGGTGTGAAAGCATGGTCTGCCGGTACACTGATATTGATCAGCACAGACATTGCCGCAATGGCACCGCATACGATAATTGGCTCGGCACAGCCTGTTGAAATGTCGGCAACCGGAATTGAACCGATTGAGGATTCAAAGATCGTGAATGCTATTGTTGCGCTTGCGCGCGAGAAGGCACTCATGCACGGCAGGAATGAGACCGTTGCCGAGGAGTTCATCACCAAAAACCTGAACCTCAATGCTGAATCTGCACTGGACGTCGGTGTGATCGAGATTATTGCACCAACGATCGAAGACCTGCTGGTGCAGGTAGACGGAGAGGTCATCAAAGGGAAAACGCTCAATACAAGCGATGCGGCTATTGAATATTACACCCCACCTATCAGGCTTTCTTTCATGAACATCATCTCAAATCCCCTTATCTCATCCATCCTGATGATGCTCGGGATATACGGTGTCGTGTTCGGGATATCCAATCCCGGGGTTGGTGCTGAGATATTCGGCATAATCGCAATAACACTTGGTCTTATCGGCACTGGTTTTGATGTCAATATCGGTGCAGTCTTCCTTTTGCTTGTCGGAATCGCGTTGGTGGTATTGGAACTGCAGGCGCCCGGTTTTGGGGTATTTGGGATTTCCGGCATGATCTGCCTGATAGCAGGAAGCATTCTTCTGGTGCCGACGAGCTTCCCGAATTATTACACGCCTGCCGATTTCCAGAAGACCATGATGATATCCATTGCTGCGCCGACCGTGGTTATTGGCATTGTTATGGTGTTTGCGATATACAAGGTAATGGAAGTCAGGCACCGCAGACCTGTTGTCGGGGAAATTATCGGGGATATTGCACAGGCCATCGACCCGCTTGAACCCGGAACTGCCGGTTTTGTGAGACATAAAGGGGAATACTGGAAAGCACGTGTGGATGAGCCTGTTGCCAAAGGGGAAAAGGTTGAGATAATTGAAAAGGATGGGATTGTGCTTGTTGTTAAGCGCATATCCCAAAAAGATTGAGTGGCTAAATCCTTATGTTCCGCATTATTCAATATTTTAAGATGGGGTGAACGGGATCACAGGATATGGCACAAGAGAATGAGAAAAGAGAATCTCACATATTCCGAATCATTTCAACCACGCGCCGTTTTTTTTCAACCGCATCATGGGCCGCCCTGTCAACTGCGCTTTTCATCTCATCAAAGTCGCGCGGCTCGTCTTCGCCTACCATCTTTTTAATAGGAGTGTATGCGGATTCCCTGAACCGCGGCGTGAAATCTTGCCTCTCGCCATCGATGATAACTTCGGCACCAGTCCCTTCTTCTACGCGTCCTATAATGTCGATATCAACACCTACGTCCCTGACCACGCGCATGATGTCGTCTGCAAAATCATCTGGCGCGATGATGAGCAATGCGTCAAGGGAGACGCCAAGGTAATCTATCTCAAGTGATTCGAGCATCTCAAGCACCGGTTTGTTTACCAGCGGGCGCATGCGTGATTCCTCGAATACTAATTTCACGCCTGCGGTTCTTGAGATCTCCTTGGCATCGCCACGGATGCCGCCGTTTGTGACATCTGTCATGGCGTGAATGTGCCTGGTCAGGCCCGAATCAATGAGCGCATCGCATGCTTCAAGGAATTTGATGTTGATGGTCTCTTCAACGACCTCGTGCATGTCATAATAGAGTGCCGTGGTTGAGATCGTGCCGCCGCCTGCGCCTTCTGTCATGAGGATAACGTCCCCTGCCTGTGATTGTATTCTTGATGTGAGGTTGGATGTTGCACCTACCGCGCCAACACCGCCTGTCATGCGCTCTCCTATGACCATGTCACCGCCGATACGGAGGGTGCTGCCTGTTATGAGGGGGATGTCCGTGAGTTCCGAAACCGTTGTGATGCCTGCTACGTGGTCGAATATCTTTGCGACATCCCCGTCATCCGCGACATGGATATCCGAGAGCAAGGCAACCGGACGTGCACCCATGACATAAACGTCACGAAGGGATGCCCGCGCGACATGGAAACCTGCAAGGAACGGGAAATCACTGAGGCGCGAGTGGATCCCGTCAACTGTTACTATGATGTATTCTTCGCCGCTATTGGTTTTTATTGCACCTGAGTCATCAAGATGGGATGAATCGACAACAGCGCTCGTTTTTCCGATCACTTCTGCGATCTTCTCATGTGCGTAAAAATCACCCATGCCGCGTGAACCTACTCCGAACTGCCCCATCGTGACACCGGATACCGTCGGTTCGAGCACATCGCCGCTGACATTCAGTGTGGCTTTTGCTTCGACAATGGCAGCATTTGCGAGATTGCGCGCGTGCTGGGGTGTGGTTTTCTTTACTTCGAGAATACGTGATGTGAGTTTATTCTCAACATCGGGGTCGCCGGCAAGCAGAGCCCGTTTTGCATAACCTTCTATATCCATGATAATCCCTGTATTTTTATTAGTCAACACATTCCGACAAAGTTCCTGAGCATCTTAAGCCCGGCATCCCCGCTCTTTTCGGGATGGAATTGTGTTCCGATCACATTTTTTGTATCGTTTATAACGGATGCCACAAACCTGTTGCCGTATTTGCATGATGCAAGTGTGTGTGCTACATCGGTATCCACGTAATATGAGTGTACGAAGTACACATAGGTGCCATCAGGCACGCCTTCATAGAACGGATGTCCATGCGTCATGGTGATCGAGTTCCAGCCCATGTGCGGAACTTTCAGGTCGGTGCGGGGAAAACGGACAACACGCCCTGACACGATATCGAGGCCTTCTGTAAGTCCGCCTTCTTCGGACTGGCTCATGAGTATCTGTTGTCCAAGGCAGATGCCAAGCATAGGTTTGCCGGAATCCGCATATTCACGAATGACCTCGCGCAGGGGCTCGATCTTCTTCATGGCGTCGATAAATGCGCCGACACCTGGCAGGATAACTCCGTCCGCATCCAGTATTTCAAGGGGGTTGCTTGAGATAACGGGCGATGCGCCTGCATATTCAAGTCCCTTCCTGACACTCCGGAGATTTCCGACTCCATAATCAATGATCACGATCTTTTTCATAGCATTACAGGTATGGTTTTGGTACATTAAGTTAACGTGCTTGGTTATAAGGTTTTATTTTTACGGATGTGCATTTTCGGGAAGTTTTTTAAGTATCCAATCACATTTTTTTTGTGACTATTCAGCTATATATGTACATGATCCATAGTTGGAATTGTCCGCAAATAGGTGCTTCCCCAAGTAAATCAAACCACGGTGCAGATTTTCCTGTTCAGTGGTTGACTTTATATTATATGTATCGTATAATTAGGTTCATGTCCGATGTTAGTGCAGAATCACCTATTGAAACAGTTAGCCCGAATACGAAATCACGTGCGAATATAGAAAGTATTGAGCACAAGAATATTTCTGTTATGGAAAATGAGATCAAGACTCTCAGGATACAGAATGAAGCTATGAAAGCAAAACTTCTTGAGGTGAGCATGATTGCAAACAATTATGTAGAGGACATAAATAATCTCAAAGAACAAATAAATAAATTGACTACTACACCTTTATTCATTGCAAGTGTGCTGGAAGTTGAGAACGATATGGCACTTATCAGGCAGCACGGTAACAATCAGGAAGTTATGACCCAGATCCCGCCTGAGTTTAATGGGGAGGTTGAATCTGGTATGCGTGTTTGTGTGAATGCGGCGTTTTCGATCATTTCGGTTATCACCAGGGCTACGGATGTACGCGCCCAGGTGATGGAAGTGATCCGTTCACCAGACATCAGTTACGATATGATCGGTGGTCTTGAGGATGTTGTTAAGGAGGTTGTTGAGTCTGTTGAGTTACCACTGACTAACCCCGAACTATTTGAAAATTTAGGCATTGAACCCCCATCCGGTATTTTGTTATATGGTGCACCCGGCACAGGAAAAACGCTTATTGCAAAGGCGGTGGCATCTGAGGCGAGTGCTACATTTATACGTATGTCTGGTTCAGACCTTATTCAGAAATTTGTTGGCGAGGGTGCAAGGCTTGTCAAAGATGTGTTCCAGCTGGCAAAGGATAAGGCACCAGCTATTCTTTTCATTGATGAGATCGATGCTGTGGGTGGTCTGCGTACCCATGATGGCACGACAGGTTCTGCAGAGGTCAATCGTACAATGCTTCAGCTCCTGGCAGAGATGGATGGTTTTGAAACGTCCGGGGATGTGAAGGTGATTGCTGCAACAAACAGGATAGACCTGCTTGACCCGGCACTTCTGCGCCCCGGCAGGTTTGATCGTGTGATCGAGATCCCTTTGCCGGATGAATCCGGACGTCTGGAGATATTGAAGATACTAACCAGAAAGATGAATATGGCTGACGATGTGGACATTCATAAGCTTGCCAGGATGACTGATGAGCTTAGTGGCGCTGACCTGAATGTTATTGTCAAGGAAGCCGGAATGTTTGTTATTCGAAGGCGTGGCGCATTTATTACCATGCAGGATCTTGAGAATGGCTTTGATAAAGTGGTAGTTGATGAGGATGTCACAAATGTTCCCGTTGGAATGTTCGCATAAGGTGAACTTCCATTTCCATTTTGTGTCCATCGAACGAAAGTTTAATAATGCTTAAGTTACTTTTGCACATGCCGTCAGGCAAGATTCATAATGCTCCGATAGTGTAGCACGGCCAATCATGCAGGACTCTCACTCCTGCGACTGGGGTTCGAATCCCCATCGGAGCACTATAAACTTTTTTTTGGATAATATTTTCAAAGTAATTAATTAATTAATTAATACTATCTTAAAGTACCATTCTTCCAGAAAAACATTTTATCAGGATCTCGTTCATATTTCTCAAATACACTCGGGTAAAGCGCAGGATACTTCGCCTCTTTCAGAGGAATGCAAAACATCCTTTCCGGATATTGCGGACTTCCGCCTAAACCAATTACAACATAAAAAGGTATGCCCTTTTCTTTCGCATATTTGCGATATCTATCGAGTTGTGAATGATATGACCAGTTAAGTTTACCATCATAAAGATTCGATCGGTATTTACATTCGATACAAAACACTTCATTTCTCGATTTGTGTTTATAGCGCATTACAAGATCAGGATTACAATCCGACTCAACGAAACAATCCTGTTTTCTTGAAATGTCGCTCGTCCACTCAACAATAGAAAAATATGTTCGTGTATCAAAAAGATGAACAACATATTTTTCGAATTCATCCCCTTTTTCAATACTCCCATCTTCTGTCAATATATCAATAGCCCTTGATATCCTATTTACAATTCCCATTTTGAATCACTGTCTCCAAACTTTAAACAGATGTGATATCGTGACAGCTCTCACAGTATAAGGGATTTCCCAATAAATAATTTACCCACCAGATATATTCGCTGAACTTTTCACGTCACGCCTGTATGTGCT
>DQIP01000232.1 GCA_020793565.1 Candidatus Methanovorans sp.
AACTTACAAAAAGTCTACAATATAGAAAACGTACCTTGCGACACTCAGATGCGCACGATTCTAGATGATGTAGAACCTGCCGATATAGAGCCTTTATTCAATGATATTTTCCGCACGCTTCAGCGCGGAAAAGTTTTGGAACCAATGGTTTTTATGAACGGATGTTATCTGCTTTCTATCGATGGTACAGGCTATTTTTCTTCGAATAAAATTCATTGTGATTCTTGTTGTACGAAAATCAACTCGAAAACAGGAGTAACCACCTATCAGCATCAAATGTTGGGTGCCGTAATTGTTCATCCTGATATCAGGGAAGTAATACCATTAGCACCAGAGCCGATTATCAAACAGGATGGGGAAACGAAGAATGACAGCGAACGCAATGCAAGCAAGCGTTTTTTGGAGAAATTAAGGAAAGTGCATCCACATTTACCTCTCATTGTGACAGAGGACGGATTAAGTTCAAATGCCCCGCACATTCATGAATTGGAAAAACATCAAATGCACTATATTTTAGGAGCAAAGAAAGGCGATCATGCATTTTTGTTCGATTACGTTGAGTCTGCTGCAAAAGGCGGTTTAACGACTGAAATTAAAATTAAAATTGATGATATTGTTCATAAGTTCCGGTTTATCAATCAGGTCCCTTTGAATGCATCTAATCAAGATACATTGGTGAATTTTGTAGAATACTGGCAAACTACGCCCAAAAAAACGATGCATTTCAGTTGGGTCACGGATATGCAAGTGAGTAAAGAAAATGTTTTTGAGATCATGCGCGGTGGCAGAGCACGATGGAAGATCGAAAATGAAACTTTCAATACGCTCAAAAATCAGGGATACCAATTTGAACACAATTTTGGACATGGATACAAGAACTTGTCAGTTGTTTTTGCCATGTTGATGATGCTGGCGTTTCTGGTGGATCAAGTGCAACAACTTGCCTGTCGGCTATTTCAAGCAGTTTGGGGGAAGTTAGGGAGTAAAAGAAGTCTTTGGGAACAAATGAGATCTTTATTTTTTGGATATAAATTTGATTCGATGGAAGATATCTTTAGAGCACTGTTTTATGGATTTAAAAGAGAACGCCTGGTTATTCTTGAAGATTCACCGCCGTCTTGATGAATAATTTGGCGATATGCCTTTGAAAAAATGCAGTGCATAGAGGATTCTGGCTTCATCTACTGATGGGTATGGCTTTTTTGGTGATGATCAGTTAAAATATCAAGTTCAAGATTTGTGTTATGCATATATTTTGCATAATGCACACTTAATGCAAGGCGAAATCTCTATATGTAACATCAAAAAAATTCGGGTGGAGACAAAACGGGAATTGCTGATGTCTTGGTAGTTTATATTGGTTTGAGGTGTCCATCAAATAGTCCGATTTCGTGCTGTTTTGCAAATTCGATTGCAGCAATGGTGTATTCCGATTTTGATATGAATAACAACCGTTTATTTTGTGCTTTGAATTCGGAACTGTCAATTTTCCGGATCAATTTTTCAATGTCTTTGTAATCTGTTTTTTTGTTTCGCCATTTGATCTCAAAAATGTGAATGGTTTTGTTCTTTGTGCCTACCAGATCAAATTCGATATTGTTTTTGAGGTATTTTTCAAGTTCAATGTTGTACAGTTCCTCAAGCTTGTATTTCATTTCATATTCTTTTGCAATTCCAAGTTCTGTGGATACCTTCCGGTATTTTTCTTCCAGATTTGCCAGAAGGTGTTCCACTACTTTTTCGGACCGGATATTCGTGCTCAAGCCAAGATATTTGTTATTGATCCAAAAAGCAAATAGCGGGTCACGTATATGGTACTGGTATCCTTTTCGAAAAATGAGGTCAGTTTTCAGGAGGGCTTTGAGATAATTTGATATTTCTCCGGTTGGTTTTTTCATGTGTTTTGCAATTGTTGTCAGTTCCGTTGGATTTTGTGATAACAGGAAGAGTATGGATTTGTACCTGTCTTTATTCTTAAATTTTGCAAGGGATACATCAAGGATGTATTCGAAATGTTCATTAATGGAACCTATATCTGCGAATATTTCGTTCATTATGCAGTAATTTATCTGTTTTGTGTTGATCATTCCATCGAGTGCATACTGTTCAGATATCTTCCTGCATACTGCGACTGTATAATATGGCTGTCCGTTTGTGAATTTGTAAATTTTGTCCTTGTGGTTTCCAGTTAGTTTAAAGGGAAGGGTTGAATCGATAAGTTCATGTGTGCTTTCCCTGTCAAAGTTTCCCAGTGTCATTCTGGTGAACTGTCCGAAAAAGGGATTTTTGTGGTTGAGCATTTCATTGAAAACCGAGAAAACCGATCCCGATATCCAGTAGTTGACATCCTTTTGTTTTTCTGTAATTGAGCGCATTATCTGGAGAAATCGCGGGTGTACTTGCAATAGTTCCTGAAATTCGTCCAGTATGAATATGATCTTAATTTCATGTTTCTCTGCAAGTTTTTGCGCAAACCCGAATGTCAGGTCAAGAAGATCTTCTTCGGCAAACTCATGTTGTTTGAGGACCCTAATGAGAGTTCTTACGTGGTGTGTTTCCATATCCCCAAGTTTTGATGCGAGAACAAGTAGGTCTTCCAGCTCGTAAGGATAATCGACCTCCTCTTTTTGCCATATGGTGTCGTAGATCAGTTCTTTTAAGTATGCTTTGACAAATCCTTCGGTATCTGGTATTATTTTCTGTAGATTTATGTATGTGATAAGTAGATTCTCATCAGCAATTGTGTTTTTAAATTTCAGCAGCAATTCAGTTTTTCCAATCCGCCTGAGCCCAAAGAGCGCGATGTTTATTCTTGACCCGGATTTGATCGAATGGGTGTGCTGGTTCAGTATCGAAAGTTCCCGGGTTCTGTTTATAAACATAAGTATTTGTATAATGCTTTTATGCATAAATAGATTATGCATAGTTGTATTATGCAAATTTACTCTTGTTGCCATTGCTGCATATTAAAATTAACCATAGATAGATGCAAATGTGGTTGTGTGAGGGGTAATTGCGTGCTCGCGCACGCCAGCGAACCAAATTTGAGGAACTATGGAACTATTCAAAGCCTATTTATTGCTTACACGAGTTATCTGCAGCAATCCATATCGTAGATTTTTAACGAAATCCCCTATCACATAAATTATCCATAATGGAGATCCAAAAACATGGCAATTCACCCAATAGAATACCGCTACGGCACAGATGAAATGAAATACGTGTGGAGTGAGGCGAACCGGCTTGACAAACTCATGAAGACCGAAGCCGCCCTTGCAATGGCAGAAGCCGACATCGGGCTTATTCCAAAAGAAGCGGCAGGGAATATCGCAAAGAGCATAGAGTCCGTAAAACTTGAACGCGTAAAGGCGATAGAGGATGAGATCAATCACGACATGATGGCTGTTGTTATTGGAATTTCCGAGCAGTGTAACGATGAGGCAGGTAAATGGGTGCACTTTGGTGCAACCTCAAATGATATCCTTGATACTGCAACAGGATTGCAGATCAAGGACGCAATTGGGATACTTGGGGAAAAGATGGAACAACTCCTGGAAGTACTTCTTAAACAGGCAAGTGACAATAAGAACCTGGTATGTGCGGGACGCACACACGGGCAGATCGGTGTCCCGACAACCTACGGGCTGCGGTTTGCAATATGGGCATCCGAGATTGCGCGCCATATCGAGCGTCTTGAACAACTCAAACCACGCGCCCTTGTCGGGCAGATGACGGGTGCCGTAGGCACGCAGGCTGCCTTTGGCAAGGACGGGATCGAGATACAGAAACGTACAATGGAATATCTCAAAATTGGCGCGGTGGATGTCTCGAACCAGATCATCCAGCGTGACCGCCATGCCGAATTCGTCATGTGGATGGCAAATACTGTGACCACGCTTGATAAAATTGCTACCGCGTTCCGATCGCTCCAGAGAAGCGAAATTGCAGAGGTGGAAGAGAGTTTCGGCAAAAAGCAGGTGGGCTCGTCCACCATGCCGCATAAGCGAAACCCGATCAAGTCCGAGCAGATATGCGGACTCGCACGCATTGTGCGCGCAATGGTCGAGCCGGAACTCATGAACAACACATTGTGGGATGAACGCGATCTTACCAATTCATCATGCGAGAGGATAGTGTTCCCTGAAGCGTGCGTGCTGACAGACCATATCATAAAACTCTCGATCGGTGTAATTGGGAACCTGCGTTTCTATCCTGCGAACATACGCCGCAACCTTGACCTCCTGCGCGGGCTCAACATGGGCGAAGCCGTGATGATCGAACTCGCAAAACGCGGCGTGGGCAGGCAGGAAGCCCATGAAATTGTTCGAAGCAGTGCGATGATCGCACATGAGGGCGGGCAGCACTTCAAGGATGTTTTGCTGGCAAACGCAGAGGTTATGGAATACCTGGGCGAAGATGATATTACGAATCTTGTAGACCCTGACAGGTACATCGGGACAGCGGTCGAGCAGGTCGAGGCTGTTGTGGCGAAGTTGCAGAAGAAATAGGGAGAAATTGGATTAGATCCAATCAGGTTGGATATTCCGATGTGGGTTCAGGATCTCAGCATCCATGCCCACAAAGGGCATTCACTTCATACAGAGTTGAGTGCCTGCTACGCTCGTAAGGCGTGCAGGATGCCAAAAGCGCAAGTGTTCAGATATATGTCAAAACATTTTGTTCTAGTATTGTGTTAACTATCAAATGTCATATTATTTTACCGAAACTGAAGAGATAGAAGCACCAGTTCCCATCATAGGTGGGACATTTCACGAATGCCAAATCCATAATCCAAACATACAATATTATGATCTGTAAATACGACACCGCTTGAAAACAGTATTGTATTTTATATTTATTGTGTTGGAATATGCCGCGCTTAAGCGCATATGGTCGCGCCGTTTTTCACATCTGCCTTAACCCCTTCCGTTTAGCAACATTGCATTGTTGACATGACAGTAGTATAATATAGGGGCTGTCCTTCAATTCAAAAATTCAGGAAAAATAAGGTAAAATATAGATTTAAATACAAAAAGCCGAAACTCATGTATTACATAAAATGAGCGGAGTTTAGACTTAATGAAAGGTATTTACACCATCGATACAGTAATACATGCATACTATCTTGAAAGTGAGTGAATTAGTATGAACAAAAAAATTGTTCTGGTTTTGGTACTTATAATTACTGCTTTTCTGGGTAATGGGTGCATAAACCAGGTTGAAACGCAAAATGACGATGATAGAATTGTCATTCTGGTTAGCATCCTGCCGCAGGCTGATTTTGTGGGGCATATCGGCGGCGACAAAGTAAATGTCATTGTTATGATACCGCCTGGTGCAAATCCTGCCACTTATGAGCCGACTGCAAGTCAGTTAAAATCGGCAAGTAATGCAGATATGTATGTAAAAGTAGGCTCAGGTCTTCCATTTGAGGAAGTATGGCTGGACAATATCGGTTCTGCGAATCCGGATATGCTGATAGTTGATACCTCAGAAGGTGTAGATCTAATTTCGGGTGACCCGCATATATGGTTATCTCCACGATGTGTTGTGGTTCAGGTGGAGAATATTTACAAAGGCCTGGTTCAGGTTGATACTGTAAACAGGAAATTCTATAATCAGAATAAAGAAGATTATATACATGACCTGGAAGTCCTTGACAACGATCTCAATGAATCGTTATCCGGATTTAAAAATCATACCTTCATGGTATTTCACCCCTCATGGGGGTATTTTGCACGCGATTATGACCTGACAATGATAGCAGTTGAGATTGAGGGGAAGGAACCAAGTGCAGGAGTTCTGGCACGTCTGGTTGAAACCGCTAAAGAGAACAATATCAAGATAATATTTGTCCAGCCCCAGTTCAGCACAAAGAGTGCTGAGGTAATTGCAAATGAAATCGGGGCTAGTGTGGTATCGATAGACCCCTTGCCACAAGATTTTATAAAAGACCTGCGCACAGTTTCAGGCATATTTTCTCAAGATCCGGCATGAACATGAACAGCAAGGTTATCGAACTTAAAGATGTGTGGGTACATTACAACGAGATGATCATACTTGAGGGTATAGATCTTGTTGTGGAACCGCATGATTTCCTGGGAATCATAGGGCCGAACGGCGGTGGAAAAAGTACTTTGCTCAAGGTTATGCTAGGCCTGGTAAAACCCAGCAGGGGAACTGTCCGGGTTCTGGGTGATACGCCTAAACGAGCGAGGAGAGATATTGGATACCTACCCCAGTACAGCCTTATTGACATGGAGTTCCCAATGAGTGTATGGGATGTGGTTTTAACAGGACGCCTTGGTCACACAGGCTTGCTGAAACGATATAGTGAAAATGATAAGAAAGCGGCTTACAATGCTCTTGAGGAAGTGGACATGCTTGATTATAGGGACAGGCAGATCGGAAAACTATCAGGCGGGCAGAGGCAGAGGGTCTTTATTGCCAGGGCACTTGCAGGCGAACCAAAACTACTCCTTCTGGATGAACCTACAACAGGCATAGATTCGATCATACAGGAAGAGTTCTATGAATTGTTGAATAAACTAAAGGAAAAAATGGCGATTGTCATGGTCTCGCATGATATCAGTGCGGTATCTGTCTATGTAGACAAGATCGCCTGCTTAAATCACAGGTTATTCTATCACAACTCGAAAGAACTTGCATCCGATGATCTTGAAGCTGCCTACCAGTGTCCTGTGGAATTGATTGCCCATGGCGTTCCGCACAGGGTATTGAAGGTACATTGATCATTTACACATTAACATACAATCACTAAATAAGGACACTTGCATGTTGGAACTTTTGCAGTATGAGTTTATAAGAAATGCCATCGCAGCCGGTATACTTGCCAGTGTTGCCTGTGGTATCATAGGGGTTTATGTGGTTGTTAAGCGAATTGTCTTTATCAGCGGCGGTATTGCCCATGCATCGTTTGGAGGCATCGGGATTGGCTACTATCTCGGGATCAATCCAATTCTTGGTGTGCTGCCGTTTAGCATTGCTTCGGCACTCGGCATGGGCTGGGTGAGCAAACACTCCAGACTACCGGAAGATACTGCTATTGGAATACTGTGGGCATTGGGGATGTCGATCGGGATCATACTTGTTAGCATGACGCCTGGCTATGCTCCGGACCTTATGACATACCTTTTTGGGAATATCCTGACCGTGCCATTCTCGGATATTGTCCTGATGCTGGTACTTGATTCAATTATTATCCTGGTGGTGTATTTGTTTTACAAGGAATTTCTGGCACTGTGTTTCGATGAGGAATTTGCAACAGTACGCGGCGTTGCTGCAGAATGTCTGTATCTTGTCCTGTTGTGCCTCATAGCTCTTACTGTTGTGGTGCTGATCCGGGTTGTAGGTGTGATCCTGGTCATAGCCCTGTTAACGATCCCCGCTGCAATGAGCCGGCAGTTCACATCCAATCTCAAAAAAATGATGCTGCTTTCGGTTATCTTCGGTGCGGTTTTTAGCAGTGGCGGAATATGGCTGTCATATATGTTTGACGTACCGTCGGGGGCTACGATCGTTCTTATTATGTCTGTAATATACCTGCTTTATTCACTTGTAAAAGGTATTGGGAATTTTGGTAATGTTTGAGTTAAATATCCTGGAAATCAAGGCATATCAGGACAATATTGTATTACCTGAACATTCCAGTACCTGAACATTCCAGTACTTGAACATTTTGGAAAATTGGTATGATATCTCGATTATATGAACGGGAATATGGGATATGAAGCCAATTTTAGTTTCAGGCCTTGCCCGGAATATGTTATATCCTATTAGTATCCTATGGAAAAACATGCGTGTTTCTTATCTGGCAATATCCGAAAAAAGATGTACGGTCCAGATATCCGGATGCAATTTCAAATGCAGGGGCTGCTTCAGTAATGAGAAAGGGGAATGTGGTATGGAGATTACGGGTTCCCAACTGGCAAAATATATACCTGCAGATAAAGAAATAATGCTTGCAGGAGGTGAACCAACTCTTGACAGGCAGGAGATGCTTTCAACTATAAGTGAACTGAAAAATAAACCTGGTAAAAGAAAAATAATAATTTCAACCAATGGCTCCAGGCTGGATAAGGACCTGCTTGAAGAACTTGAAGGAATTACGGTGCATATAGACCTCAAGGCATATGGTCCCGAACTTCACAGGTGGTATACGGGAAAAGACAATAAGAATGTCCTTTCGGCAATACGGCTTCTTTATGAACAGGATTTTGATTTTCAGGTTAGTACGGTATTTATTCCGGATATTATAGAAACACCGGAGATTGGGGATATCGCACGTTTCCTTTCGGAAATCGGAGACATCAGGTATAAGATCATGAGATACGTGCCAGTTGGTGATTTTTCGAGAAGACCGTACGTTTGGGAAATTGAAGATGCAGTGAATACAGCACATAAATACCTGGGGAATGTAACAAGTTCGATGGAAAACAGGAGTCATCCGAAAAACAGGAAAACAATAGCCACGTTTTAAAAAATCCATAGAAGCACCATTGCCATCATATTTGCTGTTCCTTAAAATCGTAAACGTATTTGTATAGATCTCATCTTTGACAACTTCATTTTAGTTATAAATCGGCATCATGGGCACCAATGTTCCCAAATTTTGATTTCTACGTAATTTTCTTAATGTGATGATTCTCGAAATTTATAAGAGCAGAAATATTGTTGAAGAGGGATTTAGTGCTATATAATCGGATTTGGAAATAAATTGTACATATCATCTCACTTTCCGCAGGTATCTGCAAATTTTAAACAATTTTTCCTGATAGCGTTTTTCCACATTTCGAATAAATTATATTTATGTTTACATACATAAAAGACATGTTTTGAATATGCTACTTGCCAACTTCTGCAGAAAAATTGCATATATCATTCCGAATCATTTATCCCAAAAATTTAGAAAACCACAATCATACGACATTATTTCCTGTTTGTGAAAAAGATTTGTTTTCAAATATACCTGCGGAAAGTGCGTATCATAGTAAAGATATGCGTATTGAGACCCATGTGATTTTAGTTGTCTTTGGGTATTTATTACTCTCGTTATTGAGGGTGATTAAACCAAGAAGGGAATTAGAGGCGATTTTCAGAGCATTGAAGATCAAGACTCCAAAATTTGATGTGAAAAAATGTATACCTACAAATTTTGATAGCTTTTAGAAGTTAATTATCCCGGAAGGTATCGATTAAGACCATTTTTTGGACGAATTTTTGTCAAAGATGAGCTAAAAGTCTATTGATTATTTATCGATACACATTTCGATTTGATAACCGATGTGTATATTAAGGGTTAGTATTGACTATCATATATCTATGAAATGGAAAGTGAGTGGATCATGAATAATTATAATAGAATACTTATGATACTCCTGACGGTTACTGTATGTATGCTGGGCACAGGAGTTGGAACGGCTAATGATGTTAATTTGATGCTTGCAGGGCATTTTGATGGTTATACGCATGATGTTGCAGTCTCAGGTAATTATGCATATATTGGTCAGGAACAGGATTTCGTTGTGCTCGATATCAGTAACCCCGCGTCACCTGTGGAACTGGGGAGATGTATAACCTCCGGTCATATTAGTGATGTTGCAGTCTCAGGTGATCATGCGTACGTTACCGGTTATTCAAAAGGTCTTGAAATCATTGATGTCAGTAACAGGTCAACACCGATGCTTGCAGGTAGTTTCAACATCATAGGCGGTGCAAATGCTATTGCAGTCTCAGGTAATTATGCGTACATTGTCAATAATTTTAATGGTTTTGTAATCGTTGATATCAGCAACAAATCATCACCGACGTTTGCAGGTCGTTACAATATCACAGGCAGTGCAGATGATGTTGCTGTTTCAGGTGATCACGCATACGTTGCCAGTTGGGACAATGGTCTTGTAATCATTGATGCCAGTAACAAATCATCACCGACGCTTGCAGGTAGTTATAACATGCCAGGCGGTGCAGGAAATGTTGCCGTTTCAGGTGATCATGCTTACATGTCCAATTATTTTAGTGGTCTTATAATCGTTGATATCAGCAATAAATCAGCACCGATACTTGCAAACAGTTTTAGCACCGCAGGAAATACCGTGGATGTTGCAGTTTCAGGTGATTATGCGTACGTTATCGATTATTCATATGGTCTTATTCTTGTTGATACCAGCAATAAATCAGAATCTACGCTTGCAGGGAATTACAACACTTCAGGAAATGCATGTGGTGTTGCAGTTACAGGTGATTATGTGTACGTCGCTGTTGAGGCTAATGGACTTGTTATCCTGAAGGCATATACATCCGGCACAGACACCACTCCGCCCGTTGTTACTATCACATCTCCCACCAACGGTTCAAACGTTACAACTTCCATACTTACTGTTACAGGTACGGCATCAGATGATATTGATATTGCATCAGTCATGGTAAATGGATTTCTTGCAACAGGTTCAACGAATTGGAGTGCAGGCATAACTTTGGCCTGGGGTGTAAATAACATCACAGTGATCGCAACAGACACATCAGGCAACACTGTCATAAAAATCATAACAATAAATTACATACATTCAGCAGGGACCTTACCCGGCAATATGGACGAATTGGTATCCATAACCGGCCAGCAAACAACCCCAATCGTTTGGAATGCATCTAACTTTGGCGGTTTTAAGTATAATTCAAGCGACATCCTGAGTACAGAAACACTTACCATTGCTCCTTTTACACTTAATGGACCTGATATTGATCGAATAATAGAAGCTGGTGGCCTATCGTATGCCACATCTTTTGTCTGGCACGAATACCCAATTCATAAAGATTTGGGATTGTACGTTAACAATTATGATGAAGGATATAGCACCGGATACCTGAATGGTAAACAATATGTTGCTATCAATGGGGTTCCGGACAAACTTGCAATACCACTAATTGAATTTGATAGCAATGATGTCAAAACCCTTAGAACCGGTGAGGTATGGGATATCGGTGGAGGTTTTTCAATTACAGCTATGCAGATCGATGAAGATAGCGACAAAGTATGGATTCAATTAGACAAAAACGGTGTGTATTGCGATGACCAAGTTCTTGATACAGGATCTAATTCTTTGCAGAACAGGGTTTGGACATACAATGAAGATGTAGCCGGAGAATACGATGTTCCAATTCTTTCTTTATATGTAAGCGGAATCATGCTTGGTACTGATGCCGAATATGTGCAAATTAAGTATCTATCCCTGATCGATAATAATGTTTCACAGATATCCCCTGAAAATAACTTTGGCAATATGGAAGTAACATCTATAATGGGAAATAGTTTAGGTTTTTCAAATTGGATCGATCTCGACCTAACTCCGGGTAATAGCCCTTCTATGATCATGGAAAACATGTCTTTCATTACTTTAGATAATCCCAATTCAATCGAATTCTATCCCTTCATGGTAAGAGACGAAATGCCGACATTATATGATACAGGTGGGTTCATATCAGGTAATTATTCAAGTTTGTGGAACTTATCAGAAGGCTATACAATTGCATTGCAGGAAGTTGGTAGAAAAGGCGATAAAGCAATGTTTTCCCTTCTTCATGATGGAGTGATCATTGACCAGAAAATAATGACCGAAAGATTAATCGCATCGAATGATCCGGATTCAAATTATCAGTATATTAAGAATGGAACCCTGATCATCAATGCAACCCTGGATTTTGTTTTCCGTGGCCAGGATTCAGAAATTGCCACTCTCACTAATGTATACCAATACTCTGGGGTTGATGGTAGTGTTTTACTTTCAAATGAATCACACTTCTTTAAATCAATATCTCTCACTGGCATATTATGGAACCTGTCTGAAGGTTATACGCTTACGATGAAAGATATTAGTCTTACGGGTGATAAGGCATGGTTCGAGTTGTCGAAGAACAATCTTGTTCTAAAAGATGCGATACTCACCGAGGACTATATGGATGCATTTATTTTCACTTCAGGGGGGGTCAACATAAGATTCATTGTTGATACGATATTTAGTGGAACAAATGAAAACATGGTGAAAATTAGTAACGTAGATCAATATTCTAACGTAAGCGGATATTTGATCAGTGATGCTACCCATTTCTACAAATCAGGTGATCCGGCCGGTATACCCTGGTCGTTGCCAAACGGATATAGTCTATCAATGAAGGATATCGAATATCCTAAAGATGAGAAAGTATGGTTCGAGTTATCCAGAAACGGCAATATTCTCAAGGAAGACATAATCAAATCAGGTGATATGTTTTTTTATGACAATGGTTCTGAATCGTTTAACTGCACAGTGGTGGGCGTGATGCGCGGTACCATGGGAGATGTTGTAAAAGTTGCAAACATAAACTTATACTCCGGTATGGATGGGGAGTTAGTTCAAAATGAATCGAAAACATACGCGACTGAATATCCGGATGGAGAAATATGGCAATTACCTGAAGGTTACTCACTAAATCCCAGGGACGTATCTCAAAATGGAGACAAAGTCTGGTTATCCTTGTCAAAAAATGACATGGTCATGAAAGATGAGATTATCGATATAAATGTAAACGATGCAGACAGGTGGTTTAGTTATTACAACTCCACCGGTGCTTTAGTTTTCAGTACGCATGTTGATGAAATTTATTCAAGTCAGATTTGCGGTCTTGTTATATTGACAGATACAACCCAATACTCCGAGATAAACGGAACATCATTACTTCAAGTCCCAAGAAAGACATTGAAGTCCGGTACATCATTAGGTGATACAACACCGCCCGCAATTACGATAACATCTCCTGCCGATGGTTCTAACGCCAGCACATCTGGCATCACTGTCACAGGTACAGCCTCTGATGCATCTGGTATTGCAACTGTGACCGTAAATGGCGTCCTTGCTACAGGTACCACAAGATGGAGTTCCGATGTCACACTAATTGCAGGTGAAAATAATATCACTGTTGTTGCAATCGATGACGCTGGTAATCAAAATACCAATACGATAACAGTATATCTTGTATCTTATCCAACAGGGTCGATCTCCATTGGATCTGCCATCGTTTCATTAAATTCAACAGTGACGATTCCAGTCAATGTTGCAAATATCATGGATACTTCAGGGATATATTTTGACCTGATCTACGATTCCAGCGTTGTGGCTGTAAGCAGCGTTAGTGCTAATGAGAACTTCGCTGGCTCCAGCATCACCTCAAATATCGACAATGCCAATGGCACCATAAGAGTTGTACTGGCAAATTCAAATTTTATCCAGGCATCAGCAGAAACTCCTGTGATCGACATTACTTTTGATACCATCGGTGGGCCTGGCAGTTCCACATCCCTGGATTTGCAAAATGTGGAATTCAGTGACTCCGGGTTTAACCCATATACACCTGCAGTCGTGGCAGACGGTATGGTCACAGTCGGAATCAAAGGCGACTTCAACGGTAACGACAGGGTCGATATCGGCGATGTTGCAAAGGTGGCGTTTATGGTAGCAGGGAATGTGCCGGAGGATTTGAATGCTGATTTCAACGGAAATGGGCGCGTGGATGTTGGGGATGCAGCTAAGATCGCATCATACCTGGCAGGGAAGGTGAGTGAGATATGATACACAAAATCATTAAAATCGGACAAAATACAGTTGGTGGCAGCATGAATGCGCATAGGGTATTGATACTGATTATGGCTATAACCGTGTGCATGGTGAGCACCGGGGTGGGAATGGCTGCAGTGAACAACGGCTCTGAAATGCATGAAATCCGTGGCGAGGTAGCCATCAGTGCCAGATCATGGAATGCTACTAATTGTCCTGCCTTTTATTACGATTTCACACGTGGTATTGGTACCGAGTCTTTGGTTGTCTCTGCGATCGACGGCAGGAACATCAGTAGTGGTAACTTGATCTACCATACACATACAGTGCCTGTGAACTACGAAGTATATGGACATGAGGGAATTCTGGTAAATGGAAATAGCAGTTATTCTCTTATTGGCTGGCAGGGAGAACGGTTTGTGGCACTTAACGATAATGCTAACAAACTCAGCAATATTGTGTTTGAACATGGCAGAAGAACATTGGCTGCAGGTCATGTTTGGGATCTTGGAAACGGTTATACATTGAATCCGGTCCAGATCGATGTTGATGGAGATAAGGTATGGCTTTCACTTTCTAAAAATGGTTTAGAGATAGATTCCGCAGTGGTTAACGGACATTCCGCGTGGGTGGTCACAATGCCACTTGCTGGTGAAGAGGTGCCGTTTTTTGTTGTATATGTTGATGAAATATTTCAGGGAATGGAAAATAGTATTGTGGTTCTTGATCATGTCTGTCTCATCTCTGATAACGTTACATATATACACACGGATGATGAGTTTGGAAATTTTACAGTCAGGACGGTTAATTCCAGCGATATCGTACTGAATAACCACGTGCAAGTTAATTTATCTAAAGGCAGCACACCCGGGATCATGAACGATTTGAAGTTCAGGGTAGCAGATAGTGACACAATGAGATACTATCCTTTTGTTGTTGGGGATACATATTATGCACAGGGTACGGTTGCAGACGGTAATTATCACTGGGATGCGTACAATTTTGCAGGTTTCTACTTTGATTTAGATGGAAACATCAGTACTGAAAGACTGGATGCCACAGTAATTGATAGGAATATAGGCCGTGGAAAATTGGTATACTCCACAAAACCGGTCACCACTCGTTTCGAGAACAATGAATGGGGTTCTTATGAGGTTATTGCCTTTATGACAAAGAAATACTTTGCAGGCTATCAATCAGGTACATTCGGTTCTAGTGATAGTGTAGATCTTATCTCAGATGGCCAGTTATCCAGGGTATTGATAAACGAGGATGAAAAACGTTTAGTATACGCAGGCTCTGCATTGATCCTTGAAGATGGATATACTCTCAATATTGTTGAACTTGATACGGATGGAGACAGGGTTTATGTAACACTTACAAAGGACGGCTCGAAGGTAGACGATATGGTACTTTCTTCAGGCAAGAATTACGTTTATGAGAAAGATCTTGGATTATCTGAAGACGTGCCTATTATCGCTGTTCACTTTGATGAAATATTCCAGGGAAGTGAAAACAGTGCAGTATTTGTAAATGGAATATTCCAGGTATCTGACAAATATATTACGATCAACTGTGGCGATACATGTAGCAGGATGGAAGTAACTAGTATTACTGGTAACGAAATCAAAATGCAAAACTCTGACTCGATTTATCTGTACCCTGATGAGATCATTCCGATTATGGGTCAGATACAATTAAAGGTTGCAGACAACGATTGGCAGTTAAGGTATTATCCATTCGTGGAGGAGCAGGGACTTAGCACTACTATAAACTCCCCTGCAAGACATTCAACATTCTCACAGGGGGATATGATCATATTTTCAGCATATGCAGAAGGAGGCGTTGCTCCTTACTCATATAGATGGACATCAGATATAGATGGAATTATTGAAAATAAAAGTCGGTTTGTTACGTCTACTCTCAATCCAGGGGTACACTCGATCACTTTCTCTGTAAGGGATACCAGCGGAGCAATAAATAACGCTTCTACAACATTAACTGTGGAAGTGAAAAATCTGCTTGAATACAACGGAGATGCCATTTGTATAACCGGACTGCAGGAGGATGCTATCGTCTGGAATGCTTCTAACTTTGAGGGTTTTAATTATAGTACAGATGGTGGTTTGGGTACAGAAACATTAACTATTGCCCCTTATACACTATATGGACCGGATACCGATCGATTGATCGATCCTGGTAACCTGATATACACCACATCTTTTAGCTGGCGCGAATACCCAATTCATAAAGATTTGGGATTGTACGTTAACAAGTATGATGATGGATATAGCACCGGATACCTGAATGGCAAACAATATGTTGCCATCAATGGGGTTCCGGACAAACTTGCAATACCAATAGTTGAATTTAATAGCAATGATGTCAAAATCCTCAGAACTGGTGATGTATGGGATATCGGTGGAGGTTTTTCAATTACAGCTATGCAAATTGATACCGAAGGCGATAAAGTATGTATTGAATTAAACAAAAACGGTGTATTTTGCGAGGATGCGATTATTGATGCAGGATCGAATTATTTGCAGAACAGGGTTTGGACATATAATAAAGATGTAGCCGGAGAAATCGATGTTCCGATACTTTCATTATATGTAAGTGGAACCATTCTTGGTACGGATAATGGTGTCGGATATGCACAAATAAAATACCTGTCCCTGATCGATGATAATATTCTGCAGATATCCCCTGAAGATAGCTTTGGCAATATGGAATTAACATCTATAATGGGAAATAGCTTAGGTTTTTCAAATTGGATTGATCTGGACCTAACCCCTGGAAGTAGCCCTTCTATGATCATGGAAAACATGTCTTTTGTTACTTTAGACAATCTTAGTTCAATAGAATTCTATCCCTCCATGGTTAAAGACGAAACGCCGATATATGATATGGGTGGCTTCATACCAGGCAATGATTTAAGTTTGTGGAACTTATCGGAAGGCTATACAATTGCATTGCAGGAAGTTGGTATTAAAGGCAAAAAAGCAATGTTTTCCCTGCTTTATGATGGAGTGATCATTGACCAGAAAATAATGATCGAAAGATTGATCGCACCGAATAATCCGGATTCAAATTATCAGTATATTAAGAATGGAACCCTGATTATCAATGCAACCCTGGATTTTGTTTTCCGCGGCCAGAATTCGGAAATTGTAAATCTCATCAATGTGCACCAATGTTCTGAGGTTGATGGTAGTGTTTTACTTTCGAATGAATCACACTTCTTTAAATCAATATCTCCCACTGGCATATTATGGAACCTGTCTGAAGGCTATGCGCTTACGATGAAAGATGTTAGTCCTGCTGGTGATAAAGCATGGTTCGAGTTGTCAAAGAATAATCTTGTTCTAAAAGATGCTATACTCAATGAAGATTCTATGAATTCATTTATTTTCACATCAGGAGGGGATAACATAAGTTTCATTGCTGATACGATATTTAGTGGAACGAATGAAAATGTGGTGAAAATTAGTAACGTATACCAATATTCTAACGTAAGCGGACAATTGATCAGTGATGCTACCCATATCTATAAAACAGGAGATCCAGTTGGTATGCCCTGGTCGTTACCAAACGGATATTGTTTATCAATGAAGGATATCGAAGACCCTGAAGGTGAGAGAGTATGGTTTGAGTTATCCAGAGACGGCAGTATTCTCAAGGAAGATATTATTAGATCAGGTGACCTGTTTTTTTATGGCAATGATTCTGAATCATTTAATTGTACAGTGATAGGCGTGATGTGCGGTACCATGGGGGATGTTGTCAAAATTGCAAACATAAACTTGTACTCCGATATAGGTGAGAACTTAGTTCAAAATGGATCAAAAATATACACTAATGCGTATCCGAATGGAGAAATATGGCAATTACATGAAGGTTACACATTAAATCCCAGGGACCTCGATAAAAATGGAGACAAAATATGGTTATCCTTATCAAAAAATGACATGGTCGTAAAAGATGAGATTATCGATTCAAATGATGTGGACAGGTGGTTTAGTTATTACAATTCCACCGGTGCTTTAGTTTTCAATACATATGTTAAAGATATTTTTTTAGGTCAGATTTGCGGTGTTGTTATATTAGCAGATACCACTCAATATTCTGAGATAAACGGAACGTCATTACTTCAAGTCCCCAAAAAGACTTTGAGTTCGGGTATATTATTTAATGACATAATACCGCCCGCAATTACGATAACATCTCCTGCCGATGGTTCAAACGCCAGCACATCTGGCATCACTGTCACAGGTACAGCCTCTGATACATCTGGTATTGCAACTGTGACCGTAAATGGCGTGCTCGTAAGCGGGGCTGCGGACTGGAGTACAGAGGTTACGTTAACAGAAGGTGCAAATACCATTACAGCGGTTGCAACCGACAATGCAGGCAATCAAAACACCACGACAATAACGGTCTATCTTGTGAGCACATCAGCAGAATCTCTATCAATTGGCTCAGCAAGCGCTCCGGCGAATTCGACAGTAACAATTCCAGTCAGTGTTGCAAAAGTTACTAACATTTCAGGGATATCTTTTGACCTGCTCTACAATTCAAGTGTCGTAATCGTAAGCAATGTCAGTGTCAGCGAGAACTTTACTGGCTCCAGTATCACTCCGATTATAGACAATGTTAATGGCATCACAAGTATCGTGCTGACCAATTTAAATCTAATATCAGCATCAGTAGGAACTCCGGTGATCGATATTGCTTTTAATATCACTGGTGGGTCTGGCAGTTTTAGTACTCTGGATATAAAGAACGTAGAATTCAGCACCTCGTTTAACGTATATTCTCCATATACGATAAATGGTGAGATTATTATTGCAAACTCAAACAATGCACCAATAACCTCAGACCAGAGTGTGACAACAGATGAAGATACTCCAATTAATATCATCTTATCTGCAACTGATGTTGATGATGATCCACTTGCTTACTCAATAGTTGCCAATCCCTCTAACGGAATTGTCTATATTTCAAACAACATCGCTACTTATACACCAGACACGAACTATTATGGTGCTGACAACTTTACTTTCAAGGCAAATGATGGTACAATTGATAGTACTACTGCTACGGTTTCAATAACAGTAAGTGCAGTAAATGATGCACCAATTCTTGGTTCCATTGGCTCAAAATCTGTAGATGAAAATAGCACATTAACATTTACATTAGCATCATCTGACGGTGATGGCGATTCACTCACCTATTCTGCAATCGATTTACCTACCGGTGCCAGCCTTGATGGTTCAAGCGGCATATTCACTTGGGCTCCAACGTATGAACAAGCGGGAACATATCCGGTACAGTTTATAGTCACCGATGGAACATTGAATGATTCTGAGACCGTAACCATTACAGTCAATAATATAAACCGTGCACCAATCCTTAATTCAATTTCAACTGTTACAATAAGTGAAACAGAAACTGCTACGATAGAATTGGTTGCATCTGACCCGGATGGGGATTCATTGACTTATTCAACGAATGCAACATTTGGATTTTTAACTGGAAATACATTCACCTGGACATCCGGATTTAATAATGATGGAATATATTACTTAGAATTTACAGTCAATGATACCTTTTTAACGGATACAAAAATTGGGATAATTATTGTTGGTAATGCTGACCATGCACCGGTTCTTGATTCAATTGAACCAAAATCAGTTGATGAAAATACAGTATTAACATTCACATTAACTGCATCCGATCCAGACAATGATGATCTGGCATATTCTTCAGTTGATCTGCCAGAAGGTGCCAGCCTTGATAGCTCAAGCGGTTTGTTCACATGGACTCCCACATATGAACAATCTGGCATTTATCAGGTGGACTTTGTAGTAAAAGGTTTAATATTAACAGATAATAAGACCGCTATCATTACAGTCAATAATATAAACCGTGCACCAGTTGCAAATGATGATACATCCACAACACTTGAAGACACTTCAGTTGACATTACACTATCAGCAACTGACATGGATGGTGATTCATTGACATATACTATTGTCGATGAACCTGCTCATGGAACCGTCACTTTAGATGGTACAATAAACATAGCTGCCTACACACCAACTGCTAATTACAACGGTGCTGATAGTTTCACATTCAAAGCAACTGATGACACAGTTGAGAGTAATGTTGCAACATTAACGATCTTAGTTAGTGCTGTTAACGATGCGCCTGTCCTCAATACGATCTCAGATGTTACAATCAATGAAACCGAAACTGCTACGATCGAATTGGTTGCATCTGACCCTGATGGTGATAATTCACTGACATTCTCAAACAGTATCCATATGCCAGTAACTGCTACATTCAATGAAACTACAAAAATATTCACATGGGTTACTACTTATGATACTGTGAAATATAAGAACAGCAAAACATTCACAGGCAAGATTACAGTGACTGATTCAGGTGGTCTTTCTGATAATCAGACAGTAAACATTACGGTTATCAACAAAAATCGAGCGCCTGAACTCTTACCGATTAGCAACATAACCATCAGTGAAGGCGGAACTTTCACACTTTATCCAAAAGCAAGAGATATAGACAAGGATCAACTCACCTTTGTATATCAGGATGTACATTCCAGTTTTGTTGGAGGAGATGGAACATGGAGAGTTAGCACTTCTGGAATATATAATCTCAATGTAAGTGTCGTCGATTCAGGTGGTTTGTATGACAATCAGAGTGTCACGATATATGTACTGGGAATGCCTCCAAAACTGTTTGTTGTAAACCCGGTTGATAATGCCGAACTCAACAGTAGGAATCTCAAGGTATCAGGAATGGTACATGATGTAAATCTGGGATCGTTGACATTATTAATTAACGGTACACTTTCCATAGATCTGATTGACAATGTAAGTGATTTCTCAACTGGTGGTGGATGGTTTGAACAGGACATAACACTTGTTGAGGGTATGAACGAGCTTGTATTCAATGCAAGCGATGAAGGTGGTTTATCTACAACTGTTGCAAGAACAGTTATAATAAACTTATCAAAGACTAACGAAATACCCGTTCTTACAATTGAGGCTATAGCCAACATAACATCTGAAAATAATGTGACTGCTGTTCGTGGTTATGTAACTGATGATTCAGGAGTTCCGAAAGTTGTAGTGTCAATTAATGGTATGGATAAAGTAGTTGGTGTTTCAAAGTATGGTTATTTCGGCACGAATGTAAATCTTGCACTAGGCCTGAATACTATTACAGTAACAGCAACAGATGCCGGTGGGGAGACTGATACAAAAACACTGGTGGTCAATTATACATATGAACCGCCTGTAGACCTAGTAAATCCAATTTTAATACTAACATACCCACCAAAGGGACTTGAAGTAGGTTCTGATAAACTGCTTGTTACGGGTTATGCCGCAGATAATGTCGGGATTAAGAATGTAACCGTAAATGGTGCGGAAGTCACATCTTTAAACGGCGTGTTCTCGAAAGAAGTGACATTGAGTGAAGGTGATAACACAATAACTGTAATTGCTACTGATACATCAGGTAATAATGTCATAAGAACCCGAACAGTGATGTATGACAAAACAGATGCAAAAGATGGATTGATCAAAGTTGAAAAGATCAGCCTTTCAGTTTCACATCATAGTTTGTATGCTGGTTCTGGCAACATATCAAATGTAACTGCATTTGCTACCGATATTGATGGAAGGCCGGCAAATGACAGTGAGAACGTGACGTTTGTTGTAGTTACGAATAATGGATTTACGTGTAATGAGATAAAACTTGAAAATGGAACTGCAATTTTATCTGTGATTGCAACTGAAGAACCACAGACGATTATAGTGATAGCAAGCAATGATACAATGGTACTTGCATCTACACAGGTTGTTATAAAGCCCGATATTGAAATCAAAGAGATTATGAATGATTTATCAATTACTGTAGATGATTTCTCTGCAGGTAATTCGGGAGTTGTGCTCTTGGATGGAATAATAAATATCCGGACCGATGATTCAAATGTTTCTTTAAGGTTGATTGAAAATGATGATGTTACACTTTCAGTTGATGTGGGTGCAGGTTCAAAGCTTGAGATCAAGATGAAAAATGTATCATCGATCGATAGAAGTAATCTAACCGGTGAGGTATGTGGTATCATTTTGAACAATCGTCCAATAAGAACTGATTTCACGGAATTGAATGAAACAGTTGGGAAAGTTACAATTGATGTAAATGTTGAATTTAAGGGTAACGCTGTGCCAGGTACACTCACATTTGAAATGAGTGGACATAGAACCATTGAAGATGTAGTATCATCAATTGGTGCTGTAGATGCAGATGTTATTAAAGAAAACATTGCAAAGAAACTCAAAGATGTGTATAAGAAGAATGCAGATAAAACACATGTTGACAACGGTGTAGCTGCAATTATACATGCAAAGTTGGATGGTGCATCGAATGATGATATAAAGAATGTACCGATTAGCTTAACATTGAATTTAGATTGGTTCAATAATGTTGCTGGTGGCAATGCCGATAATGTGAAAGTGTTTGAGATTAACGAAAGCACAGGTGGAATTGAAGCGATTCTTGATTGTGTTGTGGTGGATAATGGTGATGGCACAGTTACGATCAGTGCAATAGCAAGTGGTTTTTCCTCGTATGCATTTACAAGCATAACTACTGCTCCTGACATTGAAGATGAGGGTAATAACGATGATGGCACAACAACATCCTCTGGCGGTTCCAGTGGCGGCGGTTCATCAGGTGAAGCATACGAAAATATCGCACTTAAAGATGCAGTCCAGCGATATCTCAGCGTGAATAATCCTGTTGAATATACATTCACTGATGAGTCGAACCCGATCCTCAATGTTGCGTTCACACCACTAATCAATAAAGGTTACGTAACCGTGATGGTTGAAGTCCTGAAAAATACATCAGGACTTGTCAGTACACCTGCGTCAGGTCTTGTGTATGAGAACATGAATATCTGGGTAGGATCAGCTGGATGGGCAAACGAGCAGACCATCTCAAATGCGGAGATACACTTCAAGGTTGATAAAAACTGGATAAAGCAAAATAATGTCGATTCCGGGGATATCATATTAGTGAAATATCATGATGAAAAGTGGACACAACTCCCAACGACAGAAACCAGTGATGATTCAGAGAATGTATATTACTCTGCAAAGACAACAGAATTCTCACCATTTGCAATTATTGCAAAGACTGCTGACGGTGTGGAAGTAGCGGTTCCAGTTCCACCAACCGAACCGGAAGCGCCTGATGAAGCAGAACCTGCCATCCCCATTCCTCCGGAAGATGAGGAAAAAACCGGTGTTCCGGGATTTGAAGCAATAGGTGCATTTGGCATGATCGCTGTAGTGTACTTTATGCGCAGGCGAAAAGTATAATTTGAGATCGGGAAATGTGGTTGGTGTAAATCCTCATTTTTATTGGATTTACGACAACCACTCCGATTGGTTTTTTTCTATCACTTGTGTTGAGGTTGGATTTATTCCCTTCTTGGCGCGGTCATCCTGCTGATCATTGTGAGCGCGTATATGTATTTGCGAAAACGGCAGGGTTAAGTGTTAATATATACATTTAAAGTAAAGTAAAATAAAATCCCATTTAATTAGTTTCTTCCTGACATCAGTGGGCAACTTCATTATTCAGGACATATAGCCAAACATGGAATTGCACTGCCTGAATTAATAGACCGGATTTACGGGATGTACATGATGGAAATGACAATCAATATCCTGTAAATCCGCCAATATTTATTCATTTAATGTTTACTATACTTGATTGATGATCGCTTGCAGGAGAAATTTGCATTGACAACCATTCTTGGAATCGAAGGCACCGCATGGAACCTGAGTGCAGCCATAGTGAACGAAGCCGACGTTATCGCAGAGGTCACAGAGACCTATCGTCCGCAGACCGGCGGCATACATCCCAGGGAAGCCGCACAGCACCATGCAAGGTATGCCTCACAGGTGATACGTAAGCTTCTTGACGAAGCAGGTCAACTCGGCGTGGGCGCTGGTGACATTGACGCAATCGCTTTTTCACAGGGTCCCGGACTCGGGCCGTGTCTTCGCACTGTTGCGACCGCAGCCAGAATGCTTGCAATCTCCCTGAATGTGCCCCTGGTCGGAGTCAACCACTGTGTAGCACATATTGAGGTGGGGAAATGGAAAACCCCGGCGTCTGACCCTGTTGTACTCTATGTCAGTGGTGCCAATTCACAGGTACTTGCATACCGGATGGGGAAATACCGCGTATTCGGGGAAACACTTGATATCGGAATCGGGAATGCGTTTGATAAATTTGCACGCAATGCAGGATTGAGCCATCCCGGCGGTCCGAAGATCGAGGAATACGCCAAAAATGCAGCAGGATATATCCCGCTGCCGTATGTAGTAAAAGGCATGGATTTTTCATTCTCCGGACTTTCGTCCGCGGCGACGGATGCATTGAAACGCGCATCACTTGAAGATGTGTGTTACTCATTTCAGGAAACTGCCTTTGCAATGATGGTGGAAGTGACAGAACGCGCACTTGCACATACCGGCAAAAATGAAGTCCTCCTTGCAGGCGGGGTGGGTGCCAACATGCGCCTGCGGAAAATGCTTGACATTATGTGCGATGATCGCGGCGCATCATTTTACGTGCCAGATAAACGATTTATGGGTGACAACGGTGCCATGATCGCATATCTGGGACTCCTTATGCTTGAGTCCGGTACTGTGACAGACATCAACAGGTCGCATGTTAATCCGAATTTCAGACCGGACGATGTTGAGGTCACATGGATAGATGGAAGTATTGGTGAGAACATTGAAAAAGGAGAGGGGTAAAATAAATGTACCTCACAAGCGGCGCAGAAGCAACAGTACATCTTGAAGATGATGTGATCATCAAAGAACGTGTGCCAAAGCGCTATCGTCTGGTGGAACTGGATCGGAGGATACGCAAAGAGCGAACACGTGCAGAAGCACGCCTTATGTCAGAAGCAAGGCGTGTCGGGGTTCCAACACCTATTATCTATGATGTCAATGGCTCTACCATTAAAATGGAATACATTGGGGGTATACCGGTCAAGAACGTAATGTCTCCTGAATTGAGCGAACGTGTGGGGGAAATTGTCGGACGGCTTCACAGCGGTGGTATCATACATGGAGACCTGACCACATCCAACATGATACTCCATAACAACAGGATATTCCTGATCGATTTCGGGCTTGCATTTGTTAGCAATATCGTAGAATCACATGGTGTGGATGTACATGTACTGTTCCAGACTTTTGAGAGTACACACAAAGATCATGAAAGACTTATCGAAACATTTTGCAAAGGATACAGGAAAACATTTAAGGATGCTGATGAAGTCCTCAAACGTGTCAAAGAGATTGAGAAAAGAGGTAGGTATGCGTAAGATCGTATTTGTTACAGGAAATAAAGGGAAACTGGGGGAAGCGAAAGATATCCTTGCAGCAAAGAACATTGAGGTCATCCAGAACAACCACGGTTATCCCGAACTTCAGGAAGATGAACTCGAACCAATTGCGGCATACGGCGCTAAATGGGCTGCCAAAGAACTGAAGATACCGGTCATGGTGGATGATTCTGGATTGTTCATACATGTACTGAACGGATTCCCGGGTCCATACTCTGCATTTGTGGAAGAGAATCTGGGTAACCCAAAGGTTTTGAAGTTAATGGAAGACGAAAACGACAGGCGTGCTACATTCAGGTCCGTGATAGGATATTGTGAACCCGGCGGTGAACCTGTTGTGTTTACCGGAACTGTCGATGGCCAGATCGCATACGAAGAGCGCGGGAGCGGCGGTTTTGGGTACGATCCCATATTCGAGTATGAGGGACAGACGTTTGGTGAACTGGGTGACGTGGTGAAAAATAAGATATCCCATCGCCGCAGGGCACTGGATAAATTCTTCGACTGGCTTGATTGAACAATATAGTGCGGCAGGACATGGTTCAAACTAAAATACCAGGCAGGATGCGCGCTTTCTTGAATGACACCCGCGGAGTGGACACGATTCCATTAAAATTCGTGGTGTACCTTGCACTCACGGGTGTTGTGATGATACTTATTGCAGTATCGTGGGCTAATATTACACCGGTTATGGAAGGTGCAGGGGTTGATGAACAGGTTACAAATGCTGCACTCAAGATCACATCGATCCGACAGGGTGCGGCGCGGAACATACTGGATATGCGGAGTGCTGACGGTTCGATGTGTATCATTGAACTTTTCCTGCCTGATGATGTGAGATTTGTTGGATTTGGCGTGGATCCCGATCCTGATGCGAATGGGAATCTCACGGATTCAAAATGGGTGGTTGAGAACAATACTATTGTGTACCAATACACAAACGGTGTCAAAAAGCGTGTGTTCTTAAATGGAAAAACAGTTCAATTCAGGAATGGGGTGCAGGATGCAAACGGCAGATGGAGTCCTTCTGCAAGTCTTGGTGTTGTAAATGGTCATGACAGGGGAGTTGTACTTGAAGGACCGGTCAGTGGTGAATTTATTTTTGAGATGGTATTTGGTGTTGAGTTGTACATGCTCTCCCATTTTTAGATTTGGGAGAGGTACCTACAATGTTAAACAGGTACAATACAACTAAATGCAATAGCATCCTGTGACAAGTAACTTTAAGTTAAATGTATACTATCATCCAATATACCAATAGGTGAGGCATGAATAATGGAACTTGACGAGATTATAATCACAAGAGCTATTTTTGATGAATTTTCAAAAGCATTCCTTGATCATACAGAGGTAGACGTAGCACTTGTTGGCGGCGGGCCTGCCAATCTTGTGGCTGCCAAATATCTTGCAGAAGCAGGGGTAAAGACCGTCCTCTATGAGAAGAAACTATCTGTAGGCGGGGGAATGTGGGGCGGAGGAATGATGTTCCCGCGCATAGTTGTGCAGGAAGAGGCACGCAGGATACTTGATGACTTCAGTATCGGGTACACTGAATATGAAAAAGGCTACTACGTTGCAAACTCGATAGAATCTGTCGCAAAACTCACAAGCGGCGCAATAAATGCGGGTGCAGAGATATTTAACCTTATGAGTGTCGAAGATGTCATGATACGTGAAGACGACAGGATCAGCGGGCTTGTGATTAACTGGACTGCTGTTGGAATTGGAAACCTGCATGTAGACCCGATGACAATACGGGCGAAGGTCGTTGTGGATGGAACCGGGCATGAAGCGATAGTGTGCAACACTGTACAGCGAAAGATACCGGGTGCAAAACTTGGTGAACTTGGTGTTGTCGGGGAAAAACCAATGTGGGCAGATCTTGGAGAAAAACTCTTGATGGAAACCACAAAGGAAGTATATCCCGGGTTATTTGTTGCAGGTATGGCAGCAAATGCTGTCGCCGGTGCGCCACGTATGGGTCCTGTCTTTGGTGGTATGCTGCTCTCGGGCGAGAAGGCTGCAAAACTCATTATTGAGGAATTACAGTGAATAGGATTACTATCACCATATCGATTTTTTCCGAATTCAGGGAAAACTTAACCTAAGAAAGGTATATCTATAAGTTGCCCTATTATGGAATACCTATCGCCACGCCGGGGTAGGGTAGCGGTTATCCTGTAGCCCTGTGGAGGCTACGATTCGAGTTCGACTCTCGGTCCCGGCCCCATATATTCACAAAACTTAGAAAACGTTCCCAGTATCAATTTTCTATCGATTCTACTGTTTTCAACTATTGTTTTCAAACACCTGGCTCATAGTTTAAGCAAAGAAAGCCGATTTTTCAAAAAATAAAGTAAAACTCGACATGGGTTCATATGATCCTCAATCTCTCTGCACAACGATTGATATGTTAATTATTTAAAGTTCCAGAAGTTATATGGGCATAATTATTTATAAGATGATAATCACTGAAAAATGATTCAATAGTTCTACAAATTATATTGTGCAATAAGAAATACAGTGTTTGTTTATGGTTTCGATAAGATGTCGGGTATAGTCCATATGTTCAGGCCCCGTGCAGCAATCCCGCCGCAGGCGGCGCACTTCACACATTCCGAGAAAATTCTCACTGCGGTCGAATTAACTCGAACTACATAATCTTATGGATTATAGAGGCTGTCCTGCAATTCAAAAATTCAGAAAAAATAAGGTCAAATATAGTTTTAAATGCAAAAAGAAGGATTGATATCGTTGGATATCGTAATTATTGGACAGCCTCTATATGCTACGAGAAAATCCTCCCTACGGTCGGATTAACTCTGACTACATAATCTTATAGATTATATACAACGAGAAAATCCTCCCTACGGTCGGATTAACTCTGACTACATAATCTTATAGATTATATACAACGAGAAAATCTTCGCTGACGCTCAGATTAACTCGAACTATATAATTCTATAAATTATATGCTATCAAAAAACGCTAAACAAATACGAAATACGAATTTCATGGATGTGTGGCAGCATCTGCATTTACTCTTGCCAGGGCTCTTTTAATTTCCCCATAAACTCATCATTCTTCACGACATTCAGGTCAATTCCCAGTTCCTCCGGAGAGAAACCAAGCGCAAGTCCAAGTAACTGCGTATAGTGCAAAATAGGAATATTGTACTCTAGCCCGAACTTTTCCTTTACCTCTGCCTGTCCTTCGTCAAATTGTAAGTGGCAGAACGGGCACGCATTTACAATACAATCCACATTTGCATCCCGGATCAGGGAAAGTTTGTGGTTTACCATCTCAAGCGATTTTTCAAGAAGCGCCGATCGTACACCACCACCTGCGCCGCAGCACGCCATCTTGTCAGGATAATCCACACTTTCAGCACCTGTGGCTTCAACAAGTTCGTCAAAGAAGACAGGTCGCTCCACACTTCCATGTTGCCTGTCGGCTGAAGGTTTTACAAGGTGGCATCCGTAGTGCAGTGCAACCCTGAGATTTAACGGGTTAACTACAATCTCCCTGATCATCTCCGGTCCGAACTCCCCATACAGGAACTCCACGATGTGCCTTATATTCACACTGCCCCTGTATTCCTTTCCAATTTTTTCAAGATGGGCATTTGTACTACTCTTCAGTTCTGCGTTATCTTTGAGTTCATTATTCGCATCAGAGAGGGAACCATAACACCCATTGCAGATCGTAAGCACATCGCGCCCCATCTCTTCAGAAAGCACAATGTTACGGCTTGCAAGCGCAAGCCAGGTCGGTTTATCGAACGACCTGAACACACCGGGCGCGGGACAACATGAAGCACCGGGCAGGTTGGAGCAATCGATATCCAATTTTTCCAGGCACAGGTTTGTAGCCTTTTCAATTCCGGGATAACGATTCGGAATAATACAACCCAGAAAAAGTGATAACTTTGTCATAGTAAATATCTCCTTGCAAAAACTATTCCTGCACCAGTTTATCAAACTCACACGATCTTAGCAATGTCTTTACATCTTCCAGTGCATCCGGGTATTTGTGAACCGTCTCGGGAAATGATCCCAATCCAAGCCCCTCGCGCATCTCCATTGTCGCATTATTAATCGGCACAGCATGGCCATATTCAAGTACAAGACGGCTGACATCGCGGTGTTCAGGCAGCATGATACCTTCATGCACCGCAATTGTCCGAATGACCAGAATGGCATCAACGATCTTGATCCCGCGCGGGCAGCGTTCCTGGCAATTGTAGCAGGTAGCACACATCCACAGTTTATCATCATGTAGTATATCTCCGCCCTTGTGCGCTTTTCTAACAATCCTTCGCGTATTCAGGCTTGTATAACGACCAGAGGGGCAACTACCGCTGCAAGTTCCGCATTGAATGCATGTGAGCACATCAAGCCCCGCGTCCTGTAATATTTTTAACACATCTGGTTTACTCATTGGTATTCACTATCGCAATCCTTCTTGTTTTTCATAGTATAGGGGCCGTCCTTTAATTAAATTTCGACATTTTACTTAAACATCGCACTTGAAATGAATATAATCTATAGGATTATGTAGTCCGAGTTAATTCAATCGCAGGGATGATTTTCTCGTTTTCCATAAATCTTGATTCAGGATCAGCTATGCTAACGGTTTTTTGACCGCTTTTTTTAATTTCCACTTCTGCCTTGTTGATCTTCTCTTCTATCTTCTGCTTTTGATTTTTATCAACAGCAGTATGTATTTCAATAAGGATATTAGCAGCGCGTTTTTTCCTCTTCATCGATTTTGATTCCCTTGTCTATTATATCTCTGACTCTCTTCAGTTCTTCTTAACTCAGGGTGTAATAGTTTGATGTATTTGCTTTTAGTTCCATCAGTTGAAAGATAACCGAACTTTCATATTTTCATTGACTTGGCAAGAGTGGCGCAAAGATATATAATGATTATTCGTTAACGATATGGGGAAATTATAAGTACTAGTGCTGCATCTATCTGAATGGTGATTAAATGTCCACAGAAATCGTTCAGGTTGTTTCCCGTACAAACGGGGAACTGAAATCTCAAAAAGTAAAGGCATCGCCCTATGAATTCACGATGGCAACCCGTGCCAAGTGGGAAATGGTGATCTCTGATGAGGATGTTGAGGTCAGGGCAGGTGAATTCAAAAAGATCAATGTAAAAGAAATTCAACTCCAGCACGATATGCTTGCAACGCCATGTGCTTTTTCACATCATGCAGTTGTATCTGTGCTGAAAGTGGGTTCAAAATACGGGAACACACTAATCGAGAATGATCGGATCATAAAATATGCATACGTCATCGGGCAGGAATCCGGCATGGTCAGGCATGGTGATCTGCTTGCAGTTCTTAATGTATTCCCGATCATGTTTACGCGGGAAGCAACGATTCCGGTAGAGGTCTAAAACCATTTATAGATCACTTCAGGGAGGTGTGAAAATGGAAACATGCGTTATTTGCGGCCAGGAGCAGGATTCTAAACTCTATGATGGGTACAATATCTGTACTTCATGTGCGGACATCATGGAAGATGTGATGGGGGAGTACTTCATTCGTACTATCTGGCACAGTGAACCAAAAGCACATAACGGTTATTTCAAGTATCTGGATAATACTACAAAATATATATCGGACTATAAAAAACTCACTGTAAAATCCCATGACTATACAAAGGATGTCAGCAGGCGTGCTGCAGACGCAATTGGAAACAGTGATGTGCCTTCGAAGCAACGTTATTTTGAACGTATGCAGGAAGTCCTGGATTGGCTAGGTAAATGTCAGCAGTTTTATCACTACTATTTCAAGGATTATTATGTGTGCCCGACATGCGGGGCATCGATCTTTGAAAAGTATTCCAAGGACGAAGTTGGTGATTGGGTTGTGGTGTCCTGTTCGAATTGTAGCACTGTTATTAAGAAGTATTTCTCACCAAAGACTGTTTGAAGTATTTTGTGCACAATGAGCTCTTCGGCCTGTGCACCTGTTTTCTTTTTTTATAGTATATAATCTATAGGATTATGTAGTCCTAGTAAATCCGACCGTAGGGAGGATTTTCTCGTTGTGTTATTTTTTATGGGACTGTCAAAAAAATCCATATTTGGAGGGTTCTAACTTATTAAATAAATTATACACAGCGCAGCATAGCGTTTTACTTGCAACTATTAATAAAACTGTTTCGGTTTCACCACTTTTCCGACAGCCTCTATAATTTATAGGATTATATAGCCGGAATGTCATGCACGAATGTCATGCACATAAGTCTTCAGGTATTTATTAATATGATTTAAATTAATTTGCCTCAATGTGTTTTGTGATATAATGGTTCGCCGTTTAATTTGGAAATAGTTATATACAAACAGACTCTCTATTTTTGTTATTATCAGGTGATTCAATATGTCAGGAGTAATTGATAGTTACATCCCGGTTATAATATTCCTTATAGTGGCACTTGCTGTGCCACCAGTGTTGATGTTCATTGTATACAATTTAAGCCCAAGGAGTAAGGCAAAAGATAAATTTACAACATACGAATGTGGATCTGTACCAATTGGTGAAGCCAAAATACAGTTCAATATTGAATATTATCTTTATGCTATAGCGTTTGTCTTATTCGATGTTGAAATTCTTTTCCTATATCCATGGGCTACGGTTTACATTGGTCATGGCATCACACAAGTAGCGGTAGTTGAAATGCTGTTGTTCCTTGTTGTTGTACTGATGGGATATGTATATCTGTGGAAAAAGGAGGCTCTTAAATGGGTGAAATGAATAGTAATGTAAATTTTACGACCACAAGCGCAATTAGTGATTTTTTGAAAAAGACCCCTGCGCAGGATATAATAAACTGGGGCCGGAAAAATTCACTATGGTTTTTGACCCAGCCGATGGGATGCTGTGGTGTGGAAATGATCTCTACAGGTTGTTCGCACTATGACACGGATCGTTTTGGGATCATACCACGTGATTCCCCGAGACAGGCCGATGTTATAGTCATAAGTGGCTATGTGACCAAGAAATATCTCCCTGCTCTTAAAAGAGTCTGGGATCAGATGCCATCTCCAAAATGGGTGATCTGCATGGGTGACTGTTCTATTAGTGGCGGTCCATTCTATGAGTCATACAGTACTGTGCAAAACATTGATGAGATATTCCCTGTCGATATATTTATTCCCGGATGTCCACCAAGACCCGAGGCACTGATCCAGGGTTTCATTGAACTTCAAAATAAGATCATGGCTAAAAAAGATCTAGGTACGGACTATTGAGGTGAAAGAGATGATCGATGCAAATTTTATACTCAACTCTTTAACTAAGACATTTCCGAATGATATTTTGGAACCAAGCATTGAATCCGATAAAAGGATATCATCATATGTAAACACAGATGCGATTTTCGATGTATGCAAGCACATGCTTGATAATCTTGAATGTAACCACCTGTCTTGCGAATGTGGTGTTGATTATCCGGATCGGAATGAACTGGAAGTCGTTTATCATATAGCGTCTTATGAACATCCGGTTGTTATCACTCTTAAAGTGAAATTACCAAGGGATGATCCGGTAATTGAATCGATTGTTCCAGTTTACTGGAATGCGAACTGGTATGAACGGGAAACATATGAACTGTATGGGATTATGTACAAGAATCACCCGGATTTAAAACCGCTTCTTTTGATGGATGAGATGCTTGGTGACTGGCCACTTCGAAAGGATTATGAAGGGTTCCCGAACAAGACTTCCAAGAATTTAGTGTAGGTGAATAATAATGGATACTAATATTGGACCATCGGAAATGTTAATGCACCTTGGACCTCAGCATGCAATCCAGCCAGGGCCATATTTATTGGACCTCAGGTTGAAAGGGGAATTGGTCGTTGATGCTGAACTTAAGATGGGGTACATTCACAAAGGAATTGAAAAGATTCTGGAAAATAAAACTTATCTTCAGGGTATTACAATAACTGACCGGATATGTTATCTTGCTGCAATGAGCAACAACGAGGTATTTTGCGGCTGTGTTGAAAGGCTTGTTGGAATTGAGCCACCTGAACGTTCCCAATACATAAGAGTGATCATGGAAGAACTTTCACGTATCCAGAGTCATTTGTTAGGTCTGGGAGAGTTTTCGACGGATCTTGGTTTTGTGACTATGTTCCTGTATATGATCAGGGAAAGAGAGGAAATTCTCGATTTGATCGATACTGTTACAGGCTCACGTATTACCCAGACTTATTTGCGATTCGGAGGAGTTCGTGAAGATTTCCCAGAAGGTTATGAACAAAAAGTCATGTCTGTTTTGAATGACCTTGAGAAGAAACTTGATCAACATGAAGATCTCTACAACACTGACAGTATATACCGGCAGCGTACAGTAGGCGTGGGTACCCTTACTAAAGAAGTGGCAACGGAACTCGGTGTTGCAGGGCCACCTCTAAGGGCAACAGGTGTGAAATTTGATGTTCGCAAGGACGATCCGTATCTTGTCTACGATGATCTTGATTTTAAGGTATGTACCCAGAAAAAGGGTGATATTTTTGCACGTATAAAGGTGCGTATTGATGAAATTCATGAGAGTGTATACATAATAAAGCAATCATTCGACCAGATGCCACAGGGACCTTTGTTCCCGGAGGGAACACCATATGGTCGCAGGACTCCGGTTATGAGGGTGCCACCAGGAGAGGTATTTTATCGAGTAGAAGATCCAAGAGGAGAAATGGGTATGTATATGATATCAGACGGTTCCGACACGCCCTACAGGGTCAAGATAAGAGGTCCGGTCTACCCGACGATGCAAGCATTGCCACCTCTGATCCTTAATACTTATGTAGCGGATGTTGCTGCAATTGCAGCAAGTATGGATGGATGTACCAGCGAGGCAGACAGATGAGGTGTATAATATGAATATTGTCGATATTGTATACAATCCATGGTTTAGCGGTATAGTTGGACTTCTATTGATTGGTATTGTGTTTGTATGTGCAATACTTGCCGTCTGGCTTGAACGTAAGTTCGGAGCGGATATCCAGTCAAGGATAGGTCCGAATCGTGTTGGTGGCAGATATGGTATTTTGCAAGGTGTTGCAGATGCTATAAAGTTGTTCACAAAAGAAGACTTGATCCCTGCAAAGGCTGATAGATTGCTGTTTGTGCTTGCTCCGATAATTGTGCTGGGATCCGGGTTTATGATGATTGTTGCGATTCCATTTGGTGCGATAGTAATTGGAGATAATGTATATCCGATTGCAGCAACCCAGATGGATATCAGTGTAATTTATCTTGAAGCCGTGTCAGCATTATCGGTTCTTGGTATTTTTATGGCAGCATATGGTTCCAATAACAAATATTCAATGATCGCTGCTTTTAGGAATATGGCACGAATGATTGGTTATGAGGTTCCACTTGGTGTTTGTATAATCGGTGTGGCAGTTATGGCCCAGTCACTTGACATTGTGGTGATTGCAAAGGCGCAAAGCCCGTTGTGGTTCGTATTCTTACAACCAATTGGTTTTGTGGTATTCTTTATATCGATCCTTGCTGATATGGGACGACTTCCTTTTGACCAGAATGAAGCAGAAGAAGAACTGGTTGCAGGATGGGGTACGGAGTACAGTGGATTGCGATGGGGTCTTGGACTGTTTGGGGAATATATTCACATGGTCCTTGGTGCATGTCTTATGGTACTCTTATATCTCGGAGGCTGGAACCTGCCAAGATTCATTACCGACATTTTTGTACTTGGATCTTTGATGCCTATATTCTGGTTTGTTGGAAAGGTCACGATAATTGTGTTCATAATTATTATGATCCGGTGGGCATTGCCACGTTACAGGATTGATCAGGTTGTTAACCTTGGCTGGAAAGTACTTTTCCCGTTATCAATATTAAACCTGATATGGGCAGTAGCACTCAGTTTGGCATTTGACATGATATTTGGAGCGTGATTATATGGTAATCAAAAATATGATAAGGGCGTTTAAGACCGTGTATACGCCAAGTGTTACCCGCCTGTATCCGGAAGTGCCGACTGAACTCACAGATAGATTCAGGGGTTTGCAAAAACTTGATAAAGACAAGTGTATAGGATGTGGGATATGTGCAAATACTTGTCCTAACAATGCAATTAAGATTGTGAGAGATCGAAGATGGTTCCCTGCAATTGATATAGGTCATTGCATGTTTTGCGGACTTTGTATCGACCAGTGTCCACAGGATGCACTATCAAGTACGAAAATATATACAACGGAACTTGTTACGTGGGATCGTCATACATTGTTGTTTACACCTGCAATGTTAGCACGTGAGGTACCACTAAAAGGGGAAGGTGATGAATAATGCCAATGGATATTGCAGGTATTGGAGAACTAATTATGTTTGCGGTAGTATCAATACTGACTATCGTATTTTCGATTTGTGTCGTTGCGGCAAAAGATATTGTGCGAGCTGCGTTATCGTTGGTTGTTACACTGGTTAGTGTGGCAGGAATATACGTTTTGTTGAATGCGCAGTTCATAGGACTCGTCCAGATACTCGTATACGTTGGTGGAATCGGTGTATTGATCTTATTCGCTGTGATGCTGACTACACAGGAGTTAAAAGGTGGTTCAGATGTTGAGTAAAGCAATAAACGGAGTAGTAGCATTACTGTTTTTTGCAGTGGTTGTACTGGCTGTTGTTGGCACTACATGGACAACTGTGGATGAATTACCTCAAAACGCGGCAGATCAGAGTAACATCGAAGCGATTGGTGTGCAGATTTTCACACAATTCGTAATTCCGTTTGAGGTGCTTTCACTTGTACTTTTGGGTGCACTGATTGGCGCTGTCTATATAGCAAAAAGTGAGGTGGAAAAATGATCCCTCTTACATATTACCTGATCCTATCATCGATTGTTTTTACAATCGGACTGTATGGGATCATGTCACAACGGAACGGTGTCCGACTTTTAATGAGTGTTGAACTCATGTTGAATTCTGCGAACATCAACCTTGTGGCGTTTTCAAGTTATAATGATGATATGAGCGGACAGGTGTTCACATTATTTTCAATTGCACTGGCAGCAGCCGAAGCAGTAATTGGATTTGCGATACTCCTGTCAATATTCAGGATGCGGAATATGATCAACATTGACGATATTAATATATTGAGGTGGTAAAAATGGCAGTAGATGATCTTGCATTTTTAATACCACTTTTGCCTGCACTTGCCTTTGTGATTACATTCTTCTTCGGAAAGAAAATGTATTCCGGTGGTGCATTGATACCAATAGGGGCTATTGCCCTATCATGTATCATATCGGTACTGATTACAATTAATTTGCTAAATAACCCTGAAGAAGTGGTACATCAATCATTCCATTGGTTTGCAATACTCAACCTTGGTATATTGATTGACCCACTTGCAGCAGTGATGCTTTGTATGGTCACATTCGTGAGTCTGTTGATCCATATTTATGCTGTAGGATATATGTCACATGATCCTGCTAAACCAAGATATTTTGCAGAGACTGCATTATTCACTGCGGCAATGCTTGGTGTTGTTCTTTCAGATAATATTCTACAGTTGTTTATCTGCTGGGAACTTGTGGGATTGTGTTCATTCCTGCTTATCGGATTCTGGTTCCATAAACCTTCTGCAGCAGCGGCTGCAAAGAAGGCGTTCCTGACAACCCGTGTAGGAGATGTTATGTTCCTTACCGGGATCATAATCCTGTTCTCAAGTATTTCCCAGATATACAGTGGAAACCTTCCAGAAGGCGTGTATGTACTCCAGTTTAGTGAGATATTCAAACTTATTCCTGAACTGTCTGCAATGCACACAACCATACTCGGAACAGAGGTGAACCAGTTAACTATTATTGCACTGCTCTTCTTCGGTGGCGCGGTTGGAAAATCCGGTCAGTTCCCACTACATGTGTGGTTACCTGATGCAATGGAAGGTCCAACAACTGTTTCAGCACTTATCCATGCAGCAACAATGGTTACTGCCGGTGTATACCTGGTTGCAAGAACATTCCCTATGTTCATTGCGGCGCCGGATGCACTAATTGTAGTAGCTTATGTCGGAGGATTTACAGCACTGTTCGCATCAACAATGGGTATTGTGATGAACGATATCAAGCGAGTTCTGGCATTTTCAACGATAAGCCAGTTAGGTTATATGATGCTTGGTCTTGGTATGGGTGCTGTAGTTGGAATGGAAGCGGTTGGCGTTTCAATGTTCCACCTGATCAACCATGCATTCTTCAAGGCACTTCTCTTCTTATGTGCAGGTAGTGTTATCCATTCGGTTGGTACACAGGATATGCGGCAGATGGGAGGAGTCGGTAAAGTAATGCCGGTTACTTTTATTACAATGGTAATCGCATCCCTTGCGCTTGCCGGATTTGGTATCCCTGGTACACAGATAGGTACAAGTGGGTTCTTCAGTAAGGATGCAATTATCGAGACAACATATCTGTTTGCAGAGCATACCGGTAATTATATTCCGTATCTCTTCGGAATCATTGCGGCATTGCTTACATCGATCTACATTTTCAGGTTGTTGTTTATGACCTTTACAGGAAAACCGCGTACTGATTATGGCGGGCATGAATCCCCTGGTACCATGACAGGTCCATTGAGCATTCTTGCAGTATTTGCACTGGTCTTTGGTGCTCTTACACAAACAAAGTTCTATCATTTCCTTGAAGGAACGTTTGAAAACAACTTTGTTCATGTAAATATCGAACATCTGGCAGAGTTAGGACATTATCATCTTGCTCACGGGCATCATGGAGAACCATTGCTGATCCTCTGGATGCCTATCATCGTAGGTGTTGCAGGTCTTTTGATCTCATTCTTTATCTATTACCTGCGTGTGATCGATATGAGTACGATTGTCTCAAGAAGAAATCCGGTGTACCAAATATTGTATAACAGGTATTACCAGTATCAGATCTTCATTGAAGTGATTGCACTTGAGATCACATACGGATTGTCTCTTGTAGGTGAATTCATTGATCGCAAGATCATTGATGGGATCATTGATGCTATCAGTGATGGTACAATTGCAATCGGAGAATCCATACGAAAAGTTCAGACCGGTGTTGTCCAGAGTTATGCAACAGCAGTTATTGCAGGAGTCGGACTTCTGATAATACTGCTTAAATTGATTGTGGAGGTACAATTATGAATATAGTATCACTCATAATCTTAGTGCCTCTTATCGGGGCAGTATTAACATTATTAACAAAAACAAAAGAACAGGCACGTGTAATTGCATTAGTATCTTCACTTGCACCTCTTGTGGGTGCTTTGTACATGATTATGCAATTTGACAGTTTAACCCCTTCTATGCAGTTCGTAGAATCGTATAATTGGGTGCCATCTCTTGGTATCTATTATACAGTTGGTGTTGACGGAATTGCAATGCCTCTTGTTTTGTTGGCTGCAATAGTAGTACCCCTGACAATTATTTATTCATGGGGTGAAGACAAACAACCAAACCAGTTCTTTGGTTTGATAGTTGCACTTCAGGCAGGAGTTATGGGTGTATTCACATCACTTGACTTTTTCCTGTTCTATATATTCTGGGAATTGACGCTCATTCCGATGTACTTCCTGATAAGTATATGGGGAGGTCCAAGGAAAGATTATGCAGCAATTAAGTTCTTTATCTATACGCACGTCGCATCACTTGTGATGTTGCTCGGAATATTTGCAATATATTTCGCAGTATGGGCACAGACCGGAACTCCAAGTTTCAATATTCCATATCTGCTTGAACAGTTCCAGTTACTTGAATCAAGCCTGCTAAGGGATTCTATATTCCTTGCATTGCTGTTCGGGTTCATTGTAAAGATGCCAGCAGTTCCATTCCATACCTGGTTGCCGGATGCACACGTAGAAGCACCGACAGCAGGCAGTGTTTTGCTGGCAGCAGTTCTGCTTAAGATGGGTGGATACGGATTGTTCAGGGTAATGCTTCCGCTGTTGCCATTCACAGGATCACCAAATCTTATGATCACAATCCTGGGATTCATTGGAGTACTCAGTATTCTCTACGGTGCAATGCTGGCACTCGCACAGACCGACCTTAAGAAAATGGTTGCATATTCAAGTATCAGTCACATGGGATATGTTACACTTGGTGCAGCAGCACTTGTACCATTGTCGGTATCCGGTGCTATGTTCCAACAATTCTCACACGGTTTGATCACATGTCTTTTGTTCATGTCTTGCGGTGCTATCCAGCATATTGCAGGTACAAGGATCATTGCCGATCTTGGTGGTATTGGATCGAAAATGCCAAAACTCACAGTTCTTATGCTGTTTGGTTTCATGGCATCACTTGGACTACCCGGGTTGAGTGGATTCGTCGCAGAATTCATGATACTCACATTTGCGTACCTTACACTTCCAACATACGTGTTACTCGCATTGCTTGGAATTGTGGTAACAGCAGGTTATCACCTGTGGGCAATGCAACGGGCAGTGTTTGGATCGTTAAACGAGAAACTGGGAAACCTGCATGATATTACCAACTACGAAACACTATCAATGGCTATTCTGGCACTTCTTGTATTGTATTTCGGGTTGAACCCTGCTCCGATTCTGGGAATGATGACTACGAACGCTGAACAAATTGTTAGCCTTATGGCTATAGCGGGGGTGTAAATAATGACAAATTATATGTTACTGGCACCTGAATTGATATTGACATTAGTCGCACTGACAACAATGATGGTTGGATTGTTTATTGGCAAAAACAAGACTATTTTGGGCTATTTTGCATCCATTGGTCTTGTTGCTGCCCTTTCATTGACTGTTAGCAGTCTCAATGCAAACGAAACATTGTTTTACGGAACCCTGACAATCGATGCATTGTCACAATTCTTCAAGATCGTGTTCATTTCGGTGTCATTGCTTGTGACCATTGCATCGATCAAGTATACAGAGAACGATCAGAATGCTGATTCGTTCTTCACACTACTGTTGTTTTCCACGATCGGTATGATGGTGGTTGCATCTGCAAATGATCTTGTTACATTATTTGTAGGATTTGAACTTGCAAGTCTGTCTACCTATGCTCTGGCAGGGTTCGATAAAAAGGATCCAAAATCAATAGAAGCAGCAATGAAGTACTTCATCATCGGTTCACTTTCATCTGCACTGATGTTATTCGGTATTTCTTTTGTTTATGGAATGACAGGTACGACAAGCATACCAGGAATTGCAGAGAATGCAGGTGCTCTTGTAGGTAGTCCGGTTGGATTGATCGCTGTGGTAATGCTTATTGCAGGATTTGGATTCAAGATGGCACTTGTACCATTCCACATGTGGGCACCTGATACATACCAGGGCGCACCAACAGTGGTTTCTGCACTGCTTGCAGCAGGTTCCAAGAAAATGGGATTCGTTGCAGCGTTCAGGGTATTTGTAGTTGCTCTTGCAGTACTTAGTCCCACATGGCAGACAGCATTCGCAATACTGGCGGTTATTACTATGACGCTTGGAAATGTGGTAGCAATATCCCAGACAAGTGTCAAGAGAATGCTTGCATATTCATCTGTTGCACAGGCTGGGTACATTGCAATGGCATTTGCTGTGATGACACCAATGGCGTTTGCCGGTGGTATCCTCTACACACTGTCACATGCATTCATGAAGACCGGAGCATTCCTTGTGGTTGCTGTGGTCGGATACATGGTGCTGTCTGACAACAAGAATGCAAAGGATATCGACCATATTGACAACTTCAAGGGACTTTCCAAGAGAATGCCATTCACAGCATTTGCAATGATGGTATTTGTATTTGCGCTGTCTGGAATTCCACCAACAGCCGGATACATAAGTAAGTTTGTCCTGTTTTCGTCAACGATTGAAGCAGGTCTTGTATGGCTTGCTGTGATAGCGATATTGAACAGTGCGATATCACTGTATTACTATGCCCGTGTTGTCAAGTATATGTACTTCTTACCGGCAATCGGTGGGAAAGTTTCCGAGCCGGCACCATATGCAATTGCATTGATTCTTGCACTTGCCGGAGTACTGGTAATAGGAATCTGGCCGGAACCGTTCGTGTATTGGGCAATGGAAGCAGCAAAGGTTTTAATCTAATGAGGTGATGAAATATGGCAGATTGTGATCTATGTGGAGTATCTCTTCCGACCCTTAATCCGGTAAAGGTCTTAGTGGAAAGGTTTGCTTCCGCATACCCGAAAGGTATGTGGACCGGTTTGTGTGATGACTGTCTTAAGAACGCTCATGAGGTGTATGGAAATATGTCAACATTGAGTGGTTCAAATGGAGAATGTGACCTATGTGGCACAACGACCGAACTCTATCCGGTTGGTATCGAGATCCCATCTTTTAGTAAAGGTGTTGATCCCACAGTGGTACAGCTTTGCAAGGGATGTCTTGAAGCATCCTCCAAAGCCCAGATTAGGAAAGCGAACGAACCCAAAAGCGAACATCACTAATTGATTGGTCTGTTTACAGGCCAATATTTTTTCTTTTTTTTTGTCCTATAGTTCTATAGAATTATGCACTATATTGTTATAGGAAAAGTTTCATATTACAAATAATATTACAAATAATGTATTCTTGGAATGGTGAGGATTGTTGAAAAGAGAATTAATGGATATTCTGGCATGTCCGGTATGTAAAGGTGACCTTGTGCTAAATGCCACCAAAGAAAACGATAAAGAAATTGTGAGCGGAACTATTTACTGTTCCAAATGCGATGAGCATTATCCAATTGAAGATGGGATTCCAAACATGCTACCACCGGATTTAAGGGAATAAACAGCGAGGATACCGAAATTGCAGCAAGTGCACATTAACAGGCTTAGCGTAAACTCCATTGAATTTAATAATGATACGGTTGAGATCCCATTGTCACCTGGTGGTGAACAAAGTTCTGAAATCGTTATTATCAACTATGGTTCACCAACACATGTTCATCTTTCAACAAGTGAATCACTAAATGACAATGTGGTATTTTTGGATAACAATCCTTATGTACGACATGAAGAATATGTTCCTGTTATGATACGCATCTCCCCTGGTGGAAGGCTTTTTAACAGCGGTCAGATTCATATTGCGGTTGGATATGGTTCAAAAAAAGAAAGTTTCAATCTTAAAATTGGTATACCAGACCCTGATGAAGTACCAATGGAAGTAGATGTAGCCGATAGTTTATACAGTCCACATGTACGGCATGATAGCACTTCACCATATACAAAGAAAGATTGGAATGTCCAGTTTTCTGAGATGTCAAACCAATTGTTAAATGGCATAGTGGAATCATTTACACCAAGATCAATCTTATTGCTTGGTGTTATGAGCATATTATTGATCATATTATATTTTGTGGTGCAGGCTACAACAATAATCAGTATTGAACCGATTAAGCTAGATGCAATGTTACAAATACCTGTTTTTTATGTGGCAGTAGCAGTTTCAATTTTGTTCACAGCATTGATAGCATATTTGATAATAAAACTTCCATCATTCAAGTAATATCACGAGGCAGTTGAATTCATATGAAATATATTATAGTTACCGGCGGAGTAATGAGTGGGCTTGGAAAAGGAATTACAGCAGCTTCTACCGGAAGAAACCTGAAAAATAAAGGATGCAGGGTTACAGCTATCAAGATAGACCCCTATATCAACATAGATGCAGGCACAATGAGCCCGTTCCAGCACGGAGAGGTTTATGTGTTAAAGGATGGCGGTGAGGTTGACCTTGACCTTGGTAACTACGAACGGTTTTTGGATGTCGAACTTACCAGTGATCACAACCTGACAACCGGCAAGATATACCAGGCAGTGATATCAAAGGAAAGAAAAGGCGAATATCTTGGAAAAACTGTTCAGATCATTCCTCATATCACTAATGAGATCAAAGAACGCATACGAAAGGTAGCCGCAAAGAGCGGTGCAGATATCTGCTTGATAGAAGTGGGTGGTACAGTCGGTGACATTGAGAGTATGCCGTTTTTAGAAGCGGTCAGGCAAATGCACAGGGAAGAAGCAAAGGATGATATTGCTTTTCTTCATGTGACACTTGTGCCAATCGATGCACAGGGTGACCAGAAATCAAAACCGACCCAGCATTCAGTGAAAGAGTTAAGAGAACTTGGACTTACACCTGACGTAATAGTTGCCAGGTGCAAGGAACCGCTGTCTGATGATACGAAAGCAAAGATCGCACTATTTTGTGATGTTTCGGAGAATGCTGTGGTAAGTGCGCATGACGCCAAAGATATCTATGAAGTCCCGCTTTTGATGGAAAATGAAGGACTCACCGATTTTTTGATGGATAAACTAAATCTCAAAACGATTGGTGAGGATACCACATGGGGCGATATGATAACTCGTATGAAAAACATGACAGGTGGGGTTAAACTTGCAATCGTCGGAAAATATACACATCTTGAAGATTCATACACAAGCATTCGCGAATCCATTAAACATGCTGCAATCGAATGTGGATGCAATGTTAATACTACCTGGATAAATGCGGAAACAATTGAGAATGATCCCGATGCAGTGAAAAGCCTGTCTGAATATGACGGCATACTTGTTCCGGGCGGTTTTGGGGAACGCGGCACTGAGGGTAAGATCATGGCAATCCGGTATGCGCGGGAGAATGATATTCCATACCTTGGATTGTGTCTTGGGATGCAACTTGCAGTTGTTGAATTTGCAAGGAATGTTGTTGGGTTGAGTGGTGCGAACAGTACCGAGTTTGATGAGAATACCCCATATCCCGTAATCGATCTGCTTCCCGAGCAGGAAGATGTGGTCGATATGGGTGCAACAATGCGACTTGGAGATTATGATGCGGTGCTGAAGAGCGGTACTATCGCACAGCGCATCTATGGTAGCAGTGATATTGTTGAGCGGCACAGGCACAGGTATGAGGTGAATCCGAATTTCATTGATAGGATCGAGGCAAAGGGGGCAGTGTTCTCTGGTAAGAACAAGAACAGGATGGAGATTGTGGAAGTGCCTGGGAACAGGTTCTTCTTTGCATCCCAGTTCCACCCGGAGTTTAAGTCAAGACCCGGTCGTCCATCTCCGCCATTCAGGGCACTTGTTGAAGCGATGCTGGAAAAAAGGAATGAGTGTAGTTAAGGCAAGATTTCAAACCGAAGCAACAATTCCGCCGACGGCGGCGCGTTCTACTGCTTCTACATGTACGGCGATGACAGCGGATTTTTAAATTGCTACATCTTGGGATTTTTGCATCGCTGTTGGCACTTCTCTGCCGTACTATGATAAGCCCATTCGATTTTAAGGATCGGATGGTTTTTTTACCAGATACCGAAGGAAGCTTAGGCATTTGTAACTTCCACTTTAAAGACTTCAGTATAAGCTTGTGCTTGTTCTTGCATGACCTCTAGAACCAGTTGAATCGCCTCTTTGATATTTTTCAGAGCCTCTTCTTTTGTATTCCCCTCACTTATCGCAGCAGGAAGCTCAAGACATTGAACGGTATATCCACCTTCATCAGATTCTTCGAGTTTTATTGTAAATTTCATGTTTGATTATTGGATTTTTGATTATTTAAACTATGGGATAAAGAGATTTATTCCAAAAAGCGAATTGCGATTTTTTAGATCACTATTCACATCTATTTTCTTTCAAGATGACAATAGGTTACAATGTAATTCTTACCGTCCATGCGCACCAGCATCGCGCAATATCTCAAACACGCGCGCCATCATGATCTAAGGTCCGCAGGTGCATATCCTGTCATACTCCGAAATATCGATCTCATTCAAAATGTCTGTGACAACTTCGTGATGTCCCTTACCGCCGTCAGTTGCACCCTACATCTGCTTCCATGAGCAGAAGACCTACATTTATTGCATTCCGAAAGAAAAGCTCCCAAAGGTATTTGCAACAACACAGGAGAAGCCTGCATATTTTAGTGCAAGGGGAGCCTGTTCTCTTGATGACCCGCATCCGAAGTTGTTGTTTGCGACAATTACGTCGCCTTTTTGTGCTTTTTTCGAGAAATCGGGGTCAACACCTTTCATGGCATGGTCAGGGGGAGGTGATTCGTTATGCTGGGGATGTGTGCTGTTTATTTGAGTATGAGAAGAAGTGATTTGGGTTTTTCAAGTTTTTAGCCTGAATTTATTTGATTTAAAATATCATTTGTCCACATTTCATTTTTGAGCAATAAAGATATTTCTCTAAATAATAATTCTTTATTGCCATTGTAATGCTTGTCTGCTAAAAAGTCAATGGCAAAATGGGGGTCTGCATCTACATTTATATGTGGATATGGGTTATTTTCAACACATTTCTTGGCAACTTGAATTTCTAGATTCAATGGAACAGTGAAAAGTGGGTCGTGTCCGAAGTTACGAGACCTAATGTGCTTTTATCATAGTTCAAGTCCGTTACTGGTATTGATTCCGAATAACACACTTATAATCCACCGATCGTTTCGCAGCATAACGATTATTATGGAATGTCATGATTTCCGGGGCACTACCAAAATTTGTTAAACCATCCATTACGATGATGGGTTTTCATGCCAAACCCTCCATTATAATGGAAGGTTTTATGTACTTATATATCATATTATGATAATATGAAGGAAACTCTGAAACTGTGGAATCCCTGGTGGCTATATGCAAAGGTCCCGGAATCGAAAAAACGCATTGCGAGACCTGAAACCGTTGACGGGATCATAAAGCTGCTGAACATAAAAGAGATCATCTGCATAACCGGTGTACGCAGGTGCGGAAAATCAACAGTACTATATCAGGTAATTGATCATCTTGTCGAGAACGGGATCAATCCGATGAGTATACTGTATTTCAATCTGGATGAACCGTTCGAAGACAAAAGTATCAGAATACTTGATAGGATATTTGAGAACTACATTGAGATTAACAATCCGGCAGGTCGAAAATATATATTTCTGGACGAGATACAAAACATTGAAAACTGGGAAAAATGGCTCAAAAAATATTATGATCTTTATGACCGTGATATCAAATTCATAATAACCGGCTCAAATAGTACTATGCTTTCTGACAAGTTGTCAAGCTTGCTGACTGGCAGGCTCATTTCAAAAACCGTTTACCCGTTATCGTTCAAGGAATACCTGGCATTTATTGGATTCGAGCTTAAAGATACGGATGTACAAAAAAGCGAAGTGATTCACCATTTTTTGAATTACCTGAACAATGGTGGTTTTCCAGAGGTTGTCCTTGAGATGGATGTTGATATAAATCACATGCGGCTAAAGGAGTATTTCGACAGCATCTTACTGCGGGATATTGTAGTGGGCAAGAATATCAGGGAAAGTTCAAAATTGATCGAACTGGCAAATTATTCTCTTACAAATATCTCAGCCCTGTTGAGCTATATGAAAATTTCAAAAACTATAGGACTGTCTGTGAGCAGCATAAAGGAATATCTCTTATATCTGGAGCAGGCATACCTTATTTACCAACTTAACTTTTTCTCATATTCCATTAAGACCTCATTAGCGATCCAGAAACCAAGGAAAATATATTGCATCGATAATGGTCTTCGAAATGCGGCGTCTTTTAAGTTCTCACCTGACGAAGGTAAACTTGCAGAGAACATCACATTCATTGAACTCAAAAGAAGGAGGCTTGACGTATATTACTGGAAGGGTCGCAGGGGAGTGGATTTTGTTGTAAGGAATAAGGACAATAGCCTGACTGGGGTAAATGTTACTTATAGTGATGTTATAGGTGAAAGGGAGATCAAAGCATTGCTTGAATTTAAAGAGAACTTTCAGGAAAGGGTTTCGGAACTTATCTTAATCACAAGGAACGTTGAAAAAACCGAAAACGGAATAACGTATGTTCCTGTTTGGAAATGGCTACTTGAGTCCGGGGAATAGTATATATGACATATTTCCCCTTTATCCCATGTAACCACACACTCCAACACGCAGCGAGTTAAGTACAGGCAACAGCATTTCTTCTCCGCACTCGTGCCCTGATCCAGAAGCTCATCCAAACTGTAACTCCGCACCTGTTACTAAACAAGGCTTATGTACAAACAGCAGCATAACTGGACAGATGCCAGAGATTATTCAGGACGAAGTGGGTTCTTTTCACAATTACCTATCTGAAGGCTGCAAATTCTGTAAAATCGGTGCAAAAATGGTACTGTTCGTGACCGGCATCTGCGGTCGGGAATGTTTCTACTGTCCGATATCAGAAGACCGGAAAAAAGATGTAACCTATGCGAACGAGCGCCGTGTGACCTCGGACGAGGACGTTATATCCGAAGCGCGCCAGATGGATGCACTGGGTACAGGTATCACCGGAGGTGAGCCTCTTCTAAAGCCCGGGCGCGTGCTGCATTACATACGCCTGCTGAAATCTGAATTCGGATCAGGGCACCATATCCACCTATATACATCAATTGCGCCCGATAAGGAACTACTTGTCGCACTCGCATCTGCGGAACTGGATGAGATACGATTCCATCCATCCTGTGAATTATGGGATTCCCTCGAACACACGCCATTTGCAGTATCGATCAAAACCGCGATCGAACTCGGGATGTCAGCAGGGATCGAGATTCCGGCGATGGAAGGGGCGGAAGGGGTTTTGCCACTACTTGGTAATGTCGGCGGTTTCCTGAACCTGAACGAACTCGAATTCTCGGATACCAATGCAGATGCAATGCACCTGCGCGGCTTTGAACTTGTGAACGACATGTCCAATGCAGTAGCCAGCTCGCGCGCATGTGCGGAAAAATTATCCGTGCATTCACCAAAAGTGCACTTTTGCTCATCCAGGTATAAGGATGCCGTACAACTCAAAAAGCGCCTGCTGCGTATAGCAAACAGGACCGCGCGCGCATTTGATGGAATTACTGACGAAGGGACAATTGTCATTGGCATGATTGAAAATGGCGATCATGATGCTATAATCGGGGTATTTCGTGAATTAGAAGTGCCAGAGGATATGTTTAAGGTCATAGGCAACAGGATCGAAATTGCATGGTGGATACTTGAGGATATCGCAAAGAACCTTAAAGGAACAGGCAGTAAATTATCGATCATAGAAAGATATCCGTTTGAGAATGGATTGGTAGTTGAAATGATGCCAATTTGATAAATAAATCCCAAAATATATATGCAAGACTGGTATAGATTAATCGCATTAAAAAAAAGAGGTGTTTGTACTGGAAACAATCGAAGAGCGAGTAAGAGGAAGACTGATAAAATATCTTGGTCGCGATGATACTGGAATACGCAAAATAGTTTTGAATATGTTCCTTAATGGTAATACATTCACCACCGGAGATGTATTTGAATATCTGGAAAAAACCGATTTTGAAGTTAGTTATAGGGGAGTATCTGCAATGGTCGGTCTTATGAACACAAGGCTGGGTATTCTCAGCATTAACGTGACCGGAGACCACAATATATATTCGCTTAAGGAAGACTACAAAAACGTAGTACGTTCTGTCCTTGAAAATTATTAATGTGCTTGAAATTTGCTATTATCAATTTTATTCTATATTCTACAATATGTTTTTGTAATAAATAACAATGTTTCTTTAACAATTTCATGCAGTTATATAGAATAACAATTTTTCAGGTTTGTGATATTTCATGCTAAAGTTCATGCGGCACATATTATACAGGGGATATGAACGTTTGCTAACACAGGAAGTAGCAAGCGGCACAGTTCCACGGCATGCTGCAGTGATTATGGATGGAAACCGCAGATATGCAAGCAGTATGAAAAGAGCCATCCGTTTTGGACATGCAAGAGGAGCAGATACCACGGAAAAAGTAATAGACTGGTCGTGGGAGGCAGGTATTGAGCATTTGACTATTTATGCGTTTTCAACAGAGAATTTAAACAGGTCAGAAAATGAGATTGAAAACCTTTTTGAACTGATCGGATTGAAATTCGATGAAATGTGTGAGGACGAACGCACCCATGCACGCAGGATGAGAGTTCGGATAATTGGCGATATTTCTAAGGTATCCCCGTTTCTTCAGGCATCCATTGAAAAAATTGAGCGCACAACCCGTGATTATGACGGATTTCACCTGAATGTTGCAATTGCATACGGGGGCAGGCAGGATATTGTACAGGCTGTTCAGGAAATTGCAAAGAAGGTATATAACGGTGAACTGGAACCTGATGAAATAACCGAATCAACGATATCGGAGCATCTTTATCCTGTCGGAGGTTGTGCAGTACCCAATGTGGATCTGATCATTCGTACCGGCGGGGACACCAGGGTGTCCAATTTCCTTTCATGGCAGGCCAATGGCAATGAATGCGCTGCATATTTCTGTGTCCCATTCTGGCCGGAATTTCGCAAGATCGATCTGCTGCGCTCTATAAGGGTGTACCAGTCGCGTCTGGCTGCACATAATCAAAACAATGCTTCTCGTATTGCAAATTTTGTACGCGCTATTGGAAATGTATAGAGGAAGATGATGTTTTAAGCACATCAAAACGTCTGATCAGGGGTTGTGTTTGATCTATTCTATGCTGGTGTTCCGATTCCAAAATAATACAATGATGGTACTTGTTCAGGTAGTTTTGATGCCTAGACAATCCGGTGTAGGCGGCTTATTCTATACATTATTATAAAGTACACATCGGTCAAATAAACCTGAACATTTTCAATAACATTGGTGTGTGAAAAATCTATGCTGCTTGATTCTATATGTAAATTATAAGTTGAAATGCCGCAAAAACGTCATCGTTTGCGCCAGTGGGTTGGGAATGCACGCCTCCGGCGTATCACTTCGGCGTCTAAAATTATTAGAATGATCGTATGTTATTGGCATGTTTTCCAATGAATCTCATTTCCTGTATTTCCCGGTAGAGGCGGGATGCAGTGTATGGTTCTTCGTGAAGTTTTGTGATGATGTATTCTTTGTATTCATCAAGTTGGCTCTCTTTTTTGCCTCGTTTTTTAGATTAGGGGACAGATGTAGTGTTTAAATATTTACGTACTGTTTTCCGATCAAAACCAGTTTTTTCGGATATTGCCTTTATGCTTAAACCCTGTGCATGTAGATCCTTTATCATAAACCATTCCTCAATTTCTAGCATATTTCACAACCTTTGGTGTTTTCACCAAAGATTGTAAGGTGGTGTATTTCTTGACCGCCGTTGACATTATGGGATGTTCACGACTATTATAGTCAAATTCACCATCATGAACCTGCTTTATGACTGTTCTGAGTTCTTCAGTATGAGATTCTGCAGGCATAATGTCACCGTAACCGTTAAGTATATATATTTATGGGTGTATACCTCCATCCAATGGAAGGAATACTAATAGCATTCACGGTACCTACTGGCAAAGACAAAACCAAAGCAAGTACATTCGCTAAAGCATTTTATGGACAAGAAACAAGTTCACATCAGGGAAAATACAGATACCGTAGACATGGATTGTTGGATGATATCGCATACAAAAAACTAATACGGGGGGTAATTATTGTCCAGATGAAGGATGAAAAGAAAGTATTGAATTTTTTAAAAGAACATTCTGCGAAATATTATACTCGTGTAGTTGAGCTTAAAGAGGAAGATTGTAAAGCAATGAAGTTGCAGATTTGATAATTTTGTCCCAAGGCTATATATTTAGAAAAGTCCATATAATATAACAATAAATAATCTTTAATGATTGACCGCATGGTCTTAAAATAATTTAGAATTTGGGAGCGAGCAATTGGGTGATGAAAACTCCCTGTAATTAGTGGGTACTTCCTAATTACTTGCTTATTTACTATTTCGGTACAATTGGGTATGGTGGTGCGATATGATTTTATGTGAATGTGGTGAAATTATTAAAGATAGGACATTTAAAGATTATATTAAAACTTCAGCTAATCCGTCTACTTGCACCATAGGACATCAAAAATGTGGATTCATATTCGATTTTTTTGATGGAAAAAAGCCCAAAAAATATTCATCGAGAACAGAATTAAAATGTCTTGCAGTGTGCTTCGCAAAAAAAAATAAACTGGAACAAAATAACATTGGGAAATTTCTTGTAGAAGTCGATCGTTTGAAATCATCGGGAACATTATCTGATTATGACATACTTCTGGGTGCGTATATAAAATTAAATGAAGTTCAATTTGTATAAATGCATTAAATACACCTGGATTGATCGTGAAATTTATCTATATGTGATGATTCCATAGATGTAATTAACAAATCCGGAAAATATCTTGACATTCTCTCTGCGACCATATCTTCGCAATATTTATGACTCAGTACAGACATCAAGTATTTTTGTAGTATGTGATCTATATGATCGTGTGGTTCAGGTTAATTCGGGCATGGCGTGAATTTTTCAGGTGAACTTCATAAAACCGATCTGAAAATTCGTTTTTTGTTAAACCAATACAGGAGCAAATATGTCGGATTATACGGCAATAGCAGATGTAAGTTATACATTGGCCGACCTTTTAAGAAACCAAATGGAAGATCTCATTGATCCCGGTTCCATTGCCGCAGTTTCTCCAGGAGAGATAGAAGCTAACGACAGTGTGCGATTATCCCTGTTCTTGTTTCAGGTCATTGAAAATGTCCACATGAAGAATCAGGAAATGCAAATAATCAATCCTGCAAAACTCAAGTACCCGCCCTTGATCCTGGACCTGTCATATATGTTAACATCTTACCCTTCATCTGGAATTCAGGATAAAACAGAGAGAACAAAGGACGAACACAGTGTACTGGGAAGAGCGATGCAAATCCTCCATGACAATTCCATAATCACTGACCCGTTCTTAAGAGGATGCCTGACAGATGATGGCCAGGAACTTCACATATCACAAAGCCTCCATAACCTTGGTGATATGACCAAAATATGGGGCACTTTCCAGAATAGGCCTTTCAGGCCATCTGTCTGTTATATAGTTGCCAATGTGCGGATTGAGTCAACACGGGAGAAAGAGGCAAAACGAGTAATATCCCGCAGGTTTGATAGATACATGAAGGTTTGAAAGTGAGTCAAATTAACGGGGTCTTTATCGGAAGTTCAACAAGGAAACTTTCCCTGGCTGTTTACCTTATCGATGATTACACATCAAGAGAAGTTGTTGGCAATTTAGATGTATCGATAAAAGATCACAACGTAAAACCCATCCGAAATCCAGGTGGTTATTATCTATTTTTTGATTTACCAGGTGACAATTATACAGTTCAGGTAAAAGGTGGGGAATATTATTTTGATGAAGAGAGTGAAACGATAAAGCCAGATGATCTTGATGAGCTAAACCCGGTAGCAGATATTGTCATCAAACCTGCCCCCCCATATCATTTTCCATCAACTGCAACCCTAGTTAGGGGGCACCTGGAGGATTCAGGGGGCGAGAGAATACCGGGGGCAGTGCTGGGGATCAAGGGATGTGGTACCTTAACCGGAACAAACGATAAAGGAGAATTTGTCATTTACCTTAAAAACCTTAAGCAAAATGATGTTGTTAAGGTGGATCGGAAGATGCTTGTGAAGATAAATGGAAAGAACCCTGTTCTTGAAATCAAGCACCTGAATCACAAAAAATTGACAAAAACATTGGAAGTAGTGCAAGGTACCACTACATCACTTTCAATAACCTATTCATAAAAACCAGAGACTTTTTATTATTTTCGGGATACATTTATTGATCAGTTCTGTTAAACGCGGATACACTCACCTCCTGCGGAGTTGAGTGCCTGCAAGGCGTGCAGGTGATGCGGATAAGCGGATACTGCATGCGAAATCTACGTTCATCTATGGTTCGTTATAATTCAAGCCAGAAGAAACGAGAAAATCCTCCCTACGGTCGGATTAACTCGGACTACATAATCTTATAGATTATATACTATTAAAAAGTCTTAAAAACCA
>DQIP01000187.1 GCA_020793565.1 Candidatus Methanovorans sp.
ATTGTATGGTAGAACTGCGAAGCGAACCTTACACCCTGAAAACACGCCCTGATATCATCGATACTGAAAAGGATTTTCGGAATAACTTGAATCTTGCAGAAGTGAACGGTATGCTTTTCAATGTGCTGGCTTTCAAAAACTCAGCTATACTTGCCGAATACGATGCCATACTATGGCGTGAAGATAAAGTATGGTTTATCGAGTACAAGGATTCTCATGCCGCAAACAAGCGCATGAGTGCCAAAAGGGTGCAGCAGGTATCAGACATGTCAAGAAATCTTGCCCGCATATTTGGTTTTGCCCAATATAATTTTACGATCGTTGTCAAAGGGATCAAGGAACCTGTTGTAAAAGGAAATTCAAATGTCGTGCCGCTTGAAGATCTACCTGATTTTCAACCGGAATACTCATCAACATACATTGAACTTGATTATATTGACAAACTCATAACCAAATATACCCGCAGTGAGAATCCGGCTGAACCGGACAGGGACATGATGATCACTGAATTAAATAACTTAAGATCAATGATGATGCAGCGCATTTGAGCAGGACATATAAAGATGACACTAACGGGACACGCTTATGCCCTGGGGGCAGGAACGATCATAAACGCCATTTCAACATGGAAAGGTGCGGCTTTTGGGATTGACCTCAAGACCTTTGCTGATGTCGAACTTTCAGAAAGTGGATCATCAATTAGCGGTTCTATAGAAGGCATGCCGGATGGGGATACTACTCTCATTGAAAGGTCAGTGGAACTTGTGCTCGACCACTTCGGCATGAGATCAGGCGGCACGGTGATAACCCGAAGTGAAGTTCCGCTCGCGCGTGGATTAAAGAGCAGCAGTGCTGCTGCAAATGCTACTGTTCTTGCCACACTTGATGCGATCGGTGAATCCATGGAAGCGCTTGATGCGGTGCGGATCGGTGTAAAGGCTTCAAAGGAAGCAGGAGTTACGATCACAGGCGCTTTTGATGATGCATGTGCGTCGTTTTTTGGAGGTATTGTAGTTACCGACAACATGATGATGAAACTCGTAAAGAGAGTGGAGCGTGAAATGGATGTCCTTATTTTTGCACCTGACAAAAAGGCATTCAGTGCACAGACAGATGTTTCCCGTTCAAAACTGGTCGCGCCCTGGGTGGACATTGCTTACGATCTTGCGCTTAAAGGCGAATATGAGCGCGCGATGACGTTAAACGGTTTTCTATACAGTAGTGCACTTGGGTTTGATACGGAACCCATTATGCAGGCACTTGAATCGGGTATAAAAGGTGTAAGTCTTTCAGGAACCGGTCCGGCATATACTGCACTTGTTGAAAAGGACAAGGTTGACAGTCTTAAAGATGCATGGGAAAACTCCGGTATAAGCGGAAATGTGATAAAGACCAAAATCAATAATAATGGTGCAAAACTGCAATGAACCTTAATTACAATTGAACAACGGTGAATCCAATGAATGAACTTGAAAATGTACGTGCAGAACTACGGCAGATCGATATACAGATAATATCACTGATAGAAAAACGTGTGAAGTTAGCGGAAAAAGTATTGGATGCAAAAAGGCATATTGACAAGTCCATCAATGATGAAGATCAAAACCTGGTTGTCTTAAACCGTGCAGTTAACGAAGCCACCGAGCGAAATCTCGATATAGGTGTCATAAAAGAGATCTATGGAATGCTGATACGGATGAATATCGACCGCCAGCATGAATTGAGCGGTGAAGGAAATCTTCCCTGAAGGAAAAAAGAGGATCATAAAATGGTTGATATTTCAATAATCATGGGTTCTGAATCAGATCGCCCTATCTCATACCGTGCAGTATCAGTGCTTGAGAAAAGCAAATATTCATTTGATGTACAGGTTATTTCAGCACACCGCAATCCTGATGAACTTGATGCGTATGTCGTATCCGATAGTGCAAATGTGTATATAGCCATAGCCGGACTTTCGGCTGCACTGCCCGGTGTAATTGCATCAAAGACCAAAAAGCCTGTGATCGGTGTACCTGCCAGTGCAAAATTGGGTGGACTTGATGCATTGCTATCGATTGCACAAATGCCGCAAGGAGTGCCGGTTGCATGTGTCGGTATCGACAACGCTGCGAATGCTGCCTATTTGGCGATCAGGATACTGGATCTGTGTGAATAAATACTGCTAAATCCACAATCCAAACATATAATTCTAAGGTCTGCAAATACGACACCGCTTGAAAAAAGTATTGTATTTCATATTTATAGTGTTGGAATATGCCGCGCTTAAGCGCGTATGGTCGCGCCGTTTTTCACATCTGCCTTAACCCATTCCGTTTAGCAACATTGCATTGTTGACATGACAGTAATATCAATCAACTCCGCAGGAGGTGGGGTCCTTTGCAGTGTATGATTTTGGTCATCGCAAAGAGTATGAGGTCTGCAAAACGATTCAAATTATCTGATTTCCAATTGTATTTTATCCCTGAACATGGTAATTTATTTGATTGTATTTTTTTAGCGATTTTTGACGCTGAAGCAATACGCCGGAGGCGCACATTCCCAAACCACTGGCGCAAACGATGACGTTTTCTCGTTGCATATAATCTATAGGATTATGTAGTCCGAGTTAATCTGACCGCAGGGAGGATTTTCTCGGCATTTCAACTTATCATCTACATATGGAATAATGCAGCATAGCGTTTTTACACACCAATGTTATTGAAAATGTTCCGATTTATTCGACCGAGTTATATTTTTAATAATATTTGGAATGCGCAGCCTGCAGCGGTATTGCTGCGCGGGGTCTGGCAATATAAGATGTGAATCGAGATTTTATCGAAACCATCCATATAAATACATTTGGTTTAAGTACGATTGAAACGACTTCGGGATGTGCGGGAAGTATAAAATACAATCACACAGGTTTTTGAAAAATCATCGTCAACAGAATTACGATTCCCATAGTTTCTTTACCTGCATGAATTCCCGAATCTGCCACTGCCCAATCACAACTCCTTAAAAGCAGGAACCCGCTCAAGCAACATGCCCTCAACTACAATAGGCATCATACGATGCGCACTTTTAAGCGCATTGCTAAGTTTCCAGTCTTTTTCTGCATAAATAGTAAGAACAGGCTGGTCTTTTTTAACAGATTCCCCACGCTTTTTATGGATCATGACGCCTGCACCCTTATCATTTGGCGCACCTGCCATCCTTGCGATCTCAACGAGCCGTTTATTGTCGAACTCGATTATGTAGCCGTCGGTTTGTGCACGCAACTCGGCGGTATGCTCCCCCACAACAATGTCCTTGTGTGTAACATTCGGATCGCCACCCTGAATCTCTATGATCTGCTTTAATTTTGCCAGGGCTTTACCGTTTTTGATGGTTTCGATAGCAAGATTGTGCCCCTGTCCTTTGGCTGCCACGCCGCCCATCTCAAGCAACATACCTGCAAGGACTGCACTTTTTTCGATCAGGCTGTTCGGTCCCTCTCCGGTCTCAAGTACTTTCAATGCTTCTATTACTTCAAGTGCGGGTCCCACCGTCCTCCCGATAGGGGAAGAGCCATATGTCAATGCACAGTCAACGTTCATTCCCAATCTCTCTCCGAGATTGATGAGATCGCGTGCAAGTTTACGCCCCGCCTGAACATCCGGTATTTTGGTGCCTGCCCCCGTAGGGATATCGATAACCACATTGTCCGCACCAACAGCACCTTTCTTTGCCATGATGGATGCCAGAAGCTGGCAATGCGGGTCAACAGAAAGGGGATACTCGATCCTGATAAGTTTATCATCCGCAGGTGCAATGTTTGTCGCACCTCCCCACACAAGTACACCGCCGACCTTCTCGGTCATGTCCTTTATCTCGGCAGCATCAAATTCCACAGGCGCAAGGATTTCCATCAGGTCAGATGTCCCGCCTGCACCTGTAATAGCTCTTGAACTTGTTTTTGGAATAAGTAGTCCGTTTGCTGCAACGATTGGCACGACCAGAAGGGATATCTTATTACCCGGAACACCGCCGATCGAGTGTTTATCCATAATAGGATGAGTATCAAACTCAATCTTATCACCGGTGTCGATCATGGCACTTGTGAGCCATTCGGTCTCATCGTCACTCAGGTCATTGATATAGGATGAGGTGATAAATGCAGACAGTTCGATATCGCTCAGACTTTCATCCACAATATCCTTAACAACCAGATAAATTTCGTCCTTGCCCAGTTTTTCCTGGTTCATCATCTTTTTAATGACTTCTGTTGATTTCGGACGCGTTGCAGGGATCACTTCCACAGGCTCGGTCCATTCCCTTTTAAGTCGCTCCTGCACTTCATGGTAAACTCCTATCATGCCCGGTGCGATCATATCTTCAGTTGTATCTACAATGGCTGTCAGGCTCTCGTGATCCCTGACATGCACACGATCGCCTTCAATGACGCCCAGTTCTTTTGCATCGATAGTATTCAGGACTACTTTGAATTTTCCGACTTTGATGTCAAGTGGTTGTATTTTTAGTTGCATTGGTTCACCTTGCATTTTTGTTTTTGATTTGATTTGCGGCAATGGATAAATAGGTTTACTTTTTACTTGTGAAAACAGCATTAGTACACAGCGAATGAGATCGATAGCAATGGATACCTGCAACATAACCGATCATGCCAGTGCTATTTTCACCACCAACTCATACATATCCGACCAGCAGCCCCATCCAAATGTCGATATATTTTAAGATATAGCCACATAATCCTTCAATCTATACCTGTCCTAACTGCTGATAGTAATGTGCACATAACTATAACGCACTTACGAAAGGTTAAAAAGTAACATTCACATTACTTATGCAATCAATAATGCCGCAGTTACTCATGGAAATATCCCAAATAAGCGGAGGGTTCACAATTAAAGAAGAAATATGGATTGAAAAATACAGGCCCCATGAACTTGGTGATGTTGTCGGGCAAACAGAAGTTATCGAGCGGCTCAAATCATACATAAAATCAAGAAATGTTCCACACTTGCTTTTCTCAGGCCCGCCAGGTGTTGGAAAGACTGCAACCGCAGTCTCTGTCGCAAGGGAACTATTCAAGGACGGATGGCGTGAAAATTTTACCGAGCTCAATGCATCCGACGAGCGCGGCATAGATGTTGTGCGACACAAGATAAAGAACTTCGCAAAAACATCACCCATAGGGGGCGCAGATTTTAAGATCATATTTCTCGACGAAGCCGATGCACTGACATCGGATGCACAATCTGCGCTTCGAAGAACCATGGAACGTTATACAAACAACTGTCGTTTTATATTATCATGTAACTATTCATCAAAGATCATCGAACCCATCCAATCAAGGTGCGCAGTGTACAGGTTTCGCCCCCTGTCAGACGATGCCATATCTGAGAGGATACGACATATAGCGAAAAATGAAGGAGTTGAGGTCGCAGACGATGGCATCGAAGCGATCGCATATGTAGCCCGGGGCGACATGCGAAAAGCCATCAATTCATTGCAGGCTGCGGCACTTATTGATTCTACCATACATAAGGATATGATCTACCGGATCACCACCACCGCACATCCGGAGAAGATAACTGACCTTATACAAACAGCGCTTGGTGGTAATTTTACGGCTGCGCGAAAGAAACTTGATGTGCTTGTTCTTGAGCAAGGCCTGTCCGGTGAAGATGTCATAGGCCAGATATACAGGGCAATGTTCAAACTTGACCTACCTGATAAACTCATGGTTGAGCTCATTGATATTATTGGTGAGATCGATTTCAGGCTTACGGAAGGAGCGAACGAAAAAATCCAGCTTGAGGCGCTTCTTGCTCATTTCGCACTAAAGTCGGAGTGATAATGCCTTTCGAAGAACAATTGATCGAACTATCCGGATCAATGCCGCACTGGCTTTCGACTATATTAATAAGCGCCCTGCCCTTTTCTGAATTAAGAGGTGCGATCCCTCTCGCAATCGGGGTGTATGGACTTGATCCTGTCACTGCATATTGTCTTGCAGTCATTGGAAACATGCTGCCGGTTATTCCATTGCTCTTGTTCCTGGATCCGGTGTCCACATACTTGCGCCGTTTTAAGGTATGGGATGTGTTCTTTTCATGGCTGTTCACAAGAACCCACCGCAAGCACTCAAAAAAGTTTGAAAGATATGGTCTCATTGCACTAACAATATTTGTAGCGGTCCCGTTGCCGGTCACAGGTGCATGGACAGGATGTGCTGCTGCATTTGTATTCGGAATAGAGTTTCGGCATGCTCTTTTGGCGATATTGGCAGGTGTGATGATCGCAGGCATCATCGTAACTGCAGTTACACTCGCCGGAATTGGTACGATCAGTCTGGCACATGAAATATAAAAACCAATTCGAAACGTTCATATTGGGTAATGTGAATATGAAGATATACGTTTAACAATATAATGTAATATAATATTTGAGGAATTGATCATGGTAAAGGAAAATAAGAAAATTGTACAATCTGATAAGTGTACAGGCTGCGGAATTTGTGATTCAGTGTGCCCAATCAACACGAAACTTGCGAAAAAGGATGATTTTGATCACGACACTGCAAAATTAGCGATCAGGGTTCGTAACGGAAGTGCAATGGTTAATGAAGATACGTGCATAGCATGTGGTTCATGTGTACGCAGCTGTCCGGTAGAATCTCTTTCTATAGTAGTGGTTGCGGAAGCGTAAGTATATTTGTTCACGAGAAAATTCTCCTTGCGGTCGGATTAACCCGGACTATATAAATTATATACTATAAAAAAAATGTTATGAAATGTTGTGATATAAATTCACAACATTTCAAATGCTAATTTTATATCTTCTGCTGTTACCGTTTTTCTTTTGGCGTGTTCTGACAGTTTAACTGCTTCTGTTGCAATTTCAAGACCGTGATGCTCTAATATCTCTGCAAGAGCAACTCCTGCAGTCTCACTGACCCTATGTGCGCCTGCGCTTCTTATTAGGCGCTCAACCGGTGCATGTGGTATAATTGTCACAAATATTACCTCCATTTATTCTTAAATTTATGATTTAACGACTATACGCTCTTTAATTGGAAAAGAACCATATATAACTTATTGTAAAACTCGATAATCTTTGGATATGTTTCAATATTCCAGACCCTATATGGGTATGTAGATATGTTTATTGCCAAGTACCCTTATAGAAAGTATAACAACTGTCTCATTATCGGGAGGCTTATTATGAACAACAAACTGGCGCCTCACATCGAAGAGCTAACAAAGGCGCTTGAAAATATAGATATAGGCGAGTCACAGATAGGGGAAGAACTTAAGAAACTTCTGGATTTTCGCGTACCTCTTGATGAAGCTAAACGGACCATTATTCGTAAATTCAGGTCCACTTTCATGCCGATAATGAAAATAAAGGACATCACAGCCGGACTAAAGGGTTTTGAGGTAACCGGGCGCATCATAGATGTTACGGAAAAGAGTGTAAACTTGCGCAGCAAGGAAACCGTTATATTTTCAGGCACACTTGCCGATGAAGATGGCGCCTGCTCGTTTACTGCATGGAATGATAACTCGCTTAAAAGCGGAGAAGTCATCCGGATCAAAAATGCATATTCACGCAGCTGGCACAATCGGTCAGAAGTGAATTTCGGGCAACGTTCCCATATTGAAAAACTACCTGATGATACACTTCCGTCAATTGATGAACTATGCAAAACTCCTGCCAAGAAACTGCGTGATGTTGCAAACACCGACCTGTCCGTAAGTTCTGTGGCAGTCATTCTTGAATATTCTCACAAAAATGTTACCGTTAAAGGTGAAAATGTAACAATTATTGAAGGCGTAGTTGCAGATGAGACTGCAAAACTTCCTTTCACGTCATGGGTCTCTCTTGATGGCCTGGATATCGGAAGCGTGATCAGGTTTGAGAACGCATCAGTTCGGATGTTTCGTGGTGTCCCATCTCTCAATTTTAACGAAAATACGATAATCGGTGCTGTTGTATCTACTGAAGAACTGCCGTTTACGTTTGAGTCCGCCAATATGATACCAGAGCCTGTTGCGATCGGTGAGATCATGGTTAAGGACGGGATGTTCGATACTGTGGCGCTTGGAAATATCATATCGATCCGACCGGGGTCAGGCATTATTACCCGCTGCCCTGAATGCAACCGTGTGATCCAAAAGAATACCTGTCGCGTGCACGGTACTGTGGAAGGTGTGAAGGATATGCGTATAAAAGCAATACTGGATGACGGTACCGGTGCGGTTTCAGTAATGCTGAACCGGGAACTTTCCGAGATAGTGTATGGCCGGAGTATGCCTGAAGCGGAAGATATTATCCAAAAGGCAATATCACAGGATGCAGTGTTTGGAGACATGAGGCAGGTTCTCACTGGCAAGTATCTTGCAGTCAGGGGCAATACGTCAAGTAACGAGTTTGGTATTATGCTGGTAGCAAAATCTGCATGGTTTCCTGATGATAATACCAATGATCGTGTGAGTGCACTCATGGGGCGTCTGGGAAATAACAGAGAGGGTAAAAGAGGGGAGGTTTACAATGGTTGAAAGAGAGGTCGCACAGCGTCTTTTTGCAAGGGAGTTCAATGATTCAAAATTCAGCATACATCCTGAACTGTATGAGGTTAGCCATGAAGGGGGGCATGCCCCGAATTTTCTTGTCAGCCCGGTGGGTTCTAAAATAAACCGGCTCTTTGTTGCAGGAGTTGTTACAGAGATCGATAATATCGGAACCGAGCACGATCTTTGGCGGGCCCGTGTGGTTGACCCGAGCGGTGTGTTCATCATCTATGCAGGACAGTACCAGCCTGAGGCTGCAATATTCCTATCTACGCTTGAAATTCCCGAATATGTTTCTGTTATCGGGAAAGCAAGAATATATGAACCTGAATCCGGCTCGGTGTTCATCTCGATCCGGCCTGAAGATATCAATATGATCGATGCAGGTACACGCGACCGATGGATCGTGGATACCGCCGAACTTACACTTGATAGGGTCGATGCATTTTCAAAGGCGATTGCAAGCGATTTGACCGGAACTGAACTAATTGGACACCTGATACGGAACAATAGCCCACAAGGACTTGCAGAAGGCATTACCCTTGCTCTTGATCATTATCACACGGATGAAGGTTACCTGCATAAATTGAAAGGTGTGGTATTGGATTGTGTCAGGTCTATAGGCACAGGATCAGGTGGCAAAGATGCAGTTCCTTATGAGGATCATGTTCTTGAACTGATGAAAGAGATGGATATGGGGAAAGGTATTGACTATGCGGAATTGGTCATCATTGCAAAGTCTCGCGGTATGGTTGAGGGTGTAATTGTTGCGGCGGTTCGCAAATTGCTTGCAAGGGGCATGTGTTATGAACCAAAGATCGGGATATTGAAGGTTGTTTCGTAAGTTTTGACTTTGAGGCGCGGGGTCGCGTTATTGGACATGGTTTTTGGGATGGTTGTTTTTGTTTGTTTATGCCAACCTTATGTGATTTATGTTTTGTTTTGGGGAAATATGTGGATGTTTTTGAAAGGCAGAATTCAGGGAATCATGCATGTATCGTTTATTGGTATTTGTACATATGTGCAAAGATAGGTACATAAATGAATGTTTTACCTGATCTGAAAACAAAAAACAACACACAACCGCCGCAGGTGGCAAATTCCCACACCACTGGCCGGGAAAATCCTCGCTAAACTCGGATTAACCAGAACTACATAATCTAATCGATTATAGAGGCTGTCCTTCAATTCAAAAAGGTAGGGAAAATAAGGTCAAATATCGAATTAAATACAAAAAGAAGGATCAATATTATTGGATATCGTAATTATTGGACAGCCTCTATATACTACAAGAAAACATCGCCTGCTACCCATTATAATTCATTCTGTTCATACATGCAAAAATATGAAAATTTCATTAGTGATAGCAGGGTGTGCCGCCTACGGATGATTGTCTCGGCATGAAAATCACCTGATCAATTACTTATTATGAGTGTTTGGTTGGATCTCTGTCGATTGCATTACATGAAACAGGATGCAAAGAGTGATAAACTATTTACTCTTTTAATGATAGTTAGGGACATATAGAAAAATGATGAAACTTGCTTTGAATTTTATCAGTTCGATTCCAGCAAATTAAAGTTACTGAAAAATATGAACTGTCTGAATCTGAATTGGAATGTAACTTGAAGTTGAAAAAATACTGCCCATGCACATAGGGGCGATTGCCACGATTGCATTTGTTTATCGCGGCAATGAACAATTTGAATTATGGAAGTTATCAATTATGACCGATGTTGAACAACAATTTTTAAATGAACTTGACACCCAACTCTGGAAGGCTGCCGATAAACTGCGCTCTAATCTGGATGCAGCCAACTACAAACACGTTGTGTTAGGGCTGATCTTCCTCAAATACGTATCCGATGCTTTCGAAGGGCGCCAGAATGAACTCATGGGGTTGTTTCGAAAAAACGATGACGATAATATCTATTATCTGCCCCGCGACGATTATGACAGTGGCGATGACTACCAGCAAGCCATAGAAGCCGAGCTGGAAATTAATGATTACTACATTGAAAAGAACGTCTTCTGGGTACCGAAGATCGCCCGATGGAATACTGTTAAAGAAAAAGTAATCCTTCCCACCAATAGCATGATCGAGGTAAATGAACAGGGTGAAAATACCAAAATGCGCTCTGCGTCATGGCTGATCGATAACGCTTTTGACGAGATCGAAAAAGCTAACCCTAAACTCAAAGGTATTTTAAACCGCATCAGCCAATACCAGCTGGATACTGACAAACTCATTGGTTTGGTAAATGAATTCAGCACTACCAGATTTCATGATCCTGAGTACAAGGGCAAAAAACTCAACTTGAAGTCCAAAGATATCCTCGGTCATGTGTATGAATACTTTTTGGGTCAATTCGCCCTTGCGGAAGGCAAGCAGGGCGGCCAGTATTACACTCCTAAATCGATCGTTAATCTGGTCGTGGAAATGCTGGAGCCATACAAAGGCCGCGTGTACGATCCTGCCATGGGTAGCGGTGGTTTTTTTGTTTCCAGTGATAAGTTCATTGAGGAGCATGCCAGGGTTAAACACTATGACGCCGCCGAGCAGAAAAAACAGATATCTGTGTACGGGCAGGAATCCAATCCTACTACCTGGAAACTTGCTGCTATGAATATGGCCATTCGCGGCATTGATTTCAACTTCGGTAAAAAAAATGCAGATAGTTTTTTGGATGACCAGCATCCTGACCTCCGTGCCGATTTTGTGATGGCTAATCCGCCTTTTAATATGAAGGAGTGGTGGCACGAAAAACTGGCTGATGATGTGCGCTGGAAATATGGAACACCTCCAAAAGGGAATGCAAATTTTGCCTGGCTACAGCACATGTTGTACCACCTCGCACCAACCGGCAGCATGGCGCTGTTATTGGCCAACGGCTCTATGAGCAGCAACACGAACAACGAAGGTGCTATACGTAAAAACCTGGTGGAGCAAGATATGGTAGAGTGTATGGTGGCGCTACCCGGGCAATTGTTCACGAATACCCAAATACCCGCATGTATCTGGTTTTTGACCAAAGACAAGAGTGCAAAGGATGGTAAAAGAGACCGGCATGGTGAGGTGCTGTTTATCGATGCGCGCAATTTGGGTTATATGAAAGACCGTGTGCTGCGGGATTTTAGGGTTGAAGATACCAGACTTATCGTTGATACTTTCCATAAGTGGCAGCGGGAATGGTCAGGGGAGGATAACCAGGCCGGCCTTAGTTTTTCGGCTGATCCGGCGCTGATTCAAAAACACGACTTCGTGTTAACACCGGGTCGTTATGTGGGCGTGGAAGCAGAAGAAGATGATGGTATTCCGTTTGCCGAGAAAATGGCTACACTCACCGGTCGGTTGAAAGTGCAGTTTGAAGAAAGCGACAAACTGGAAGGAGAGATCAGGAAAAATCTTGCAGGATTGGGATTTGATGTTTAGATTTAGAATAATGGGCACATTGTCCCCACAATTTGAGATTTTCCCCGAGCGCATCGGCACTGACAGAAATGAATGCTCAGAGTTTTGAGTGGATGAGGGAAAACAAATTAAAACACAATCCTGACTTTAAAGTGGTCGAATTTGACCTGTTTAGAGATCAGGCAGGAAATAACCCTGTTAAAGAATCCGAAATTTTGGAGTTGAAGAAATCAACTTCGGAGTTTATTGTTGTCTTTAAACGGAAAGGATTACAAGATGTAGATGAAAAGGTCACTGAAAGGGTCACTGAAAGGGTCACTGAAAATCAGCAAAACATTTTAAAATCCATTGGAAATAATCCACGTATTACGGCACTTGAACTTGCCAGCGTTATTGGCATTTCAGAAAGAAAAATAAAAGAAAATATCCGAAAGCTTAAACAAAAAGGTCTGCTCCGGTGCATCGGCGCTGTCAGAGGCGGGTATTTGGAAGTGGTAGTGAAATGAAGAAGCAGATTTGTTGTTTTTCAGATCGTATATTTAAGTGTGGGATCAACATGTCGGATGCGCAAATTAAGATGGAGGTACTTATTTAGGTAGTTATGATGCCGAGACAATCCGCCATAGGCGGCACACCCCGCTATCGCTAATGAAATTTCATATTTTTGCATGTATGAACAAAGTGAATTATCATAGGTAGCAGGCGACATTTTCATGGTCAGTGGTGTGGGAATTTGCCGCCTGCGGCGGTTGTATTGTTTTTCATTTTCAGATAAAACAATCTCATTGTATCCACTTCAAAAAGCAGGGTAATATTCATATTCGGATTATCTAAATCAAGTGAAGAAGCATCTTTCAATTTACAAAATGTAGTCTATTACCCTTAGATTTGAAGTAGATACATCTCATTTATGTACCTATCTTTGCACATTTATACAAATAAAAATGGAGTAATCAAGACCATGGACCAGAAGGAACTGTTTGACAGGTTGGAAGAACTTGAATGGGAAGATTTTGAGGTGAAAGCAGCGAAGACTTCCATTCCGAAAAGCAGTTTTGAAACGGTCAGTGCATTTTCAAATACAAATGGTGGCTGGCTTGTTTTTGGAATTGGTCAGGTTAACAAGACCTTCGAGATCAGTGGTGTTAAGGATGTTGAAAAGATAGAGCAGGATTTCACAACTGTACTCCGTGGGGATAAGTTCAATCAAAAGATCAGGGTCAGGAGCATGAAGTACAATTTTGATGGAAAAGCCGTCCTTGCTTTTTATGTTCCTGCATCTGAGCAGAAACCTGTTTATTTCAATTCAAGAAAAAACACGTTTATACGAACAGGCAGCGGAGACCAGCGGGCAACGGATGCAGAAATTGATGCAATGTACAGGGATTCTTTTTTTGGTTTTAAGGATCGGGAACTGACGGATTTTACGATCGATGATCTGGACGAGAAAACGATCACTGATTATAGAATCTATATGGAGAATATGAATCCGGGGCATAGGTATAACAAATTGTCAACCGGGCAGCTGCTTGAAAAATTGCAGGTTGTGGTTGATGGCAGGGTTACGATAGGGGGCCTGCTGGTTTTTGGAAATGAAGACAATATCAATCGCCTGCTTACAGATTTCAGGGTTGATTACCTGGAGATTATGGGTATATCCTATTCTGACGCCCCGACACGGTACAATTACAGGCTTTATGAGGAAGAGAACCTATTCAGGTTCTATTTTAGCATATTTGAGCGCCTTATGAAGAAGATCGATCTACCTTTTACATTAAGGGCGGACGGGTTTGCGACTGATGACCAGCCCCAGCTTATTGCGATCAGGGAAGCACTGGTGAATCTTTTGATGCATTCTGATTATTTCAGCCCCATGAAACCAAGAATCAGGGTTTTTCTTGACAGGATCGAGTTTTTGAACCCGGGTAGTTTGCCCAAGGATATCGAATCGATCATGAAAGAAGATTTCACTATGCCAAGAAACCCTATTATTACAAGGATTTTCAGGGCGATCAAGTTGTCTGAAAATGCGGGTTCGGGTTTTGACAAGATGTTCAATGGCTGGACGGCTTATTATGAAGATGAGCCTGTGGTTTCCGGTGGAATTGATTTCTATAAGATTACGTTTCCGTTAGTTAAGCTTGGAGAAGTTTCGCAGGAAACTGTAAGGAAAGTTGGAGAAAAGGGGGTAGATGGGTTGGTAGAAACGCAGATTTCAATGTTGCAGCTCATGAAGAAAAATCCCCATGTTTCAAAGAGGGAAATGGCTGAAAGTGTTGGAATCAGTACTACTGCTATTGATAAAAACATTGTTTCATTGAAAAAAAAGGATTTGTTAAAAAGAGTTGGACCTGACAAAGGTGGAATGTGGAATGTGGAAAGTGGTGGATAAATGAACGAGCAGACAATATATTTTGATGAACGTGTGTTTGAGTCTGTGATCTCAGGAGTGGTTGATTTCTATAAAGTTACGTCTCCATTGGTCAAGATTACCGAAGCTTCGGAGGAAAACAGAGGGGAAATTTCGGAGAAAAATAGTGGCAGGTTGGTAGATGGGTTGGTAGATGGGTTGGTAGAAACCGACACTATAAACTTATTACCCGATAATGAGCGCACGGTTTTTGATGAAATGCAAAGTAATCCAAAAGTTACTGCAAATGAGTTGTCGGAGATACTCAACATAAATTTGCGAAGCACTAAAAATATTATTAAGAAACTCAAAGAAAGGGGCTTGGTTAAAAGGATGGGGTCAAGAAAAGC
>DQIP01000186.1 GCA_020793565.1 Candidatus Methanovorans sp.
ATGGCACCATAGATGCACAGGATATGGAATATACGCAGCGCATTATTTTAGGACTCAATGACCAGACACAACTTGCAGATAGTAAGTATGATGAACAGGTCAACATGCAGGACGTGACGCAGATCGAACTTATCATGCTGGGTGGGGAGAATGAAATAACTCTCATAGATGCAGCCGAGCGGATCGTTACGGTGAAGAAACCGATGGAGGGTAACATCATCTCGTTCGGTACTTATACCCCTGAAATATTACGGATATTGGGAGAAGATGATAAGATAGTCGGCATTAACAAGTACGTAAAAGACAATGAAATCTATTTCCCGGAACTAAGTAAATTGCCCTCGATCGGAAGCAGTTATTCTCCGGATCTGGAGATCGTAGCCAGTCTTAATCCAGGGCTGGTAATTGCATGGACGACCAAACCGGAAAGGATCGAAAAACTCGTAGAGGTGGTCCCTCACGATTGCAGTGTGATCAGTCTAATGTTCTACAAACCGGAAAATATGGTAGAAGAGATTGAGAAACTTGCTTATGTCCTTGGAAAAAGGGATGAAGCGAAATCCTATATTGATGATTTTCACAATGAATACGTTAACCTCATCAAAGCACGTACGGAAGATCTCCATGATGAGGAGCGGCCAGGGATCTATATAGAGAGTAACAATGATGAGAAATACCAGACATGGGCTGCCGGATCCGCAGCTAATGGCTTTATCGAGATAGCTGGCGGAAGAAATATATTCGCCGATACTTCAGGTGATGGCAGTATTAATGTAGATCCCGAAGAAGTGGTTGGGAAGAACCCGGATATTATCATCAAATATATCGATACTGCCGATGCAGGATATGAACTGGACGATCCATCTAAGATGAAAGCGTTAAGGGGAAGCATCATGGATCGTCCCGAACTGGCCAATGTCAAAGCAGTGAAGAACGGTGCAGTTTTTGTAATGGATAAAGACCCGATCTACGGACCTGACTATCCTATAGCTATTGCCTACTGGGCAAAATGGACCCATCCAGGCATATTTGAAGATATTGATCCACAGGCGATCCACCAGAAATACATAGATATTCAGGGACTGGACTACGACCTGAATGAACACGGCGTATTCATCTACCCGCTGCCGGACGAAATATGAAAATGGCAAAGTGGCTCCATCAGGAAACATTCGATGATCTGGATACGTAAGCGATTCACCAGAAATATACTGATACATCCATTGGCATTGATTTTGATATGTCTGGACAGGGTGTATTCGTGTATTACCAGGGGAATGACACTTACGGATCACGATCAACAACTGTAACTTCAAATTGAAATAAATAAATATAAAAGAGGTATTAAAAATGAACCACATAAACAGACAGACACTCCCCTTCACCGCGATAATCGGGCAGGAACAAATGAAAAAAGCACTGGTATTAAACGCCATCAATCCGAGGATCGGTGGTGTCCTGATCAGGGGGGAAAAAGGGACTGCGAAATCTACCGCAGTACGTGCACTTGCAGAAATACTTCCAGACATTGAGGTGGTAAACGGCTGTCCGTTCAATTGCAATCCTGCTGATACGGGTGAAATGTGCGATATCTGCTATGAACACTCGATAAATGGTGAAAAACCCGAAAGTGCAATGAGAAGAACCCGTGTAGTTGATCTCCCACTCGGATGCACTGAAGATAGGGTCGTTGGTACACTAAATATCGAAAAAGCGATCAAAGAAGGAATTCGTGCACTTGATCCCGGAATACTGGCTGCTGCAAACCGTGGCATCCTCTATATCGATGAGGTAAACCTGCTGGACGACCACGTCGCAGACGTTCTTCTCGATGCCGCAGCGATGGGCGTAAACATAGTTGAGCGGGAGGGTGTCTCTGTGGGACACCCTGCAAGATTCATCCTTGTCGGGACAATGAATCCCGAAGAAGGGGAATTAAGACCGCAGCTTCTTGACCGGTTCGGGCTCCAGTCTACTGTCGAGAGTTTATCCGATGTGGGTGCACGTGTCGAGATCGTGAAAGTTGCAGAAAGTTTTGAAACCGATGCGGACGGATGCAAGAAGGAGTTCGAAGATCAGCAGGCTGAACTCAACAGGAAGATCATAAAAGCGAAATCGCTTCTCCCCGAAGTTACGATCAGTGATGACCTCCTCAGGACCACTGCTAAGATGTGTATCGAACTCGGCGTAAAAACGCACCGTGCAGAGATCGTAATCACAAGAACCGCAAAAACGATCGCGGCATTTGATGACCGGACCGAAGTCACGCTCGATGACATCAAGGAAGCGATGGAACTTGCACTGCCACACAGGATGCGAAGAAAACCATTTGAGCCACCGCAGCTCGATACCGATAAGCTTGACCAGATGATGGATGACGAAAAAAAAGAACAGGAAGAAAAGGAGCAGGAAAAAGAAGAAGAGCAGGAAGAGCAACAGCCAGGGCAGGAAGAAGAACATAAGCATGAACATCGCGAGCAGAATGAGCAGGAAAATGAACAAGAATCCCAGGAACCGCAAAGCCCGCCTGAAAATGAGGATGGCGACACGCAGCCACAACAGCCCGAGTCGGTCTTTGCGATCGGGGACCCCATAGATGTAAGTAAAGTGCGACCAAAGGAAAAGCGTGACCGGATACCCCGTAGCAGGACATCCGGAAGGAGAAATCCGACGCTTGCACGGTTTAACCGTGGTAGATATGCCCGTCATACGATACCTTCCGGAAAACCTACTGATATTGCGTTAGACGCCACGATCCGTGCGGCTGCACCATTCCAGTTGGAGCGCGGTGCAGGCATGCCTGGTAAGAACGCGGTGATTATCGGAAGTCAGGATATCAGGGAAAAGATCAGGATTGGAAAGATATCAACAGCAACCCTCTTTGTGGTGGATGCCTCCGGGTCGATGGGTGCCGCAAACCGGATGGAAAGTGCCAAAGGAGCGGTCATGTCACTTCTTATGGACTCCTACCAGCAGCGGGACAGGATCGGGATGGTAGCTTTTAAGGGTGATACTGCTGATGTGCTGCTTCCACTCTGCTCAAGTGTGGACCTTGCATACGATAGTTTAAGGGAACTTCCAACAGGTGGGAAATCACCGATTGGTGCAGGTCTTAGCAGCGGGTTAAACCTTCTTCTTGGTGAAAAACGAAAAAATAATGAGACGATTGCGATAATGGTCCTTATCTCGGACGGCAGGGCGAATGTTTCTGTGAATGGTGGCAAACCGGGAGTTGTAAAAGAAGAGCTTATTGCAATCGCAGAAGAGGCAAGATCTGCAGGTATTCATGTAATAGTTCTTGATGCTGAATCCATGGGCAACTCGTTTGTTAAAATGCAGCTTGGTTACTGCAGGGAAATTGCAGAGCATGCAGGTGGACATTATTATTCGGTTGACCAGTTATCATCCGGTCAGGTTCACGATATTGTTGCACAGGAGCAGGGTTCACTGGTAGAAATGTATTCGGCGGGCAGGGGCCTGACATGAAGATAACATCAATAACATGGGGCAGCGATATTTTACTGTTTGCCGAAGCATGTAATGAACTTGGTATGGATTTGCACGCATGGTCTACACAGGACATAGAGGATGATTCGAAGCGGGAGGACTGTATAAGATCTTTTAAAGATGCAGATGTCATTATTTTACGTCCGTCAAACAACGGGGTCTGGGACGAGATAATAGGGGAATTGAACAGTGATATTCCAATCATCTCATTCGGTTATGATTCAACCTTCTGGGAAATTTCAAACGTTCCCTTGAAGATTGTTGCGACCGTCAACGCCTACCACGCATATGGAGGACTTTCGAACATAACAAATATGCTCAAATACATCGGAAAAGAGGTTCTGGGCGCTGAATACGACCCGCAACCGCCAGCCGAGACTATGTGGCAGGGAATCTATCATCCTGATGCAGGGCAGGCTTTTGAGAACATTGACGAGTACCTGGAATGGTACAAGCCACAGAAAAAACATGCGATCGGGATATTGTTCCATCGAACCTACTGGTCAAATGGTGACGTCGATATCGTTGATGCGATCATTAGCGAACTCGAAAAGGAGTTCGATGTGATTCCGGCTTTCTGTCAAGGGATGGGGGATGCTGAAACAGGCGCCAAATCGAGTGGAGAAGTGACAGAAGAGTTCTTCATGGATCCTGTGAAGATAGATGCCATCATAAACCTCCAATCGATATTCCATACAGGAAATGCCGATGGATCTGTAAGTGCTTTTAAAAAGATGGACATTCCGGTATTTCATCCGTTGACAGTCAATCACAAGACCGAGGAAGAATGGAGAGCAGATATTCATGGAATGAGTTCGAGTGAGGTTGCGTGGAGTGTTGCGCTGTCTGAATTCGAGGGCGTTATCGAGCCTCTGGTCATCGGTGCCTCAAGAACCGCCGAAGAGCATGGAACCGAGTTCGAGCGCCACACCCCGATCGATGACCGGATATCCAAAATCGTGAGAAGGTTAAAGAAATGGATCTCATTGAAAGACAAGTCAAAATCCGAGCGCAAAGTTGCATTCATCCTGCATAACAATCCATGTGCATCGGTCGAGGCAACTGTCGGCGGAGGAGCACATCTTGATACCCTTGAGAGCGTTGCAAGGATATTGCAGGAGATGAAAGAAGCCGGATATTCGGTTGATTCTCCGGAAAGTGGAAAAGAACTCATTGACAATATCATGGATCATAAAGCGATATCCGAGTTCAGGTGGACAACGATCGATGAGATCGTGGACAAAGGCGGGGCACTTGCGATGGTGACCAGAGAGGAGTACGAAAAATGGTTTAATACACTTGAGCCGGCTGTCAGGAAACGAATGTGCGATGCATGGGGAAATCCGCCTGGCGAGGAGATGGACGGGGTTCCGGCAGCAATGGTCTATGATAATAAGATCGTTATTACCGGAGTTCAATATGGCAATGCAGTGATATGCATCCAGCCAAAGCGCGGATGTGCAGGTACAAGATGTGACGGAGAGGTCTGTAAGATACTGCATGACCCGGAAATTCCGCCGACGCACCAGTATATGGCTACTTACCGGTGGATCGAGAACGAGTTTGGTGCTGACGTGATAATCCATGTCGGAACACACGGGAACCTTGAGTTCCTGCCAGGCAAATCGGTTGCACTCTCAAAAAGTTGTTATCCGGATATTGCGATCGGGGACATGCCTCATCTCTATATCTACAACTCAGACAATCCACCGGAAGGGACGATTGCAAAGAGGCGGAGTTATGCCACACTGATCGATCACATGCAGACCGTCATGACAGAGAGCGGCCTTTACGGCGACCTGAAGGAACTTGAAGACCAGATATCAGAGTATAACAAGACAAAGGAATCTGATAAAGCTAGGGCACACGCGCTTGAGCATATCATAACTGATCTCCTTACGAATTCGAACCTTTCAGAAGAGATCAGGTTCGACGAACTGCTGAAAGCAGGTACTCCGTTTGAAAAGATCGTGGATACTGCACATGAAGCGATAACAAAGTTGTATAATACCCAGATTCCGGACGGTATGCACATATTCGGGGAAAATCCCGAAGGTGAGAAGAAGATCGAATTGATCAATTCGATACTCAGGTATGATTCCGAAATGAGGAAACTCGTATTCGACCTTTTGGGAATGGATATCGAGCCAGCTGATGCTAAAAGTGAGGTGCTGGCTGAGATCGATTCGCTTGGAAAGGAGATACTGCATGGATTTCTGGATGACGCTGATCCTATCACTGTCTGCAAGGACGTTATCGGGGACAGGTTGGAGAGGCTGAATGAATCCAGTATATTCTCAGTTAAGGAGAAGGCAGCCGAGATATTGTGGAGGATCGATACTTCGGATGAGATAGGTGCCCTGTTCCATGGCTTTGATGCCGGATACATCGAGCCGGGCCCATCCGGTCTCATAACCCGGGGCAAGCCAGAGGTAATGCCTACAGGCAGGAACTTCTACTCGCTTGACCCTTACAAGGTGCCGACAAAGGCTGCATGGCGTATCGGGCAAAGGCTTGCGGATGGCGTGATCGAGAAGTATATGGTTGAGCACGATAAGATCCCTGAAAATATCGCAATGTACTGGATGGCGAGTGATATCATGTGGGCCGATGGCGAGCAGCTTGCCCAGATCATGCATTTGATTGGCGTTGAGCCGATCTGGAAGGGTGGAAAAGTTAGAAAGTACAGGGTAATTCCGCTGGAAGAACTTGGACGTCCACGAATTGATGTGACGATCCGGGTAAGCGGGATTACACGAGACTGTTTCTACAACTGCATCGAACTCATCGATGATGCGATACAGGAAGTTTCACATCTTGATGAACCCGAAGAGATGAACTATCTCAAAAAACATGCCACTGAAGCATCAGTGAACGGTGGAAGCGAAGATGGGAACGGTGATGGGAACAATGGTGGAGATGGAAGTGGCAGCGAGAATTATGCCCGTATCTTTGCGAGCAAGCCCGGAACATACGGCAACGGTGTGAATCTTGCTGTGTATGCATCCGCATGGAAGGAGGATAAGGACCTATCTGATGTGTATGTGTACTGGAACGGATATTCGTATGGAAATGGCGTATTCGGGGAGGAATCGCATGATAAGTTCGTAGAGCAGCTTAAAAGTGTTGACCTGACATTCAACAAAACTGTCACAGATGAGTATGATCTCTTCGGATGCTGCTGCTATTTTGGAACACACGGTGGACTTACAACCGCTGCAAGGGAGATTTCAGGACACGAAGTTTCAGCATACTATGGCGATACCAGAGATCGGGACCGGGTCGAGGTCAGGACGCTTGCTGATGAGGTTCGACGCGTTGTCAGGACAAAGCTCCTGAACCCGAAATGGATCGAGGGGATGAAGAAACACGGGTACAAGGGAGCTGGCGACATGTCAAAGAGGATCGGACGGGTCTACGGCTGGGAAGCGACTACCCGGGAGGTCGATGACTGGATATTTGATGATATTACAAAGACATTTGTTCTGGATGATGAAATGCGAAAGTTCTTTGAGGAAAACAATCCCTGGGCGCTTGAAGAGATCGGAAGGCGGTTGCTTGAAGCTTATGAGCGCGACCTGTGGGATGCAGACCCGGACGTGATCGAGGGGTTGAAGAACGCATACCTTGAAATGGAAGGATGGATCGAGGAACGGATGGGAGATGTTAAAGGTGAGTTCCAGGGTGGATCGATCGATGTGATGAACGCGGATGATGTGAAAGGCTGGAAGGAAAAGATGGCAAAGGTCATGAAGACCTGATAGTATCGATCGAAGAGAAAATCCTCCCTACGGTCGGATTAACTCGGACTACATAATCTTGTAGATTATGTACAACGAGAAAATCATCGATGTGGTCGGATCAACTCGGACTACATAATCCTATAAATCATATACTACGAGAAAATCCTCCCTACGGTCGGATTAACTCGGACTACATAATCCTATAGATTATATACAATAAAAAAATGGAGCATGACATGGCGAAAACGAAACATTCGATGGTGACGAAAGAAGAAGTTAAAGAACAATACAATAAGTTCGTTGGAAAAAAGATATTCTTTATTATGTTTTTTTCAGTCCTGATCATCGTCATATCGGGTATTTCCACATCACTCGGATCTGCAGATCTTTCGATCTGGGAAGCTTATTCTGCAATACTGCATAAGTTTTTCCCAAATTACTTTGAGTCAAACTGGCTTGCAGATGTATGTGTGTGGAACCTGAGACTTCCCCGCATACTCATGGGTATTGTAGCAGGCATCGGTCTTGGTGTTGCGGGTGCAGTAATGCAGGCGATACTCCGGAATCCGCTTGCAAGTCCATATACGCTTGGGATTTCCTCAGGTGCCGGTTTCGGTGCATCCCTTGCGATCCTTGCAGGTGCAGGCGTTGTTGGTGGAAAATATCTTATCATTGGCAATGCATTCGTATTCGCGCTGCTATGTTCCTTTATTATCCTGGCATTATCAAGCCAGAAAGGTGCAACACCGGAAACCATGATCCTGGCTGGCATTGCGATGATGTACCTGTTTGGTGCGATGACAACGATACTTCAGTACTTTGGCGAGGCAGAGGCTGTGAAAGAAGCCGTGTTCTGGATGGTTGGTGATCTTGACCGCTCATCATGGCCAAAACTTACACTCATAACCGGCGCGCTTGGATGCTGTATTCCCCTTCTCATGATGAAATCATGGGATCTGAATGTAATGGGTGCCGGGGATGAGACCGCGACAAGTCTTGGTGTGAATGTTATGCGCACACGGATAGTTACCATGGTGGTTGCAACATTAATGGTCGCGTGTATTGTATGTTTTACAGGTACGATAGGGTTTATAGGACTGGTTGCTCCGCACATCACACGCCTGGCGATTGGAGGTGATAATCGGTATGTACTTCCTGTGTCCGGTCTTCTCGGAGCGATATTGCTTATTACCGCAGACCTTGTAGCAAGAAGGATCATAGCCCCTGTAATTCTTCCTGTCGGGGCAGTGACTGCCTTTATGGGGGCTCCGCTTTTCCTTTATATGATCATGAAACGAAGGAGGGATTACTGGTGAGACTGAAAGTGAACAACATTGAATTCGCATATAATAGCACACCTATTCTTGAAAACATATCAATGGAACTGGATCGTTCAGAGGTGCTTGGCATCGTCGGTCCGAATGGTACCGGTAAATCCACATTGATCAGGTGTATTGACCGGATACTGAAACCAAGGAAGGGGGCCATACTGCTGGATGAACAGGATATAACCAAGATGGAACGGATGGAAATTGCAAAGAAGATCGGGTATGTACCCCAGAGCACCACACGTGTTTTTCCTGCTTCTGTGATCGATACTGTCCTGATGGGCAGGCGTCCGCATCTTGGCTGGAAGAGCAGCGAAGGGGACCTGGATAAGGTTTTAGAGATACTGGAACTGCTCGGGATCGTGGAGTTTTCTATGAGGGATTTCAACGAGATCAGCGGGGGCCAGCAGCAGAAGGTGCTGATAGCACGGGCACTTGCACAGGAAGCAGATATACTTCTCCTGGATGAGCCGACAAGCAACCTTGACATAAGACATCAACTTGAGGTCATGGAGATTATGACGGATGTTGTCAAAAATAACGGGATATCTGCAATTATGGCAATCCATGACCTTAACCTTGCTTCGAGATATACCGACAGGATACTCATGATGGCCGGGGGCATGATCTTTGCCGCAGGGGATCCTGAGTCGGTGCTCACGGTCGAGAATATCAGGCAGGTTTATGGTGTGGAAGTCCTCGTAAAGAGCGATGGGGAGAGACCGTATATTATTCCGATAAGGCCAGTGAATTAAGTGGTACCCTGGAAATGAAAACGTTGGATCTGTCCGGAATGATAAATGCATCTTTTTGAGGAATCGGACTATAAGCATGTGACACCGGTACGAATGAGGTGTTTACGATATGGACTACATGATAAAATTATCCTGCGAGTATTCAACACTTTTTCACACATGAATATGAGAAAATTTTCCATACGGTTGAATTATACTACTCAGCAAGTATAATTTACAACCATTTTGTGATAGAACAAATGCAGCAAAACAAACTGATAACCGAGAGTTATAAAAAACGGACTCGGTTTAGTATGATCCGGACTATATAATTCTATAAATTATATACTACGAGAAAATCGTATATGAAACTTATATTATCCAGAATTACATAGTTATATAAATTATATATTATGAAAAATAATTAATTAAATTGCAAATGATTTATTTAATTTAGGAAGGTAACTTAATGATTGTAACAACGTCTCTCTTATATGCTATTCATTATGTGATAAAGATCGTGCCCGTCATCGCAATCGGGATATTTATAACGAATTTTGCGGTTAATCTCGGGCTTATGAAAAAATTTGACGGATTGATCAAACCCCTGTCCTCCAAAGCGAGGATCAGCGCAACATCGGCACTTGCTATTGTAACATGTACGTTTAGCAGCACAACGGGTTATTCTATGCTCTCACAGGCTTTTGACAGCAAAAGTATCTCTGAGCGAGAGGTTCTCGCAGTCTCGCTGATGACATCTTTTCCAGGTATCCTCTCACATATGCTCACATATTTCATACCGGTGGTGATCCCGATTCTGGGGTTGACAACAGGAGCGATATATGTGGGTCTTCGATGCCTTGTTGCGCTCTTGAAAACATTTCTCGGGATCTTCCTTGCGAGATTGTGGCTAATCGACAGGGGTTCCATGCAAGCCGGATACCTGTCACCTACCGGTGACTCTGCTGGTGATTCTAACGGTGATACTGAACCTAACCCCGTTCATGATCCCGACCGCAATCCTACTTACAAATCTGCTAATGGTTCTGCCCATAGTTCTGTTCATGATTCCGCTCACGGTTCCGCCCATAGTTCTGGCCATAGTTCTGGCCATAGTTCTGCCAACCACCAAACCAATAAACATGCCGGCAATCCTGCTCATAGTCATGCAAGCAGTCAGGCCCACGCTTCAACCATGGATCGAAAAGATGCCCTGGATAGCAGTACAAGAAGCACGTATAAATTGCTTAGAAGGATCGCACCTGTGATGTTCATTACACTGTTCCTGACATCGATTGGAATTGAGATGGGTGTATTCGAATCGCTGTCCAATGTACTGGATCCGATCACAAACCTTCTGGGACTGGAAAGTGAGGTTGCAATGATCAGTGCAACCGGGCTTGTGAACACTTATTCGGAGATGGTGCTGGCTGGCAGCCTTCTTGATGAAGGGATGATATCTGTTAATGGAGTGTTGATCGCGCTGTTGCTTGGCAATGTCATCTCATTTTCAACGCGGTTCGCAAAACACTCGCTGCCGCTGCATGTGTCCCTGTTCGGTCCGAAACTGGGAGGAAAGATCGTTGCGGTGAATGGCGCAGCGACACTTGTTATAGATGCTTTGATAATAGCAGTGCTGCTGTTGATGCAATAGATTCCTGAAAAAACAATCTAATCACCTGCTGAATGCTTTCGAGAAAATTCTCCCTGCGGTCGAATTAACTCGGACTACATAATCCTATGGATTATATACAACGAGAAAGTCCTCCCTGTGGTCGGATTAATTCTGACTACATAATCCTATAGATCATATACTTCAAAGAAGACTGGAGAATTGAAATAGACGTGGTATATATATTATTCATTGGAACGAAGGAGGTTTGTACATTAGCGAGATAACACCTGTGATAAAAATTAACGGATTGACCAAGAACTTCAAAAATCTTTGTGCTGTTGACAATATAGATCTTGAGATTACAAATGAGATATTCGGCCTGCTCGGTCCGAACGGTGCAGGAAAGAGCACAACGGTCATGATGCTCACTACACTGCTTAAACCAAGTAGCGGCTCTGCCTGTGTCTGTGGATATGATGTTGTCAATGATGCTAAAAAGGTGAGGGAGTCCATCAGTTATGTGCCGCAGGATATGGCTGTTGACATTAAACTTACCGGACGTGAGAATGTGATGCTGTATGCTAAACTATACGGTGTGACGGATCGGAACAGGCGGGTGTATGATGTGCTTGAGTTGCTGGGGCTTACCGAACGGTCGGATGATCTTGTGCGGACGTACTCAGGCGGCATGCGCCGGCGGCTGGAACTGGCACAGGCGCTGGTGCACGAGCCGAAAGTGCTGTTTTTGGATGAGCCGACCCTGGGGCTTGATGTGGCTGCAAGAAAGAAGATATGGGAGCATATTTCCGCATTGAGGAAGCGGGGTATGACGATCTTTATGACGACCCATTATATGGAAGAGGCTGATGAGTACTGCGACAGGGTAGCGATCATCGATAAGGGCACTATTGTGGCTTTGGATTCACCTGGGAACCTGAAGCTTGGTCTGGGTGAGGATGCCTCGTTGAATGATGTATTCCTTGAGAATGTAAAGACCGATGAGGACCAGACCGGATTTGATGCCAATAAGTTCAGGACCATGCTGCGGAGGCGATGATGAAGGAAATATTCTATTATTTTGAGCGGGATATTAGGAAATGGAGCCGTAGCCGGATCAATGTGTTTTCATCTCTTGCGATGCCGGCTGCATGGTTGATCCTGGTGGGACTGACCCTGCCTATTAAATTTACTGATAATTATCTTGATTTTATTACACCGAGCATACTGGTTATGACGATGTTGTTCTCTTCCCTGCAGGGTGGTGCCCTTATGATATTTGATAAGGTTCTCGGGTTTTTGAACAAGTTCCTTGCAATGCCTTCACCAAGAGAGAGCATCCTTCTGGGCAAGATCCTATTTATCAGCACCCGGGGTTTGCTTCAGGCTACTGTGATCCTCCTGATCGCCACATTGCTGGGAGTGAGGATACACAGCCCGCTCAATATTTTTCTGGTATATCTCACATTATTCCTGTTCGGAGTGCTGTTTTCGGCTTTTTCCACGACTCTTGCCCTGCACATCAGCGACCACGACGGCTATGCGGCTGTGAATAGCATGATCAGTATGCCACTGTTCTTTGCAAGCAATGCGCTCATGCCCTATGACCAGATGCCAGGGTGGCTGAGGATGCTGGCAATGGTGAATCCTTTGAGTCATACGATCGATAGTATACGGGAGCTGTTTATGGGAGGGATGCCGGTGGAAGGGATTTTGGGGCTGGCGGTAGCGGCCGGGGTTATGTTGTGGATCGGGGTTGTGCAGTTTCGGAGGACTGGGGTTTGAGAAGAGAAGAGATTGCGAGCTGAGCAATTATCCTTTTATCCCTTGTTATATAAGGGTGAGGGGAGATAGCGACGAAAGCGCAGCGCTTCCAAGGAAAACGAAGTTTTCCGCAGCGTAGAGATTAGTTGCGTTTATTTTTATGATGGTGGTGGATATGCACTGTACTATATCAAGTGAAATTCGCGACTTTAAACCGCAGCAATTATAGAATGTTTTTTATACTAAAAAACATAATTCATAGCAAAACTGCATTTTAGGGTGGTAACTATGGAAACGGAGAAACTCGATTTATCGAAAAAGATTGAAAGTAGGCTTCAAATGATCCATGCTCATACAAAACATGGGAAAACAATTCGATGTGTCATCAAAGAATTCAATGTATCCGTTGGTACCTATTATTACTGGTACCATCGATATGATGTGGATGGAATTTTAGGCCTATTCGATTCCAAAAAGGGTCACAAAACCCCTCATAATAAAACCAGCGACAGTGTCACATCCAAGGTTATCAAGACCGCCGATTGTCATCCAAACATGGATACACCAGAAATATTAGAAATCCTCGATTGTCCATCCCAACAAAAACCATCAGTCTCCACTGTACAGCGGATTTTGCGGTCAAAAGGGATGAATCGCTCCAAGGGACGACGTTCAAAAAAAACGATGGAGAAAAAGAGAACAATAATTCAAGCACAGAAAAATGTATTAAAAAAGTAGAGAAGAAGCAGGAAAGATTCAATGTATATACGAAACCTCTGGCGAATCCCCAGATAAATTCAAATGTAGATCCTAAGCGCACAAAACCGTTGACTGAAAACGAAAAAAAGGCAATTAAAGAAGTAAACTAACAATATCCTGAGCTTGGTTCATGGAATTTATCTTTACTTCTCTCGAATGAATATGGTGTTCATGTATCTCCAATAAGCATTTTGCGTGTTCTCAACCCTGATCTGCATAAATCTTGTGAAATTACAGAGACATTGAAATTTTATGAAAAACCCAGACCACACGTCATGTATCATGTAGATACTATGGAAGTAACGCTTGAGAGCGGATTGGTAATCTACCAAATCTCTATTGAAGACGACTACTCAAGAGGCTATATGGCTCTTTGCGTATTCCCGAAGAAACATTCATATTTCGTGGTTCTTACCCTTCTTCAAGCTTTCAAACTATACAGCAAGCCTGAATTATTCCATCACGATAACGGTGGTGAGTACAATAATGGGGTCATTTTTAGGTTGCTTGAGATGCTTAAGATCGTGGATGTTCCAACAGAGGTAAGGAATCCAAAAGGAAACGGGAAAAAGGAAAGAGCTCATAGTCAAGATCGAAAATATTTTTATGAGAAATATAAGTTTGAAGAAATTGGAAGTGTTGAAAAGACGATTCCAGAATATGTTCTATTCCGAAATGAAATGAAGGGACAATGGGCTCGCTATGGAAAAACCGCCTCATCAGCATTGAAAGTGGCAGAAGCAAAACCATTAACCGACGAAGAAATGGGATGGATAATTCGGGAACGATATTTTGAGAAGGTTATAAGAATAGTAAAACAAAACGGAAAAGTCAAATTTGAAGGGAAATGGTATCACGTAGGTAAAAATATGTCTGGTGAAACCGTGGAAGTCAAAATTACACTGAGAGGGGTCGAAGTTTGGCATGAAGAAACTTTCATTAAACGATGGAAATATTGGGAATATATTATAGGTATTGCTGCGGGTTATATGCTAAAAAAGTACTTGATATAGTACAGGTGGTGGATATGCACATCACCCGAATTAGTAATCACTTGGTTGCTATTTTTTGTATTCTTTTGAGTTTGTCTTGAATCATTTGCATTAGCTTTTTCTTGTTTTTCTGCCCAATGAACAAGAACTTCTGCTACATCAGGCCATTTAAATCCTGCAGCTCCAAGAGTAGTAAGGGATTTCACAAAATTTAATATACCCAGTTTTCGTTGTTTCGAAATCAGAAGCACATACAGGCGTGACGTGAAAAGTTCAGCGAATATATC
>DQIP01000185.1 GCA_020793565.1 Candidatus Methanovorans sp.
CCCAGTTTTCGTTGTTTCGAAATCAGAAGCACATACAGGCGTGACGTGAAAAGTTCAGCGAATATATCTGGTGGGTAAATTATTTATTGGGAAATCCCTTATCTGTATTATGGTTGGTACTTTTAATTGTTTTTTCATAACAGAATTGTAATTACACAACTTAACAGCTCTGCCTAAAAACTTCGCATAATATCCCTATTCCATACACCCAATCATCACTTTTCACACATCACAAACTACCCAAACAACCCCAATCCCATAAGAATATATTAATATTAGATACTTGTTTTTGTAACCCATATATTACTACTAACAATTTATCCCCAAATTTTCACATGAATGAGGAACTCACAATGATCACAAAAGATGAGGTAGAACATGTAGGCTGGCTTGCTCGCATTGAGATCGACGAACAAGATGCCGATTCATACGCCGCACAATTAAATTCAGTACTTGATTATTTCGGACAGCTGGATGAGGTAGATACAGACAATGTAGACCCGACCTACCACGTAGCAGATGTTATGAATGTGTTCAGGGAAGATATTGTTGCAGACTCCCTGTCGCAAAAAGAAGCGCTTGAAAACACAAAACACAAACAGGATGGGCACTTTAAAGCGCCGAAGATCATGTGAGGTACAAAGTATGCCAAAGGCAAAATGGATGAGTATCCCAAAGGTCAGGGAAAGTATCGCAAACACATCAGGCGAAGTGGTCACAGCATCATATCTTGACATTATCAAAAATAGCAAGATCAACGGATATGTTACAGTTAATGAGGAAGGTGCAATCGCACGCGCGCAGGAAATTGATAAAAACGGGCACGATGGCGTGCTTGCAGGCGTACCGATCGCGATCAAGGATAATATTTCCACAAAAGGAATACAAACTACATGCAGTTCAAAGATACTGCAAGGTTATGTGCCCCCATACAACGCACACGTAATAGAGCGCTTGCTCGCTGAGGGTGCCGTCATACTTGGCAAGACCAACATGGACGAGTTTGCAATGGGCACATCAACAGAATCCAGTCACTACGGTACAACCCTCAACCCATGGGACCTTGAAAGAGTTCCGGGCGGGTCATCAGGCGGCAGTGCGGCAGTTGTTGCAGCAGGGGAAGCACCCATCTCGCTTGGTTCGGATACAGGCGGGTCAGTCAGATGTCCGGCAGCCTTTTGCGGCGTAGTGGGACTTAAACCTACATACGGCGGCATATCACGATACGGGCTTATCTCGTATGCGAACTCACTTGAACAGATAGGACCCATCGCAACAAATGTCAGCGATATTGCAACTATCATGGACGTTATCGGTGGGCACGACCCGCGCGACAGTACATCCATCAAGCGGAATACGGCATACCGGAATTCACTTGTTGATGACGTATCCGGACTCAAGATCGGAGTGCCGGATGAATACTTTGCAGAAGGTATTGATGCGGGTGTTGAAAAGGCTGTATGGAATGCTATCCACAAATTCGAAGACATGGGTGCTACATGGGAAAAGATTTCCATGCCCCATACAAAATACGCGCTTGCATCATATTACATCATTGCGATGAGTGAAGCATCATCCAACCTTGCACGTTTTGACGGCACTCGCTATGGGCTCCGCGAGGAAGGCGAGAACTGGCATGTGATGGCATCAAAGACCCGCGCATCAGGTTTTGGCGAAGAAGTAAAACGCAGGATACTGATCGGGACGTATGCATTGTCTGCCGGATATCATGACAGGTATTACTTAAAGGCGCTCAAGGTGCGCACTCTTGTAAAACAGGACTTCGATAAGGCACTCTCAAACGTGGATGTACTCATGGCACCAACCATGCCGGCTCCGGCATTCAAGATTGGTGAGAAGATACAAGAGGTGGATGTCAATATCGAATATGCCGACGAAAGACCTTCACAGCAGATCAAGGTGGTGAGCTCGCCGTTGGATCTTTATCTCACGGATGTCAATACAGTGCCGGTCAACCTCTCGGGTGTACCATCAATATCCATGCCATGCGGGCTGGTTGATGGCCTGCCGGTCGGGTTGCAGATAATCGGGAAACACTTTGACGAATCCACGATCATGCGCGCTGCATATTCATTTGAACAGAACACCGACCACCTAACCAAAAGACCGGCAGGGGTGGAATAATGGTTTACGATAATCCCGACGGGGTAATGATCGGGCTGGAGATACATGTCCAGTTGAACAAGCTGAACACCAAGATATTCTGCGGATGTTCGACAAAGTACCATGAGGCCGGGCCCAACACCCACGTGTGCCCCGTATGTCTCGGATTGCCGGGGGCGCTTCCTGTGATCAATGAAAAGGCAGTGGAATCCGCCATGAAGATCGGACTGGCGCTCAATTGCGAGATCGTTCACCAGACGCAGTTCCACAGGAAGAATTACTACTATCCCGACCTTCCGAAAGGATTCCAGACAACCCAGTACGACTATCCGATCGCTGGTGAGGGCAGGGTCGTCATAGAAGGCGAGGACGGCGAGCATGTGGTCAGGATAACCCGCGCCCACATGGAGGAGGACCCTGGTCGCCTGGTGCACATCGGTACCATTGAAAAATCAAGGGGAACACTTATCGATTACAACCGTTCAGGCATGGCATTGATCGAGGTAGTCACAGAGCCGGATATGCGAAGCCCGAAGGAAGCACGTCGTTTCCTTGATAAACTGCGGAATATCCTCGAATATCTTGATGTGTTCGATAGCAGCCTTGAAGGTGCCATGAGGGTGGATGCGAACATTTCCATTGGAGGAGGTTCACGCGCAGAGGTCAAGAACATCTCATCCCACAAAGGTGCTGAAAGGGCATTGCTATTTGAGATCATTCGCCAGAAGAACCTGCTGCGCCGTGGCGGTACTGTTGTATTGGAAACGCGCCACTTCGATGAGGCGCGCGGTGTGACCATATCCCTCCGTACAAAAGAGGAGGAACACGACTATCGCTATTTCCCAGAACCAGACCTTGTTCCGATGCGTGTGGCAGACCGCACTGCAAGGATATTAGGGACACTCCCCGAACTCCCTGATGCAAAGCGTGAGAGGTTCATCGCAGAATATGGCATGATAGACATGCATGCAAAAGCGCTCACATCCGGGATACGGATCGCTGATTTCTATGAGGACGTTGCGTCAAGGATCGATGCCAAAACCTGTACTCCGTGGGTTGCCGATGTGCTCAAGGGCGAGTTGAACTACCGCGACCTTACGATCGAATCGTTTACGGTGGATGATATTGTTGGGATCATCGAGATGGTAGTTTCAGACAAGATCACTGAAAAGAGTGCGGTTGAGGTAATTCGCACGATACTGGATTCCGGCGGACATCCGCTTGATATTGTCAAGGAGAAGGGACTTCTCAAGGTTGAGGATGATGTCGTCTCCAGGGCGGTTTTGAAAGTCATCAACGAGAACGAAGTGGCAGTTGCTGATTATCTTGGCGGTAAGGAGCAGTCATTGAACTTCCTTGTGGGCCAGGTTATGAAAAAGACACGCGGGCGTGCAGACGCAAGGGAAGCGAGGGAAATGGTACTTGAAAGTTTGAATCAATGATCAGATCAATAAACAGGCATGGGTCCCGGTGTGTTTTAATTAACGGCTGGTTTCGGCTCATGCCATGTTAAAACTGGTCAGCATGTTGCCTTTGGGAATCCGTAATCATTCTCAAGTATTTGGAATAATCTCTGTTGTGCACTTCGGATCCAAAGTTCTTTGTAAAAAAGGTCTTCGTCTTCCATTTGTTTCATGGCTTATCCCATTCCATAGATGGAGTTCGGGATAATTACTGTGGGGCCATTTGTCCTTGTATATAATCTATAAGATTATGTAGTCCGAGTTAATCTGAGCGTCAGCGAAGATTTTCTTGTAATGGTAAAACGTAATTCAGTTTAATGGCACTGCCGGATATGCGCCGTGTGAAACATGGTAACAAACCGTATACAACCACAAAAAAATGATGTTGTGTGAGTATCGAAGATGAAATATTTTGAAGCGTTGCTCTGCTCCACCGCAGTAACTCATTTGTTGATGCACTAATCCAACTTTCCGAAATGCTTTTCAAACCGGGTTTTCATTTTGTCCCATGTAGGCAGGTCAGTCTGGCATCCAATGGACTGGACAGCAAAGGACGCAACAGTAGCCCCTATCCTGCCACACGTCTTCAACGGGTGCCCTCGTGTATATGCAAGCAGGAACCCTGCACGGTATGCATCCCCGGCACCTGTTGGGTCAAGAGCGGTTACAGGCACGACCGGAATCAGGTGTTCTTCATTGCTTGTGAATATTCTGCTTCCTTCGGCATCATAGGTTACAACAATAACATCGATCATCTCTTGCAGTTGTTCAAATGATATCCCCGTCATTTCAGAGACTCTCCTGATCTCATGCCGGTTAGTGAACAGGATATTGGTATTTTTTAATATACTCGTAAGATGTTCAGTTGAATACGTCACAAGATCCTGCCCGGGATCAAATGATACAAACGTTGTCATCTTTGCAATCTTTGAATTGAACACAGGATCCGCTGTTGCGAGATGGACAAAATCCACTGATGGCGGTTCAAGTTCCCTGAGTTTTGCAGACGCGCCCCAGTAGAAATAGGAGCACTGGTTGTGTTCCTTATCTGTGAAGACAAACGCTTTTGCAGTCTTCTCATCATTGAAGCGATACAAAAGGGACAGGTCAACGCCAACAGATGCCAGTTGTTCCTCGTATCCCGAACTTGTAAAATCGGCGCCAACAGGTGAAATCAGCTGGCATTTCCCGCCAAGTATGGCAATCGCAGATGCAATATTGGCAGCCCCGCCGCCATGGAACTCTTTGTAATCAATAATAGGGGATGATTCATTAAGTCCGGCTATGTTCTCAACATCAAAAAGGCCGTCAATAGCGGTGTGACCGACAACAGATATTGTTTTTTGTATCTTCTGTGTCATATTTACTCCCAGACATTGCATATGGTATTACTAAAAGAGTAGCAAATGTTAGTTACAGTTGGAATTTCAATTGTAATGAGGCTTTTTATTATTTTCCAGACGATTCGAAAACCCGCAGACTACGCAGAGAAACGCAAAGAAAAATAATAACCCTCTGCGATTCTCCGCGTCCTTTGCGGCAAATCATTTTTGCCATGACCCACTATCCAGAATGAACGAGAAAATCCTCCCTGCGGTTGGATTAACCCGGACTACATAATCCTATAGATTATATTCCATTAAAAAGTCACATTGCAATTATAATTTGAATTGTAACCTATTACTGGATCAGGGTTTTTCGAACTCTTCAACATCTATAACGTTTAATGGCACATCACGAAGTGCCTGTCCAATCACGGATTTTGCGATCCTTGCCCCGTGTTCTTCGGATTCGGCATCAAATACTTTCATATCAAGGATCAGGCCCACGATTGCGGTGTTTGCTGTTAAGAACACGCTGCCAAACGGTTCATTACATGCGGGACAGTATGTAGTCCCAACATCAACATCGACAAAATCAAGTTTCGGATTTAGCCTTTTTCCGGCTTCTGCAATTGCGACTCCAATTGCATCATCTGCTGTCTGTACGTCTCTTACCAACCAGGCAGCTTCAAGTGTTACACGATAATGTCCCATATATTTTTCTCTCCAATATTTCAATATCCATTCGTCTTCGATCTAAGTATTTAATTCATTATGATAATTCTGATTGTGTTTGTAGTTAACTGCAATTATAATAATTTGACTGTAAATTCAAGTGTAATTGTAGTCTACTCATGATTATATTGTGAATAACACGTCATCATCCACATTAAATACCCCAAGGCGTGCACCGGCATCAAGCCATGCATGTCCATAACTGAAGCATACAAGAGCATTCACAGGATCTTCATTTTCCATAAAATGGACACCATCCTTGTAATATGATCTTGCCATCCTGTGGTAATCAATTGCAACTGTATACATGTGAGATCTTTTGATCGGCGCAAGTTCAGCCTTACCAAGTGCTTCACTGAGCAATCTCTCATATCTCTCAATCTTTTCATTTAAGTCTGCTGCCATATTTCCCACCAATGTACGATATTACTATTTGGCACCAAATATCTTCTTGAACAATCCCCCATTTCCACTTTCTTCGGAACGTGATGGATTTCGCTTAGGTGGGGGTGATGTTGCAGCTGGTTCTGACTGTGCTTTTGGCCGCGGTCTTGGTGTTGTGGATTTAGGCATGGGTGGGGATATAGACGCAGATCGTGCACTTTTTAGAACATTCACGGATTCACCGCCGTGTTTTGCTTTCCTGACCCTTATATCGATAAGTACAGGTCGCTCGATATCGTTGCTCACAAGCATGGCAATGCCAGGTGGTAGTCTTTTCAATTCTTCTTCGACATACGAATTAACACCTTCAAGTCCTTTACTTATGGATTTGAGGTCGTTTGGATTTGTAACTTTCATAATGATCTGTGTGCCGCACTGTGAGAGCACGTTCTTGTCGATACGTGCCGGGCGCTGAGATATTACCATCAGGCCAAGACCGAATTTGCGTCCTTCTGATGCGATGGTTCGCAGTACCTCCGAACTTGCGGTCTTACTGAATCCACGCTCCGGTGCAAAATTATGTGCTTCTTCGATCACCAGCATCCCTGGTGGTACACGATTTACTTTACGTGCCTCAAACAGATTGGTGCAAAGTCTTGCTACGATCATGCTCTGTATGTCAGGTGAAACCCCTTTAAAATCGATCACTGCTGCCCTGCCTTTTTGTACAAGTTCTTCTATGGAGGTAGGATTTGTAGAGAGTATTCCTGTTTCGCGTATTTCCTCAAGCAGGCTGATGACATTCCATTTTGCCTTGCTTTTGTCGTTCCCGACCTCAAAGATAATGTCATCAAGTGTATAGGTCTCCATTTCAGCTTTGAGTTTCTGAACGGCTTCGTAGAGTATCCCCATGTGTGTGCTTGTATAATTATCAGGAAATATTGCTGTAAGTTCCCTGACTGTCAGGTTTGTACCATTGAGCCTGAACACTTCATCCGCAACCGGATTTATTACTTTGTTCGCAGGAGTGTAGATCGTTACCTGTGAACTATATCCTTTTGGTGATATGCAGTATTTTTTAAAGTCACCTGAGTCAGGAGATGCCGCTTTTTTGAGTGATGCATATTCACTGTGCGGATCAATGATCAAAAGGGGTATGTTCCGATCAAGCATCTCTTCCAACAGCACACCTGCGGTGTATGATTTACCACTGCCGGTTTTTGCAAGAATGCTGCAATGTTTCTGCACAAGGCTGTTCACGCTTAACTGTACTGTTATATTTGTGCCGTCAAGCAGCCCGAGGTACATGTCTTTGCCTGAGAGTCCGAGCACCGAGCGGATCAGGTCACCATCAGCTTTGTATATGGGGTCGCCCGGGCTGAACGGGGTAAGGGGTGCCCGTAACAGTCCTGCACTATCACGTGTCCCGATAACTGTCACATCTGCGATTATCTTATCTCCGCTCTTGTCAGTACGTTTTCCGTTTTTTGCCTCTTTGAAGGAATATGAATCACTTGAACGGGTAATGGAAAGCAACTGTGCCAGTGCCCATCCGTCAGTCTCATGCCAGGCTTTTACGTAGTCGCCCCTGTGAACAGCTGTGCTATCTGATATTAACATTTTAAAATCAAGCGTACCGGTCTCTCCAAATATTACGCCTACTGATCCACGTACCATTTTTGTTCACTCACAGGTAATGTGATATTTATTGATTGTATTTAATATGTGACACAATGACTGGACTTTGTCATTGTACCTTAATATGCCTACTACATATATAATTACATATGCAGCCATATTTGCACATACAATATTTCAAACAGAATTCAAAACATCCTGCGGAGCGCCTGCAAGTTTAACGAGTGCTTCAGCTTCTATAAAATGCAGTTCTGCCGGAATTACAAGAATATGTAGTGGCGCGCCGAAATCAAAATCAATGAGTGAACCAGCATAATCGGCTTTCACTACCGGCGCTTTTGAACCCGCACGCGCGATGCCGACCGCAATTGCATTTTCCATCACGTCATCCTTGCGCCTTGATCCTACATCAAGCAGGAGCGTGAGCGCCTCGTTTACGGTCATAAATCCTTTGTCTTTGTCAATGTCCAGGAAAATAAGCGTATGCAATCCATTTTCCATGTTCATTTTGACGGTGTCGTACGGCGTTTCCGATATGACGGTAACTCCGCGACTGCTGGTATAAGGATGCGGTACGGTGGATGCTTTGCCAAAACGATAGTTCTGGAGACCTGATAGTCCGCATACGGCAGAAGCGATGGATGCGCCGTGTATCAGGCGGGTCTTAATTTCCATGTCAAACGCACGGAGCCTCAGGTCTACATGAGTAGTGGAAACCATCGTATCGCCTCCTGTCAGGAATACGATGTTGTTGTCTACTGCTTCGTTAAGCCATTGCGGGTCCTGTTCGATATCTTCGCGAAGGAGAAGATGAATGTCTTTGCCATAAAGTTGTTCCATTTTTTTGATGTTGCTGCCCATAAGCTGGGACGTGTAGAATTCAACATATATTTTGTCTGCATTTTTGATGGCTTCCAGACCTTTAAGGGAGATGTCCCTCTCGTCAAAGAGCCCGAGTCCTATGAAAGTAAGCATGGTCCTTTTTTTGGTGGGTGAGGTGTTAAAGGTTTTGAGTGTTGAAAAAAATGATTAACAGGAAAATACAGGTATACAGGCTGTCCCAAAACTAATTCGCATTGCACAAATTTACCATATCTTATATCAATAAGGTAATTATTGATATAAATTATGTATTTTTTACCCATCTCGAATTTAATATGTATGATTTGTACATATGCTTTGGCTTGTGGGACAACCTGAAAAGCAACTGTTTTTACTACCTTTAAGATTAGAACGTTTTGTTCCGGAAAAATCACATAGCCAGAATATTGAATGATGTCATAGAAGCAGTTGACATCACTGCCATCGAATCCACATATTCTGAAGATGGTTCTCCTGCATATCATCCCCTACTCATGTTAAAAATTCTGTTATACGGATGCATGATCCACAACTGAAGAAAATAAATGTTACTGACAACGATGCCAAAATTATGAAACATAAAGACGGATCTAAAAAACCGTCATACAATGGTCAAGTTGCTGTTGATAACAAAGAACAGGTGATTGTTGCAGCCGATCTGGTTGACGAAGAAAATGATGTACACCAGATGGACCCAATGATACAACATATCCATGCAATACTTGGTTACAAGCCTACAATTGTGTTGGCAGATGCAGGATATTTCTCATCACATGTTTATCAATAAAACACAAAATCGGTAGTATTTTATTGTAAAGTGATATGCCTGCTGCATAGTTTTGATTATCAGGCATCACAACAAATTAAGTAAGTACCAGGGATAAAACCAAATTTTAATATCATTTGCACCCTGTTCAGGACAGGAGAATTATGAGATCTGCATTGATACTGGCTGGTGGCCGCAGCAGGCGGATGGGATTTTTGGAGAAAGCCCTGCTTCCCGTTGGGAACAGGACCATCCTTGAACATGTGATGGATGCACTTGAAGGAGTGGTAGATGAGATCATCATTTCTGCAAGGGATGCCTCGCAGCAGGAACTGCTAAAGGATCATACGCGGGGATACGATGTTGTGCTGGACAGGTACGAGAATGTGGGGCCGCTATCGGGCATTCTTGAGGGACTAAAAGCTGCAACCGGGGAATATGTGTTCGTTGTCGCGTGTGATATGCCATACATCAATACTGATGTTGTAGAACTGCTGTTCAAATGCACAGGGGGACATGATGCTGCCATACCGGTATGGGAGAACAAAGATATGGAGCCGATGCATGCAGTGTATCGCACCAGTCCTATGGTTATAGAGACCGATAAAGCCATCCTTCGCAGTGAAAAGTTCGTACTGGCACCTGTTTTTAAAATGCAGGACCTGATGTTTGTGGATATGGTGGATATACGGAAAATCGACCCTCATCTCAGGACTTTTGTTAATGTCAATACGCCGGATGATATTGAAAAGTTACAGGATTATTGAATAGCGGCACACTGGCCGGCCTGTGCCTGATGTTCACTCCAGAGACTTTTCAATATATTCTGAATAAACGAATCGTGACAAAAAAGATTCACCGCAGAGGACGCTGAGAACGCAGAGGATCGTTGTTTTCCTCTGCGTGCCTCTGCGCTCTCCGCGGTTTTCCGAACAATTCCAGAAGATAATAAAAAGTCTCTCACTTCATTACGCTGCATACTTATATTATGAATAATTAGTTCTCCTGCATGAAAGTCATTTCTGTAGTAGGGTACAAGAACTCAGGCAAGACCACACTTGTTTCAAGATTGGTTACTGCACTTTCCTCGCTTGGCCAGGTGGGTACTGTAAAACACATGTCTCCTCACCGTTTCAACCCGGAGGATTCTGATACTGGCAAGCATTTCGATGCCGGTGCCAATATGGTTATCGGGATCACAGGAGGGGAACTTGTCACGATTGCACGCGATCCGTCCCTTGATAAGGCACTTGGTACACTTGCCGATAGCGGCATGGATTTTGCGGTTGTTGAAGGGTACAAGGAAAGCAGTCTCCCCAAGGTAGTTCTGGGAAATATTAAAAAGATGCCGGATATGTCAAATGTAGTGGCAACCCTGCCTGTGAAATCGGAGTGGGACATTGATGGTCTTGTTGAACTCACATGTGCCCAGCCGGATCGGGTTACACTTGACCTTTTGATCAAGAGGGTGCAGAAGAATCCTGCTATTCGCAAAGCCGGGGCTATCGGCACGTTTACAGGCATTGTGCGCGAGTATACCGACGGTTTGCAGACGCAGGTGCTTGAGTTTGAGAAATATGAGGAAATGGCTGATGCGAGTATTGACCTAATATGCACCGAATTGAAACAGAAGGACGGGATTATGGATGTTGTGATCCATCACAAGACCGGCAGGGTCGAGCCTGGTGAGGATATAGTCTATATTGTTGTTGCATCCTCTCACCGGACGCAGTTGTTCCCTGTGCTAAGCGAGGCGATCGAGCGCGTTAAATCAGAGGTGCCGATATGGAAAAAGGAGATTACTGTGGATGGGGAATTTTGGGTGCATGACCATGCTTAGTGGTGAAGTGTAATCATAAACGCGAAATATAAAGTTAGTAGCGATCATATTATGATGCTTGGTGAGACTTTTTATAATCTTCTGGAATGGTCGAAAAAACGCAGAGAGCCAGGGGACACAGGGAAAAACGCTGGCTCTTTGTGACCTGCACGCTTTATGGGAGTAGCAGGAACCCAACTGCGCAGGAGGCGAGCGTCTCCCGTGTCATCCGAGGTTAATTTTCTTTGTCATAATTCATTTCATCCGGAATATATTAAAAAGCCAAAACCATCACGATCATCCGACATCCCAAATGCATTATTACAAAATCACTTACCAGCCATAATTAGTAGTTCTTAAATTACATTAACACAATTACTAGCATAAATCCAATTACAAAATATCTAACAACATCCTACAACATCCTATACACGGAGAATCATATGATGAAAGTATTAGTCAGTGACCCATTATCAGAGGAAGGTACTTCAAAACTTGAGGAATACTTCACGGTTGACATCTCAACCGGTCTTTCTGAACACGAACTTATAGAAAAGATCAAAGATGCAGATGCGCTTGTTATCCGAAGCGGAACGCAGGTCACAAAAACTGTGATCGATGCGGCAGACAAATTAAAAATTATAGGGAGGGCAGGAGTCGGTGTAGATAACATCGATATCGATGCAGCGACAGGTAAAGGAATTATCGTTGTCAATGCACCTGAAGGTAATATGCTCTCGGCTGCCGAACATACTATTGCCATGATGATGTCGCTAACAAGAAATATTCCGCAGGCAAATGCATCCCTGAAATCTAAAAAATGGGAGCGTAAACTGTTCATGGGAACAGAGGTCAACGGCAAGATACTCGGTGTTGTTGGTCTTGGTCGCATTGGTGCAGAGGTTGCAAAACGTGCGCAGGGGCTTGAGATGAGCATACTTGCATACGATCCGTTCATATCAGGGGAACGCGCACAGGAATTGGGTGTTGAACTTGCAACAGTTAATGAGATTGCAAAGCGTGCTGATTTTATTACAGTGCACACCCCTCTTACCAAAGAGACGCGCAATATCATAGATACCGAACAGTTCGGTATTATGAAAGATGGCGTGAGAATCATAAATTGCGCACGCGGAGGCATCATTAACGAAGATGCGCTTGCAGATGCAGTAAAAAGCGGCAAGGTCGCAGGCGCAGCACTTGATGTATTTGTGAATGAACCTCCATTTGACAGTCCATTGATAGACCTTGATAATGTGATCATGACCCCGCATCTGGGGGCATCCACGGAAGAGGCACAGATCAACGTCGCGGTATCGGTTGCGGATGAAGTGATTTCCGTATTGACCGGCGGCAGTGCCAGGAACGCTATCAATATACCATCAGTCAAGCCCGAGGTAATGGCTGTACTTGCACCATACATTAAACTTGCCGAGACCATGGGAAGTGTGGCCGGACAACTTATGGGCGGCAATTATGAAAGAGTTGAGATCGGATATTATGGTGAGATATCCGAAAAAGATACAAGGGCTGTGACAGTAGCGGCACTGAAGGGTTTGCTTGAGACCGCACTTGGCTCCAGTGTGAATTATGTGAATGCTCCGGCACTTGCAAGATTACGCAAGATAGAGGTCATTGAGAGCAAGTCCGAAACCTCTGAAGAACTTGTATCAACATTACAGATAAAACTGGTGAGGGGACCTGAAACAAAACTGGTTGCAGGTGCAGTTGTCGGCAATGAGCCAAAGATCATCCAGATCGATGATTACCGTGTTGATATCGTTCCATCAGGTTTTATGATCGTTTCAAACCACATCAACCGCCCGAATGTGATTGGACCATGTTGTATCCTGCTTGGTGAGAACAATATAAATATATCAGGCATGCAGGTGGGACGGGTTGAGATCGGCGGAACTACCATTATGGCACTCAATGTGGATTCGGAAGTTCCTGATTTAATTCTTAAAGAAATGAGGAACATTGATGGGATATTGGATGCCAAACTTGTGACACTTTGACGATTTTTGATCTCAAAAAAATAAAACCACAGGTGCACTCAGTTACGTTGTAGGTGAGTGTCTGCTATGTCCGCAAAGCGTGTAGGTCACGGAGAATACAGAGGTAACTATATATCGCATATGGATTACATTCTGTGTACACCATGGTTTAATTGCTCATATTAACATTTCAATAAATATCTGAATATAATCACATAAGGTTATTAATAATATTAACTAAATAAGGTTTCAAATGATGCGAAAACGAATTTATCATTGTTTCCCACACAGGGAAATACAATTTGAGCAAAAATACCGTTATCATTCAGACCTGCCGTTCTTTGTCAAGGTAATGGCAAACCTGAATGGTAAATTCGGAATGTTCGTGACTGAATCTGTCACACAGAAGGGACATCGTATACAGGCTAAACGTGAGATCGATGTGGGTATTATGACCAATGGCGTGGATTTCACACCGCTTAATTCTAATAACGTTGATATGCTCATCGATACAATCGAACCTGAAGGAATTATAGATTTCAAGATTTCGCTAAGATATAGTTTTCTTGACGAAAAATATAATCGTGTTCCTTTTAAGGGAGATGTATATCTTGTGCGCATGATCCTTGAAACCAATATCGCAACGCTTCAAATAACGCACATAGATGGGCTTTATAGTACCGAATGCGGCAGGGTTGCAGACACTATTATCGAGGAACTGCGGCGTGGTGCCTGATTTGGCAGTGGATGAGCTCACGTTAGTGGTTGCAGCACCGTTCAAGAAAAATGCTGCCTCTTCACTTTCGTTGAGGGATTTTGAATTCGCACTTTCTTTTGATCTTAAATGGATGTCGCCGACAGAAGCATCAAAAGTGCGCGACCTGGCGATCAAGTCAAAACGACTGACACTTGTTAATGCAATGCTCAAACCAGTTTTTGATCTTGGTAACATAGATATACCACATGGTTTTAAGCCTGAGATCGATCTGTTTAAGGAGAAAACATTGTTAGGGGAAATAATAGAACACATTTCCACTACTACAGGAATGGCGCTGCGGGACATTGCAGCAAAAATAAATGTTAAACATGAGCAACTTTCAGATATTGTGGATATTGAGGTCACTGCACTGCTTGTAGCACGGGAGATGAAATGCGACATCGATCCGGTCTATGAACGAGTGTATGATGCGATTATTCGATAGATTTATAATAAATACTGGTATTACTGGTATCGTTAGTTCCCATGCGAGAGTAGCCAAGCGGTCAACGGCGATGGACTCAAGATCCATTTTCGTAGGAATTCGTGGGTTCGAATCCCCCCTCTCGCATTATTGGATTTTTGTATTTGTATAGCTGGATATGATAAAATATCGATGCATAGCCCAAATTGCTAGACCCCACGCAGCAACACGCCGCAGGCGGCATATTTCAATTATTATGGAAATGTGTATATATCTATATCAGTCAGACAAACCCGAATATTTCTAATAACATTGGCATGTGGAAAACGCTATGCTGCGCTATTCTACATTTATTT
>DQIP01000184.1 GCA_020793565.1 Candidatus Methanovorans sp.
GTTTAGATGGTTTCGATAAAATGTCGATGCACAACCCATATATCCAGACCCCATGCAGCAATCCGGCCGCAGGTGACGCATTCCAAACACTACAACAAATATACCCCTGTCGAATGAACCTTAACAATTTTAATAATATTGGTGTATAAAAACACTACACAAATACAAAAAATAGATTCCGGATCATGGTTGTGATTTATTGGAATGTCAGCGCAATGTTAGCAATGGTCCCAAAGTTTTTCGCAGTTATCATCGTTTGTTATCGAACAATGCAAAAAATAAGCTTAAACCCGGGTTTCCCACTTGAAAATTAATTTCGATATTCTGCACCCCGGCATCTAAACAATGCATCTTTTATACTCTAAATAATGGTCTAAACTAGAATATGCCATGGGATTAAATTATTAAATCTGCAATCCCTGTCATTACCAATGAAAACTGGCAGCATATTTTTTTTGGTCAGACTGATTGGTGCAACCATCATTATCTGGTTTATGGATATTGAACAACTGGCGCTTATCCTGCGGTCCATAAATCCTGATTTCATACTACTTGCATTTTTGCTGGAACTTTCAGGCTTTCTTATATGGACCCTTAAATGGAAACATCTTGTTGACAAAATTGAACATATCAGGTTCACAACCCTGTTTATGGGGTTGCTGGCTGGAAATTGCATGAGTACCAATGTACTTCGTGCAAGAACCCTTGGTGGATTTGGGCGGGTATTTTTTCTTAAAAATGTTTCGCAGGATCACAGGCATGCAAACTGGTATGCCACCATTGCCATGGACCAGACCACCAATAACTTTGTATTTACCCCACTTATTATATTTTCCTTGCTTTTTGGATTCCTGTTTTTGAACATCCCCTGGTGGCTGTCGGTATTGATGGAAATTATAGTCCTTATCCTGTTCTCTTTGGCACTTGGTGCATACCTGTCAAGGCAAAAAGTCGAAAGAACAAACATTATCAATTTCTGCAAGTTGAACCTGCAACGGATATACAATTTTACCCCAATCAAATATTTCAGGAACAGATTTGGTTCATACCACATATTTGAAGAAATCGTTGTCCGGAACCTTACGGAATTCACAAAAACATATACCTCGATCCTGAAGGATAAACAGGCCCTTGCAAAGGATGTTATCCTTGCAGTGCTCATGTACTCATTCATTTATTCCAAATCATACGTCCTCTTTCACAGTAGCGGATATGATATTTCTATTCTCCAGCTCGTAGTGTCCCTGTCCATAATACTCTGGATCAATTCTGTGCTTCCTGTTCCCGGAGGACTTGGGTTTAAAGAAATTGTAATGATAGGCATATATACAATGGTTGGAGTTCCCGTCAATATTGCAGCCATTGTTTCTGTAATTGACAGAATTATATATTTGTTCTTTGTAATTGTCATCTCATATTCAGTCATTGGCATTATGCGGATATTTCACATAAACCAGAAGCGACACAGGATATAGGTATTATGAATTCAGGTGAACTATCCCCTACAAGACGGTAGCATCATGCTTCATTAATGTTACAATGAACATATTTCCATGACAAATCATTCCTATAGCGTCATTCCAAATCCTTTTAAAATATGAACACCTTTTCATCCTGATCATATTTGAGACTCATTGATAAAATATTTGGAAAAAAAGAAGCAACACCGATCACGATTTCACTGAAGTTCGGAGAACTTCCTGACTGGTTAAGAATTGAATCGGAAAAGAGATTTGGCGAACTGCACCACCATATCCGGCAAAAGTATGGGGAAATTGGTGTTACTCTTGGCAATCTTAGCAAAAGCAAAGAGTACCTGGAGGCTGCCTCATCCATTGATGATGCATATAAGCAAATAGCTAAAGCTGGGTTTTCGAACAAGGACAATGTTGTAAAACACCTGAATATCCTGATCGACAAAACTATAATTCCTGAGAAAATCACTATATCCGGCGCAAATGAATTCCATACAAGTGCCAAGTCCGGCTTAAAAGCGCTCATTGAAAATTCGATCCGGAGCCAGCAATACACAAAAGCACTTTTTCCGGAAGGATATAAGAGTGTGATGGATGATCTTAGCCATCTGGATACATTACTTGATGAACTGATAGCTCCCATCAATGAGGCAAAGGATAAGCTGGATGCATATGACAGGTTGTACGGGGATATGGATGTTATTAATGAAACCAAAAAGCAGATCAAAGAAACAGGTAAACATATCCCGGATATTGAGAGTAAATACAAATCATTGAAAAATGAATTGCGTGATCTTGAGTCGAAATTGGAAGACATGGAAAAAAGTGAGGAAATAATCAGGGCGCACGAGTTAGAGGAACAGGTAATCAAACTTAAAGATCGATTGTCAGATATCGATTCCAATGTCAGATTGATATTTACACCGTTGTCCAAAGTCCTTTCAAGAATGGAAAAACAGAATACAAGCGGTCGGCATAAAATGTCACATGGGAATGTGGAAATCATGATGGCATTAAGGGAAGACCCGGTTTCCATCCTCGGAACTGACATTACCCAATTCCTTGATGAGATCAGGATCCGTATTGATGATGGTACCCTGGGTCTTAAACAACAAAAAATTAACACGACTATTAAGCAGCTTGATAAATTGAGAGATTCGGAAATTTTATCAGCGCTTAGCAGCAAAAACGAATCATGTTCATCAGACCTTGAAGAGGCAGTGGATAAGTTAAACGTACTTACTGTGTACAAAGAGAAGAACCAGTTTGAAAAAATGCTGTCTGACTGCCGGAATAAGATCGGTTCCACCAAAAACGACCTGGAAACAGAAAGAACACACCTGGAAACATTAATCGAAAAATCGGAGGAATACAGGACAAAGTTAAACTCTGGCTTGAGGTTTGTTTTTGGAACAAATATTGAGATAATCGATTCGCCCGGATCTTGAAAAGAAATTACATAGCATCCTATTTCATTGCAGAGGAAATATCCATGTTCGTAAAACTGTTAGCCCTATTTATAGTAGTACCCTTCGTGGAACTCTACATACTGCTCATGCTTAGCAGTCGTATTGGGACAATGCCAACACTTGGTATTGTTATAATAACAGGTATAGCAGGCGCAGCCCTTGCAAAGCATCAGGGACTTGGAATACTGCGCCGCATCCGGACCGACATGGCATACAACCAGATGCCGGGGGATGCAATGATTGACGGGGTCATGGTGCTGGTTGGCAGCGTCTTACTTCTTACGCCCGGAATACTGACTGACATCACAGGGTTCTTGTTGTTGATACCACTAAGCAGGGCCCTGTTCAAACAGTATGCCAGGGATTGGGTCAGCAGGAAAATACGATCAGGAGAGGTGACATACCAATCATATCCCGGACCGGATCGGTAGCATATCCTGAGTGAATAAAACACAAGCGTTCCATCGATCATACATGATGTTGTGTTTTATACCTGATCTTTTAACATAAAAGAATAGAGACTTTACAATATATTTCATTTTCACAATTATATGCAGTATGCAATGGAAAAGCCATTTCCACACCAAGTTTCTCCAGAAATTGTTACGTCCTGATTTGCTTAATTTGTGCAAGTTTGAATGAAACCATATTTTATATTATGCTCAACTGCATAATTCGGTCGTGTCCTCAGATTACACAATTCTAGAATAATTTAAGTAGTATAAACTTAAAGTATCATTCCTATGGCAATGTCTAAGAAAGATCTGCAAAGAAAGAGCGCTAAGAAAAAAGCGAAAATGGAAGAACTCGAAAAACTGGCTTCATCCGGAAGCAAAGATGCAAAGAAAAAACTTGCAAAAGTAAACAAAAAGAAAAAGTGATCATTGGATCCTTATTCTTTTTTGATGCTGTTTATATCGGAACACTGTGAAAACAGAATTTCTATCGAAACACTGTAAAAACAGAATTTCTATCGAAACACTGTAAAAACAGAATTTCTATCGAAACACTGTGAAAACAGAATTTCTATCGAAACACTGTGAAAACAGAATTTCTATCGAAACACTGTGAAAACAGAATTTCTATCGAAACACTGTAAAAACAGAATTTCTATCGAAACACTGTAAACAGTGCTTGTTGAGTGCCTTAATTTAGCATTGTACGGGAAACAACAAACACTCAGTACGTTTCACCTCCATATATCAGCCTGTTTTCACAGAAATATAGCGGTCCTATTCAAAATGCAACCAAAAAAATCCAGAACGGGTGCACGAAAAAGAACCACCAACCCGGATATCCCCGTGAAAACAAAAAATCGGGGAAGCATTAAAAGGCATAGCATTCGTCCCATCACTTACGAAAATGATCACATATTCTGGTGCCATGAATGTAATGTTCCACTGATCGGGCCGCAGTGCTATACCTGTAACAATAAAGGCATTCAGGTGCACCTTTCACAACCTGCAGATGTACGTTTCGGTTCACCATTTGAACGCAAGATACTTGCAGGCCAACTGCTATCAGCATACGGCTGCGACCCGATCGGCAACAGGATAGTCCTGCTAAACAAAATTCCAGGAGATGACAAGACCGATGAGGTAATTGTAGATGGTCTGCATTTCGGGATCTTGCGCTTTGACCTGTCAATAATGGATTACAAATTCGACCTACTGTTGGAAGGTGCAAAGGTCCTTCACAACCACACAGGTCAAAAAACCGTTGTGATGGAACGCTCAAAACAGCATCTCAGCGGCAAGAACATACGTTTTGACCAGATCAAAAACTGCACGAACGATATCAAAAAAGGCGATTCAATTTTTATTATATCCGGAAATCTCACAGGTTTTGGTACTGCATATACTGACAGTGCATATCTCAGTTCCATCAAAAATAAAGCCCCCGTCCTGAAGATCAAGAAGATCGACAGCAACCCTGCTGCCCTGAATTCCAAAATAGCGAACATGGACGATGTCGTAGATGCCAACCTGCCATACATCAGGCAACTTGGTAAAAATGCCATGAACACTATAAAGGGCATTGCAAACCAAAAACAGCACAAAAAACTGCTGGTACATGTTTCATTCAGCGGCGGGAAAGACAGTCTTGTTGTACTTGACCTTACAAAAAGTGCACTTCAAAAAAGACCATTAAAAGCATTTCTTATAAATACAGGTCTTGAATTCCCCGAAACGATCGACTTTGCAAGGGATTACTGCAAACAAAACAACATCAACTTGTATGAAGCCAATGCAGGTAATACATTCTGGGAACATCTGGAAAACTTTGGTCCACCTGCTAAGGATTTCAGGTGGTGCTGTAAGGTTTGCAAACTCGCACCTGCAAGCACAGTCATTGAAGAATGTGCAAACAAAGGCGCAGTCTGCCTTACGATCGACGGAAAACGAAAACACGAATCATTCTCACGCGCCCGTATTGCTGCATCTGAAATGAACCCGTTCGTGCCCGGCCAACTCAATATCTTCCCGATACGCGACTGGAGAGCGATAGAGGTGTGGTTATACATTCACTGGCGGGGATTAGCGTACAATCCCCTCTATGACATGGGATTTGAAAGGGTCGGATGTTACCTGTGCCCGGCAGCATTATCTGCCGAATACCAGAGGGTGGGCGAATTGCATCCGGAGATGTACGACCGATGGAACAATTACCTGTATAAATGGGCGCATGCCAATGGATTGTCAAATGATTTCATCGAACATGGGTTCTGGCGCTGGAAAGAACTGCCCCCTAAAATGTTGAAACTTGCAGGAGAACTCGGCATCGGGATAATTCCAATGGAAAAGAAAACCGGGGATACATTCACCATACATGTAACATCAGGCATATCACCGTGCAGGGCAGGTGGATTTTCAGTTGAAGGCATCGTAGATGGTGTATCTATCATCGATGCTGCAAATGTAATGAATATCATTGGAAAAAATATATATTCTAAAGAACTTGGCATGTTGAGGGTAGAGACTGATAATGGCAGCATCAATATGTTCGCAACTGGCAGCATACTGGTAAATGCCAGCACAAAAGACCGAGCGCTTGAACTCTTTAAAGATAGTGCAAAACAATTGATGCGGGTGAACAAATGTACAAAGTGCGGTATATGCACCAGGGTGTGCCCATCCGATGCGATCAGGATTGACGATAGTGATGGGAATGGAAGTGGTCTGCACATCAATGAATCGTGCACAAGATGTGGGAAATGCACAGGTGCCTGTGTAGTTATTAAGTATTTTGACAAACTCATGCCGGATCCGGCTGTATTGTCAACAAATGTTGAAAAGTAACAGGAACAACATACATAAAGAGTGAATTATTAATACTGTTGTACCAGTTATAGCAACCACAATTGATCATGAAAATCAATCAGGTGCCCAATGGAATATAATAATCCGGATGGAATATCCGTACTTATACAGTACAAGTGGAAGATAGCAGCAAGCATAGCTGTTGCAATCCTGTTTGCCATTGCAGTCATTATTGCTTTACCGCTTGCGGACGGTATTGTACTAGGACTTGTTTTTGCATATATTTCACGTCCGATATACTTAAAGTTCAAAGGGCACAAGAAAATCGGGGCATTTGTTGCAACAATGTGTATTGTCGTGCCGGTAATACTCATACTTGGTAGTGGTTTACTTGAGATCATTCACCAGATCACATGGATAATGAATAACCAAGCCCAGGTAATTGGGGATGTCTTCGATTTCATAAGGAACATCGACATACCTGAGACCATTTCCAATCAACTCCACCAACTGACATGGGACGTTTCAACGTCATTGCTACCTATCATCGGAAAGATCGATTTTGTTTCATATGCACAAAGCATCGCAATGTTTTTCGTAAACCTATTATTATCCATAGTCATGTGTTTTTTCTTACTTGCAGATGGGGACAAACTGTATAATGCCATCAGGGAATTAACTCCAAATAAACATCAACATGTTTTTGAAAGTTATTTCCATCATCTTGATATAATACTGAGCGGTATTTTCATTGCGAACGCATATTCTGCAATGTTCGTCAGCATTACATCAATGTTTGTCTTTTACGCTTTTGGTTTTTCGCACATACTTGCGCTGGCAACTCTTATATTCATAGCATCCGTAATCCCCATGTTTGCCGGTTATATGGTTATACTGCCACTCACGATCACACGTTATTTCGATACGGGATTTGAAAGCGCAGCACTGTTTTTTGTCGTTGCATCAATTCTGATATACGCACCTCCGGAACTGGTCTTTAAGCCATATCTTGCAAGCGTAAAATCGAACATACACCCTCTTTTATTGATGCTCGCATTTCTGGGAGGCGCTTTTGTAGGCGGTATAGCCGGTTTTTTCGCTGCACCTATGCTACTGGGTGCGCTTTTTGCAGCATACCAGGTATATAAAGAACAGATGCAGACAGAAGAGCCTGACAAGTTACCATAGTTAAAATGCGCCGTACTAAAGCGCGGAAGACAACATTCACTCAACCAAAATTCCGTATCATCTTCACACCCTCAAACTTCCCACCAAAAAACACAAGCACCTCAATCTCACTGCCTTTTTTGAACCGCCTCATCTCCCTGTCATATATTCCCCGGACATGTCTTAATCCATTCTTTTTGAAGTACTCTTCGACCGCATTCAGGAATTCGATCTTCTGGTTTAGATTTCCGGCCTCATATTCCTTTATGTCAGCCGCGATCATGCTGCACTCGTCTTCATCGATATCTGCGTGATAGTTCCCGTGCTCGTTCAAGCCGCTTATCTGGCGCCATCCAAAGTTGCCGTCCCCATCTGCCTCATAATGCAGCATGTATGGATATAATCTGCAAATGTTCGGGCGTGTGTCGTATATCTCACAGCGGCCATTGGCCAGGAATATGCATGAGCCATCGGGTTTAGTTTCCAGGGCATAACCTGATACGTAGAACCTGCCATTCTGGTCGCAGAATTCGTAATAAGGCGCAGGTTTGAGCACTGTGGGATTAATCTTTTTCAATAAAGCCGTATCTTTATCCAGCAGGAATACATGGTCATTGAACTCGTTTGTGCAACAGCGCCCGCAAAGGTCGCATTCAAACCCGACTTCTTTTATGATACCTGCCAATTTATCGTTCGGATAAGTTAACATTTCTTCAAGTTCATTTTTGGTTTCAACCAATTGCTCTTTTATGGATGATTTCGTAATTTTGATCACCTATGGGATGTTTTTTGTGTCATCGGTCGGACTATAACCTTACCTGCAATAATATTTATGTTCGTTTGTATAAGTATGGCGTAAAGTTCGGACATGAACCCCCCGCAAGGTTTAATTATAAGCATTACATTTTAAGGAACTCAACAGATAATATGATTCATGACATTTTAGTTACTAACATTTAAAAATAAAGTTATTCAAATTATACAATGAGGATTAATAATGGGCAAAACCGGAAGCATTGAATGGGTAAAGATCAAAGGACGCAAAGGCAGGACGATCAAGGTCGAGAAAAAAGCAGCAGAAAAGGCACATTCCGGACCGATGCAGAGATACACATCCGCAGGCGCTAAAAGGCGATTCATGAAACGTTCGCCAAAAGCGATTGTGAAGTGAGTTTACACTCACACCCTTTTTTTGTTGTATATAATCTATAAGATTATGTAGTCCGAGTTAATCCGACCGTAGGGAGGATTTTCTCGTTGCATATTCATACTATTAGTCGAGTTTGATCCAACGTTATAGGGGATTTTCTCGCAGTTCTCTTTCATCGAATCAAATATACATCCAAAAAATAGAGTCCTCATTTGTTCACGGAGGTTTCTTTTGCTTTCTAATTTCCCCCAAACTGCCTGAAACTTCGGGAGTCAGGCCGTAGAGTTTGTAGACGAACTTTCGCCCCCTGCATAAATTATCAATATATTTTGGCGTCTTTGTGTCGTCTTAGAATATATGCAGTTCCTTTTCCGGCAATTCCAATCTGCTCAAGAAGGCCTGATGAAACCAGATCTGCCAAATCCGCAATCCAAACATACAATTCTAAGATACGCAAATACGACACCGCTTAAAAACAGTATTGTATTTCATATTTATGGTGTTGGAACATGCCTGCGGTTTAACGCATACATCTGTACCTTCTTCATCTTTGCAAGATTGAGCACCCGTTCCATCTCATTTTCCCCTAAAGTTTTAGATTTTATATATCCACTATCTACGGCTTCGTTGAATATCTCATAACCAAGTCCGGAACGGGCAAGTACCGTTGTCCGGCCCTGTGGTGAACCTACGCCTCCAAACGAGATATCCGCATTTTCGGCAGTCAGGTCTGTGCAGAACTTGCATGAACTGCTGCGGTAGGCATCAAACTCATTAAGGGCGAAACTTTTTGTCTCCCCTTTAGTATCGAATTCGAACTGCCCTCTGCGTATTTTCATAGATTCGATATCTTCAAGTTTCAATCCTTTCGTTTCAACAAATTCCTTTATGCCGCCATAGGAAAAAGTATCCATGCAAAATAGTCCCATCTTCAGGATGTTTGCTCTCATGAACATGTGTAAAAAACCGTATGGGCTTTTTTGCATTTTGTATACCGCATCGATATTACAGCCCGGACCCACAAAAGCAATGCTCCGCATGCCCTGCTTGATGGAACTCATCAGGGCTTCCATTGTCATACTGTGAATGTAAATGCTGCCTGTGGACTGGATCAATTCGTCGTATGTCCGGGCAATGATGGGGACCGGTTTCCAGGGTTCTTCTTCAGACCTGACAGTAACTATCGCACAGTCTATCAAGCCCTCTTCAAGAGCATATGCAAGCATAGATGTAACAACTCCGCCGTCCTGTCCTTTAAGATCACTGATCGCGGTCTTTGCACTGTAAGCAAAACGTATGCGTCCGATCAGCCCTTCTTCAGTAGTAATAGTTCTCGGACACTGGTTATAGCAGACACCGCAAGCAGTACACGGTCCTACCAGTTTTGGCTTACCGTCAACGATCGATATGGATTCGCAGGTCGATGCACAGGCACCGCACAGTGTGCAAATACCGGGCTTGATAATCTCTTTTCTGAGTTTCCCGAATGATATCCGTTCCTTTTCTCCCAGGTTACGCTTGAGGCGGATAACGTTCTTTTCAAGTTCATCGAACTTACTCTTGCACCCTGCCGAACAGAAATGGTATTTTTTGCCGCCATAATCAGAGATATGGCGGGTAGTAACCGGTACTCTATTTTTACAGATTGGATCAATTGGCATGTTAATACTTTTTACCTATAATTATTCAATGTTAAATTAACCGGAACGGCTCAATACATCGTGAACGATCTAATTTGACCACATCTATTAATATAAGTCATATACTATATAAACATCATTGTTTTATGTATAATAAAAATAGGGGAGTATTCTATAAAAATTAATACAAGATGTTGCCATCACCAGAAGATAATAAAAAGTCCTGCAGGTTTGACCGATTTGCTTATATACCGATATGTTGATTATAGACCGCCATTTAATAGCTATAATATAACTGTTCATAGGTCGGATGACCGAAGATTGAACATTGATTGGAATTAATTAAATACATAATAACGATACATTAACAATACGTTAACAAAAGTTAACGGATCATTAACATTACGATAACACCGGAGGAATTAATTGGCGCGGAAAGTACAGAGGAAGTTAGATAAGTGGAAATCAAAAAAATGGTATGCCGTTGAGATACCAAAGTTCATGGGTAGTAACAGGATAGGTTTTACCCCGACCAGCGACCCCGATAATTTGATAGGGCGTGTTGTTGAAACAACTGTTGGTGAACTCACAAATGATTTCTCAAAACATAACATAAAACTTAAACTTGAGATCAATGACGTTGTGGGTGATATTGCGCACACAAATTTCATAGGTCATGAGATCACAACCGATTACCTTCGTTCAATTGTAAAACGCCAGACATCAAGGATTGATACAAATCTCGATGTCACCACAAAGGACGGTTACAAGATTACAGTTAAACCGACATGTTTCACAGTGAAAAGAGCACGTACAAGCCAGATCAAAGGCATCAGGGAAGAGATGAACAAGATTGTTATAAAACGTGCATCTGAAATAAGGTTCGAGCAGTTTATTGAGGAAGCCATTGTCGGAAAACTGTCTGCAAACATATACAGGCAGACAAAACACATCTACCCACTAAGAAGAGTTGAGATCAGAAAGACCCATATACTTGTAGGGCCTCCATCTGTTTAATCTCTTTTTTGACTAACTGTTTTAAGGGTGTGTCCAATCACCCTTTTCTACATTTTTCCCGCAACTTAGCCCTGCAATTTAATCCTCTGCCCCAGAATACATTTTCCACCGGAACAACCGCCAAGCGGGTTTTGTATTGTGCCGAGTGAGTTCATGCAGCGTGCCATTACTGCGGCACCTCTTGCAAGCCCGTCATCTACAAAAACCACACGCTCATCGATCCTGTGATTGGTATTGAGTTCCCCGAGATACTTTAATGCAAGTTTAGGCTTGTTGCCGCTGATCCCTGCTCTTCCGGTAATGCCTATGGATGTATTTTCAAACACAAGTCCTTCGTCCCAGGCAACTCTGGCAAGACGATAGATCACCTTTGCCATTACCTCATCGATCACTGCAAACAAAATCTTAAGCCCATGTTTCTTGTGTATCTCGCTACCCAGTTCAGATAGTTTATCCATATCAGAACCGTTCTCACCCACGTCACAGCCGATAAGGACAACTCCCAACTCGCTAGCAGCTTTTGGATTCACGGGAACGCTTCCATATCGCGTGCTGTTTTGTGGAACTTTTTCAATAATAACGTAATCAAGAACTTTTTTAGCATACTCGCGAATGATCTTGCCTTTCAGTTTAAGTGTAAGCATATCAGTTGTTTTCTCATCAAAAACGTCAAGTGCTGTTCCGTGAATTACATCGACTGTTTGTGTGCCTTTGATAATGGCATCAGGAATGGCACCTGCATAACCGCAGAAATTACCGATGGTCTTTGCATAAGGCTGGTCATCGCTGATAATCCGCCCATCAAGCGTGGTTCCGAAATCCATGGAAAGACAGGGGTTCCTGAAATCAACATCAGCCCACTTAGCACCTTCCTTGATACCGGCTGTTGCAAGTTCACCTTCCATCTCATTTGCAACGATCTCAACACCAGTAGCACCAATTGGAGGAGTTACACTCGCAACAGCACCATCGAACACAACCTGTTTGAGTTTGCTGAACTTCTGGAATTTTGCAGGGATGTTCTCAATAGACATTGGAGGCGTCATGTTCTTTGGCGGGACTCCTGCTATAAGACACCCGTCAGCCAGCGCTTTGATGAACTCACCAACCTCTTCAGGCATGTTAAAACCTGCAACTACACCGGTTGAGCGTACAACAAAATTCAGGTCGGTCTTAATATCAAGATTTGCTTTTTTCACAGCTTCAATTAGAGTATCACGTACAAGTTCTGAAACGGATTCACGTGTTAGTTCTATACCATTTAAGGTCCTTCCAAAAACAATCTCATCTGGCAAAGGATTGCGTACATCCCTTGTCATCTTTACGACTTTGGTTACATGTCCTGTTTTCCCATCTTCCATATTTGTAGCTGTTAAGATGCATTTGGTAGTAGTATTTCCTACTTCTACGGATGCGACAATAAAGTATGGTTTTGTTTTAAGATCAAGAAGCCGTATTGTCGGACTATCTGCGATTCTTGGTTTTGACATTTAATTCACTTCCGCTTTACATAAGGGGCTGTAGTTGCTGCACGATATGCTGCTTTGGAACCGCACCGATTATCTGGCCTGCGAATGTACCGTCCTTAAACACAAGCATCGCAGGAATGCTCGATATCCTGTATTGCATTGCAGTTGTACGGTTGTTATCAGTATTAAGTTTTCCAAATACGATCTTTCCCCTGTATTCAACAGCAAGTTCATCAATGATCGGTGCAAGCGTACGGCATGGTCCGCACCACTCTGCCCAGCAGTCCACCACAACCAATGGATACTTAAGTATAAATTGATTGAAATCGGCATCTGTAACAATGACCGGTTTGCCTGGATAAGACTCAAGTTCCCTGGCTTTAATAATTTGTTCCATCTTCTTTTTCCTGATCGCTTCCAACTCGTCCATTGAACTCACCTTTCGGTTTTTTATAATATAATATTTATGGAATTATGTAGTCCGGATTAATTCGACCGTAGGAGGATTTTCTCGTAGTATATAATCCATAGGATTATGCAGTCCGAGTTAATCCGACCGTATAAATAATTTTCTCGTATGGTTCCACTTATAGTAAAGCGACTTATATGTGTTTTTCGTTAGTAGGCTTCAAGATATGGCATCGATCTAATAAAACTTCGGAGACTGCTGCAAATATCTACTTTGAAATATCCCTGATGACCACAAATGGCATTCTATAAGTAGTATCATATGTTGAATAAATTGTTTGGTATGTTACCTACTTTCAGGTGGCATAATCAGCATTCATACAAACCAGGCGAGGTCGGAATCATTCATCTACCAATGCAGGAACATGTATTTCGATTAATCATCGAATATGTGTATTATTATACTTAAAACCGTTTATATCGACATGTTTTAATACGACAAAACCTTTGAAAGATTGAATATAGGACGTATGATCACAATGAAAATCATAGAATTCAATCAGGTCTCAAAATCCTTTGACAGGACCAGGGTCATCAGCAATGTCTCCTTTTCAGTAGACCAGGGTGAGATATTCGGGCTCCTTGGACCGAACGGTGCCGGGAAGACCACAATCCTCAGGATGCTTCTCGATATCATAAGACCGGACTCCGGAAGCATCGATCTCTTTGGTGGTGCACTTGACCGCGCTTCAAAGGACAGGATAGGTTATCTTCCCGAGGAGCGGGGTCTTTACAAAAAATCGTAACTATTCAGCCCGTCCTAATTTCGCCTAAAGCCTTCAGTTTCTTCACTTG
>DQIP01000183.1 GCA_020793565.1 Candidatus Methanovorans sp.
GAATATCCGGATTCAACACTACTGACTATCAATTCTTCAGAATTGATCGATTATACCAGATATGGTGTTGTCGGACACAGTGTAACCAATGGAACATTCAGTATAATTGACAATGAACCGCCGGTGATAACAGATTCAATTGCTACTCCGGATGTGATCCTGAACAATAACGGCAGATCCAGGGCACCGGGTACGGATGTAACAGTATTGAATACAACTGTATTTGATAGTGGATCTGGTGTTGTGAACGTCATCATTGATCTCTCACCGATCGGAGGCTTAAATAATCAGGTCATGGATAGAATCGATGGCACAGATGTCTGGACTGTAGCGACAATTGCTACTGCTGGTATTAACCAGAATCATGAACTGGTTGTTACTGCAACAGACGAAGCCAACAATATGAACACTTCAGTAATCGAACTAACTGTACTCTTGCGAGGCGATGTTGTTCGGGACGGGGATCTGAATTCTGCAGATGCACTATACATAGCAAAGTACCTGGTAGGTAAAGAATCCATGCCTTCATTGCTTGTAAGTGATATATCTCCTGCAAAAGGTGATGGAAAGATAACTTCTGCAGATGCACTCTATCTGGCAAAATACCTGGTAGGAAAAGAGGCAGCACCATAAGGCATCCTTACGGATGCCTTTTTTTTGCTGATTTAAATATGAAAACATTAACAATATCATTTTGTGTACTTTATATTTTGATGATATTAACACAGTCTGTGTCTGCAGAGCCTGAATTGTATTTTGGAGACGTTGAGGTACTGGATGATGGATCTAAGATAGTATCATTGATTGTTAAGGATATAAAGAATCTTGGTTCATGTGATGTCAATATAAAATATATTGTATCCGATGCAGAGGTTACAGGATTAACATCGGGGGATGGAAATAATGCCCTTACGGTGCAGAGCGGGGATATAGACAACAAAGCAGGCTTAGTGCAGGTTATAGCATGGGACGTAAATACAGCTCATAGCAATACTGTAGTTCTTTGCAATATTGCATACAATGGAAATGATTCAAATCCATTTAAGGTCAATTCCGCAGAATTATTTGATTATACCAACTATAATCAGATCAAGCACACTGGAAACAATGACATTGATACCAGTTCAGGAAAACCCAGTATTGATCCCATTGCAATAAAAGCCACAGATAATTCTACCGCAAGCGTTGCAACGGTATCCGGAGATGACAATGATGGTATTTCTGGGTTTGGATTATTGACTGGCCTAATGGTTATGTTGATTGCGGTGCAGCTGTTGCGTAAATCGAAATGAATGAGGTTTCTTGAACCTCATTTGTTTTTTCCGGATATGGATAAGTTGGAATATCTCATGTTTACCTTGACTTTCAAAGATATGGTAAAAAGCAGTATCAAGCGATCCAATCGCTGCATGGCCTAGCAAAACATAAACCCTTATGCTATCGATTTAGTTAGGAGACTTTTTAATATATTCCGGATAAATGGATCGTAGCAAAAAAAATCACCGCAGAGGACGCGGAGAACGCAGAGGATCGTTGTTTTTCTCTGCGCTCTCCGCGGTTTTCCAAACCATTTCAGATATAATAAAAAGTCTCATAATTTGCTGATTCCGTGACACCTACTAATGTATCATGATGATGTTTTTTGCAGATTGGATTTGAACATACCCAATAAGTAACCGGGCATTTTATGAGACCATAACTTGAACTTGACTTTCAAAGAAACGTAAAATCCCAACAAATCTCTCCTGAAAATCGGAAGCAGTAGGCCCACCTTTAAATTTCATTTTGTATGGCCTAACTTTTTAAATCAGATTATTGCTTATGCTGCCATGGATTTCATAACAATATGTATATAAAGGTGTAAGCCTAACTATAATCCATGGTCTCATTGAAAAAGAAAATAATCAAAGGTCACATCTATTGGTATGCCGTTGAAATGGCAAGAGTTGATGGAAAACCCAAACAAATATGGCAAAAGTATCTTGGTACTGCGAAAAAGATTGTAGAACTAAAAGAAAAGGCAGCAGAATTGCCATACATCAAACTAAAATCATTCCAATACGGAAAAACAGCAGCCCTTCTTTCCATATCCGAGGAACTGAACTTCATTGAAACCGTAAACAAACACACCAACAAAAAGAAAATCGAAGGTCTGACAGTTGGTGAATATCTCCTCTTAAACATCATTGGAAGATGCGATGGAGCATTATCAGAAAACGCCATGCAGAAATGGTTTGACAAATCCTCATTGAATTTACTGTGGAAATTCCCTCACAAGCTTACCTGTCAGAACTTTTTGAATCACTACAAGTATGTAGATCATGAAACAAGTCAAAAAATAGAGGACGATCTCTGCAGAGTGCTTATCGAGAAAGGTCTAACTCCCCAAATGCTTTTTCTCGATGAAACCAACTGGTTCAACTACATAAAAAAAGGTGAAGAACTGCCACAAAACGGGAAAAACAAACAGTACAGAAATCACATGAAACAAGTATGCATGGGGTTAGCCGTATCAGAAGATAATGTCCCATTCATGCATGAAGTCTACGAGGGGAACAAACATGATTCAAAGATATTCCCTGAATTGATGGACATAATTATTAAAAGATTGACCGATCTTAAAATAACAACTGAAGACATGATTCTGGTTTTTGATAAGGGTAACAACTCCTAAACAAATATTGACAAGGTGTTATCAAAAATGCATGTGATAGCTTCTGCAAAACACAACCAGGCAGAAGATCTTTTGAAGGTGCCGCTTGATGGTTATAAATATTTGTACACAAACCCACAAAACAACAAAATCTATGGTTACCGGACAAAATACAAATTGTTTGGGAAGGAGTTTACTGCTGTTGTTCTTTATAGTGAAGCTTCGTACAAAAAACAGAAGAAAAGTTATGAGAACAGCAAGGTAAAAATGTTGAATAAACTTGAGGATCTGAAGAGAAGGTTGCAGAGCAACAGGGGAAAAGAAAGAGATAAAAGCAGCGTGGAGAGGGAGGTTAATGATATTATTCGAAAGGATTTCAGATCAATAATAGGACATAAAGTTGGCAGGAAACCAAAAGGCAAGAAAAAACCAACTCTGGAGGTCTGGATCAAGGAAAAGGGGGAAAAGATGCGTTATGCTGGTTTTGGAAAGACTATAGTCTTTACTGATCTGCATACATGGCATTCTAAGAAGATTGCAAAATCTTACAATCAAAAATATCTTGTCGAGGATGATTTCAAATTGCTAAACGATCATCTTCTCATTCCGATAGGACCAGTTAACCACCATACGGATTTCAATATCAGAGTACATATTTTTCTGTGTATTACAGGTATGATTTTCTACAGGTATTTGGCATGGAGATGCAAACACCTTGACTTAAGCATTAAGCGGCTTGTGGAAGAGTTAAATGACATACGGCTTGCTCTTGTGCAGGAGAATGCAAGTGGGAAAGTTGAGATGATTGTTGAAGAAATGGACGTAAAACAAGCCAGATTGTTCTCTTTGTTGAATTTGGGAGAATTTATGGATAACTAACTAAATCGATAGCATAAGGGTTTATGTTTTGCTAGGCCATACGGTGATTGGGTCGCTTGATGCTGCTTTTTACCACATCTTTGAAAGTCAAGTTAAAGGATATACTAAATTTATTGGCTAAAATGGGTGATAATCTGCTTGTGTGGGTGAAAAGGAGGGTAATCAGGTTCGACTCTCAAGCCCCCTATGAGAAATACCAAATTATAGAGACTGTCCTGCAATTCAAAAATTCAGGGAAAACAAGGTAAATATAGATTTAAACCCAAAAATAAGGAATTATTTTATTGGCTACAGCAATTGGTACTTTTCATTATTTCATAAAATAATTTGAAAAAATACAGAGGCAAGCATAGAAAAATAAGTTCCCATGTGCCTCTCTGCGTTAAATCTTTTTTGTCACGATCCATCTATCCAGGATCAATTAATAAGTCACGGATATCATGATCGCTTACTTAAATATTCAGGCTTGCCTAAATCCCAAGTGCTTTCCTCTTCTTCATAATATGTGCCTCGATTCCATCAGCAGCTTCAACCATATCGGTCTCAACCGCCAACTTTCCACCGATCAGGCCTTCCACATCCTGTGTAAGGAGTTTCACAAGGTTCGGTGCCCCGCCCACAGGTGCAAGCGGTGCCACATGAGTGTACAGGCCGTATGCAATTGCGAACACGCCGTCAATGGTTGCTTTCTGTTCCATGTACTCAGGTGCGGTAACAGCCACAGGTAGTTGTGATGGGTCAACCCCGAGTGCATCCGCAACTGCTGTGACAATGTTGATAATCCTGCCAGTATCAGTACAGGTACCCATACTCAGGACCGGGGGAATTCCGAGTGATTCACATACGGCTTTCAACTTCTCACCCGCAAGTTCCTGTGCATCGGTAGTAGTAAGTCCGGCAACCTGAAGAGCGGCGTTTCCACAACCTGCACTCAAAACAAGAATATCGCGCTTGATGAGTTCCTTTGTAATGGCAATGGTATTGATATCCTGTCCGCTATCCTTCAATGTAGTACAGCTCACAAGTGCCACTATACCTTTAATGTCACCTGACTTGATCACATCAAGCAGCGGGTCAAGTGTACCGCCAAGTGCACCGACTATCGCTTCGCCGGAGAATCCGGTAAAGGTCTTCTGCACTGGCAGGTCGTTTGTAACAAGCCCTGCTGCCTTCCTCTTATTAAAGTTCTCGAAAGCAAGATCTATCAATTCCTGCGCCTGTGCCTCAACCTTTTCAGGCTTGTAGATGATCTGCTTATCCACACCAGGCATAGCAACAAGTTTAGATACCGAAACGAGAGTGACATTGTACTTGTCCTGATATCCGCCAAGTGCAGGCGGTGAGCAGTTCATATCCATTGCAAACACATCGATACCCTCAGTTGCCAGTGCTGCTTCAATACTGAGCCAGTTACCGGTAAGACCAACAAACACATCGTCCTTTTCGAAACGCTGCATCAATTCCTGCCCTGTTTCGATCGAACCTATGATGTGCAAACCCTTTGCTCCGAGGTCCTTTGCTTTTTGCTGGTTCTCCGGTTTGTGCGCAGCCGCGATCAATGCAGCACCAATGAACGGTTCATGGCCATTGGCAACAACATTCACATACCCGGGATCAATAATACCAAGATCCACATCATGCTCATGTGGTGCTGGCGTACCGAACAGGATATCCTGTCCAAGTTCCAGCGGAACTTGTGAACCGTAAATGGTTGCAATGCTCATGCGCAGTGCCTTCTTTGCAAGGGATACATAATCACCATCGATATTGGTCATGGCACAGGATGTCATATCCATGGATTCTTCAATAGGTCCGCCAGGCATAATGCCCAGTTCCTTCCACACTTTTATCCGGGATTCCGGTGCAAACAGTTCGACCATATCCAGCGGTTCATTAGAATCCGCATGGATACTTTTGAGCATGGCATCCCCAACCTTTACTGCAAGTTCATTAATTTTCGGTTCTTTAGTACCAATAAATCCCTTTTCGCCTTTGATACCGAGTTTATTAGCAAAATCCCGAAGTTTTGCTTCATCCCTGATAGTAAATGGGGTCTGTCCTTTACCAGTGGCTTTCAAGGTCATTGCTACTTCCTTAGCATGGTATGTGTATGCAGTTGTCCCCATAATATTTAGATGGAGGAAATTGCGCATTGCCATAGCATCAGCATTGATGCCACAAGATCCAAATTCTGCTTTTTTGCTTATCCTGCATGGTCCCATACTACACAACCGACAGCTTACACCATTACTGCAAAATCCACAGCGATTTCCCTGTGCATCAAAACGGTCAAAGGTGTTCGTAATGCCGTCAGCATTCAATTTTTTGTACATTTTTTGTACAGATTCATGTGCACTAATATTTTCCATTGTAATTCACCACTCTCATATTTATTTGATATATAATAAGCATTTTCAGATATTATCAACATAACAATGATAACAAAAACCTGAACTTTAGCAAATGCTGCGACATAGGAAAACGACCCCCCACTCCCAACTTGCTAATATTTAATCTAAAACGAGGAAATTCTCCCTTCGGTCGAATTAACTCGCACCATATAATTCTATAAATTATGCCTCAAAAAGGCATCATCCTTTCACGCGACATACAATGCGCACAGGCATCCTCCTCTTTTTTCGATATCCCTGTCGCGGTGTGAGCACGGGCAAATAAGTGCTTTATCTTTTTCCTTATCACCGGTCGTGGCCCTGCATCCACAGTATGGTTGCCCCTTCTCACGTTTGTTGTTAGTGATAGCCTTGATCGCGGTTACAACAATATCATAATCCGGATTCAATTTATATCCGCTTTCTTCTGCATCCTTCTTTGCCGATTCATATATTTCTGTTTCAATGTCGTTTGAAAAATCCACATATATCACTCCTTTGTCATGTACTGGTTCTATACGATAAGCATCATTTCCTTTCTGGCAATTCTGCCATCTTTGCAAGCCTGTCACCCATCTCGCGACACGTTCTCAAAGCATCCTCATCAGGTCTGAACTTTACCTGCAAGCCAGGTTCCATAATCTCAAACCCCGCAGCAACCAGTTCTTTTTCAACCGCTTTTACAGCCCCTCCGCCCCAGCCGAATGAACCGAACGCAACCGCCTTTTTGCCTTTTGGTCGCAGTCCCTTAAGGTATGTTAAAAATCCGGCAACCGAAGGATACATCCCATTGTTGAGCGTAGGTGAGCCAACAGCGATCACCGGTGTTTCCAGCACCTCTTTTATGATCATACTCCAGTCGTTCTTCCGCAGGTTCAAGAGTTTCACATCCACACCAGTATCGACTATACCATTTACCATTGCTTTTGCCATCCGTTCAGTGCTTTTCCACATCGTGTCGTAGATTACCAGCACTTTTGGTACAGTACCGGCATTTGCCCACCGCCCATAAGCAGCGATTACCTGATCCGGATCTTTTCGCCATATCATACCATGACATGGCGCGATCATATTGATCCCAATACCAAGTTCTTTCACAGTATCCACATACTTGAGTACCTGTGAGCCGAACGGCATCAGTATATTAGCATAATATTCAGCAGCATCCTCCATCACATCACCAACCTCATCATTGAACCGATGGGACGACGCGATATGCTGTCCGAAAGCATCGTTTGAAAGGAGTATCTTATCTTCTTTGATGTATGTATGCATACTATCCGGCCAGTGCAGCATTGTGGCTTCAATGAACATCAATGTCCTGGTACCAAGGCTCAACTCACTGCCTGTTTCAACAGTCTCGAAATCCCAATCCTTACATCCTGCAGCATGGTAGTAATGACACAACCCGTCCCTGCCGCGTTTTGTGGCAATGATCTTAGCATCAGGATTTAATCTCATAATTACAGGCAAAGAGCCTGAATGATCCATTTCCACATGGTTCGATATCACATAATCGATCCTTGTAGGGTCAATTATCTTTTGGACCTGTTTGATCATCTCTCCTGCAAACTTTGATTCCACAGTGTCCACAAGTGCGATCTTCTCATCAACGATCAGGTAAGCATTGTAGGTAGTTCCCTTTGGTGTCACATAACCATGAAAATCACGGATGTTCCAGTCAACCACACCTACCCAGTACACGCCTTTAGCCAATTTTACCGGATTGTATTCATTTTTCACTTTCATACCCCCAATAAATTTAATAAAATCTATGTCTGCATCCTGAATTGTGTGGAATCTTCAAGAAAACCATCTATCAGTTCATAATGCCCTCTCTCGACAGATGCGAGTTTATCAAATTTCTCATGCTGGCTTTTATTATCGGCACGTTTTGAAAGTTCATTATAGAAATACTCACTTTTTCGCTCAAGACGGAGCGCTGCTAGAAGCACACCAACCTCACCAAGACGGTCATTCGTGAACTCCATCGAAAATGAAGATTTAAAATGTGGCCTTTCGGATTTGATGTCGGGCACCAGATTATCCTTTATCTTACCTTTGTCTATATTTTTCAGACATTTCCTCAAGAGATCAGCATGACTTGCTTCTTCTGCTGCCAGATAATTATACAATTCAACCGTTTCCACACTTTTGGTGTTTAACGCTTTTTCAAGATAGAACTCTCGCCCCTGCTCTTCCATGAAAATTGCCATCTCAAGCACATCATCAAAAGTTTCAAGTTCTTCAAGAATACCGGATATCTCTTTTAGTGCATCCATCATATGTGTCCCCTGTTTGCATTACTTATCTTTTATCGTGCATGTGTTAATTCCTGCAAATGTATAAAGTTGGCAATGTCCGGTCACGCCTGTAACCAGTATTATCAAACCAACAACTGCAATGATATAAGTCAAGATACCCGCAGTTACAATCTGGGCAACACCCACGTATATCAGCACAAGTCCAAGTACAATTCTAACAACCCTATCAACTGTTCCTTCGTTTGTCTCCATTATATGCCCTCCACTTTATGGGATATTTCGGATTCTAACTACTTACGATTGATCACTTTGCTTTAATTCAATACCCCGTTTTTGGATAGAAACAATGTTTAAAACGCTTAACAAATGATTCAACTTGACACTTATATAACTTTCCACAGCAGATCATAGTAAGATTTAAAACGTTATTCGACTTATTGTATACCACATATCCAATCCCGCTTTGCTTAAATTAGACCATAATTCGTTGATTTAGGAAATCTTTTATAAAACAGTGAGTAATCAAAATACAAGTTGAAATTACAATTATATTGAATAATAATTTTTTAAAATGGGGACACATTTATGGATAACATAAAAATTGCGATTGCGGGTCTTGGAAATTGTGCGAGTTCACTTATTCAGGGTATTGAATATTACAGGAACAAGGACAGCAGTGATGCAATTGGTTTGATGCACTGGGAAATTGGCGGTTACACGCCAGGTGATATAGAAATTGTTGCCGCATTTGACATTGATAAGAGGAAAGTTGGAAAGGATGTTGCTGATGCGATATTTGAGTTGCCCAACTGTACTACAGTATTTTGTGAGGATATCCAAAAAACCTCAACCATTGTGAAAATGGGTAAAGTCCTGGATGGTATGGCAAACCACATGAACGATTACGATGAAAAACACTCTTTTGTACTTGCCAATGGAAATGAGCCATCAAAAGAAGATATAGTGAATGAATTAAAGAGATCCGAAACAGAGGTCTTCTTGAATTATCTTCCTGTAGGCTCTGAAGAAGCCACAAGGTTTTATGCCGAATGCGCACTTGAAGCAGGTGTGGCATTTGTAAATAACATGCCTGTGTTTATCGCAAGCGACCCTGCGTGGGCCAACAGGTTCGCAGACAGGGGCATACCGATAATAGGCGATGATATAAAAGCCCAACTTGGCGCTACTATTACACATCGCACCCTTGCAAACCTGTTCAGCAAGAGAGGGGTCAAGTTAGAACGGACATACCAGCTCAATACAGGCGGAAATACAGATTTCCTCAATATGTTAAACCGAACCCGACTTGCCTCGAAAAAGGTTTCAAAGACAGAGGCGGTACAGTCTGTTACCGCACAAAGACTTGATGATGATAATATCCATATAGGACCAAGTGATTACGTACCATGGCAAAAGGACAATAAGGTATGTTTCCTCCGGATGGAAGGAAAACTATTTGGGGATGTGCCAATGGATATTGAACTACGCCTTTCGGTCGAAGATTCTCCCAACTCCGCAGGAGTGGTCGTTGATGCGATCAGATGCTGCAAACTTGCACTTGAAAGGGGGATTGGCGGTGTCCTGTATTCGCCATCTGCATACTTTATGAAGCATCCTGCCAAACAGTACACGGATGATGAAGCGTTCAATATGACCGAGGAATTTATCGCCGGAATACGGGATAAGTAAGCCAATGACATTTTGATGGAAATGCAAACATCTTGAACCCTAATCTTCCCGCAATCCAACCGAAAAAACCGCAGCCAGGAATATCATCCCTGCCAGCACCATAAACGCTGTTTTTGCACCATAGACATCAAGAAACACGCCTCCCAATACAGGACCCAGTGCGCCTCCAAGCCATCGTACCATATTGAAGGTGCCCATTGTTGTTGCCAGTATTCTTGTGTCGGTTCTTACAACCTCGTCCACAAGGATCATTGTGGATAGTGTTACCACAGGGCCAAAACAGAGTCCCACAAATGCAAAACTGGCTCCGATCAACCACGTTGAAGCAGGTACATGTGAAAATATAAGAAGAGCGGTGCCGCCAAGTAAAGTTACAATGACCAGAGGTTTTTTCCTGCCAACTATATCCGAAAGACAGCCACACGATGACGCGCCCAGTGAACTTATGATCGCATAAGGTATGAATAACAGTCCTGTTGATGCGGTCGATATTCCTGAATCCAGTACAAAAAATGGCAGGATATAGGATGCCCCGACAACCGCCATCATGCAGAGCATACCTACAAGGGTTGCAAGCACTATTGTCCTTGTCCTGAAAAGGTCAAGCGAGAGATACAGCAATTTTCCGGAAGTATGTTTATCATGTGACTGCGATCTTGTTTCGTGCAACTGGACTGAAAGCAGCGAAACAAGAAATGCAAATGCTGCAAGCCACATAAAAATCGTTCTCCAGCCATACAACTCACCGAGCACACCTCCCACGGAATATCCTGAAACCGTGCCAAAACCCGTTGCTACTGCCAGAATGCCCATGCCCTTTCCACGCTCGTGAAAATCATACATATCCCCAACCATCGTGAATGACGTCTGGAAGAACATTGCAGCACCTGCGCCAGATATTGCTCTTGCCGTAAGAAGTGATATAAAACTGTATGACTCGGAAAGTATTGCCACACCGACTCCAAAAACAAAGATTCCGACAACGATCATCCACTTTCTACCGAACCTGTCAGAGAGCAAGCCAAATGGGATCTGCAAAAATGCCATGCAAATCATGAACACGCCCGCCACCCAGCCAAGACTGGATCTTGAAATATGGAGTTCATCTGAAACAACAGGCAGCAGCGGAATAAGTGATAGCATTGCCAAAAAGATGCAGAATGTACCTGCTGACAACAAAAGCATCTGCTTATTTCTATGTTCTGTCGCAAGGGGGATATGGATCATGGTTTGAACCTGTGTTGTGTCAATCGTATTTTTGTATTTAGAGGTTGTCCTGCAATTCAAAAATTCAGGAGAAAGAAGGTTAAACCTGGATTTAAATACAAAAACAAGGATCGATATTATTGGATACCTTAATTATTGGACAGCCTCTTTAATTATGATATATTTTTTCTCGTAGTATAATAGTTTATAGAATTATGGTATTTATTTAGCGTTTTTTGACACCGAGACAATCCTATGCAAGCGGCATATTCCCAAATCACTTGCGCGAACGATATAAACTTTTTCGCAGCATTTTTACTTATGGCATAAATATGTGATTACGCAACATAGCGTTTTTACACACTAATATTATTAATAATGTTGAGGTTCATTAGACAGAGGTATATTTATTGTGATGTTTGGAATCCGCCGCCTGCGGCGGGATTGCTGCACAGGGTCTGGATATATGGGCTGTGCATCGATATTTTATCGAAACCATCTAAACAAACACGAATTATGTAATCCGAGCACAGCAAGGATTATCTCGTAGTCTATAATATATAGGATTATCTCGTCCGATCACTTACTGGGCAACCATCATTGAAACAAACACCGCAACAGGAACAGCAATATAAAACAGGATACCAGGCCAATCGCATAGTTTTTCCCGAAAACCATTGCGACCATTGGTACAAATATCCTGCCAATGTGAATGACTTTACGAAATAGCAGGTACCGGAATGTACTGTGCTCACTGCTGTTATCCTGTGCAAAACCAGCATGTATATCACATATTAAACACTACAATATATATTACAAAAGACATGTATGTGGAAATCCTCCCATGTGGTTGAATTGATCCGGTGTCATAATTTTACAAATTAACACTAACATAAAGGCATATATATCTGGTGAATGATTCAAATACATGGAAACATTGACAGATTCTTTTACTGCAGGCGTTGTTAAAAAACGCTATGTCCTTGGCAGGAACGATGACAGCGACATCGGTATTCTACACCTTGGAAAGTATCTCGCGCTTGACAGGTCAACGGGTTCCCATGTTGCACTGGATGCGCTCAAACCGCATGCAATATTGATATGTGGCAAGCGAGGATACGGAAAGTCTTATACAATGGGCACACTGATCGAGGAACTCTCACTCCTGCAGCCGGATATCCGTGAGAACATCGCATCGCTTGTCATTGATACGATGGGGATATTCTGGACACTCGGGCGCGGTAATGGGCAGCAGCCCGAACTACTCAGTGAATGGGGTTTGCAGGCCACGGGTTTTGATGTGAATGTATTCGTCCCTACAGGAAGTGTTGAACAGTACCGAAAACGCCACATCGATGTAAAGCCATTCTCGATCCAGATATCACACCTTGGTGGCTATGAGTGGTGCAAATTATTCAAGGTTGACGAGGTGTCGCCCCTTGGTGTGCTTTTAGTACGGGTTATCGAAAACCTGAGGCAAACGCAATCTGCTTTTTCATTTTATGATGTGATCGACGCCATCATGGAAGACAAACGTTCAGACATTGTTACAATGAATGCTGCAGAGAATCATTTTAAGGCTGCTATTTCGTGGGGTGTTTTTGAACCAGAAAGTGCAGGTGTTACTGAACTGATACGCGACGGAGCGACGTCAGTGCTGGACGTGAGCACGCTAACAAATCATACAGTCCGTGCGGCTGTTATTGGTATTATTGGAAAGGATATTTATGACAGGCGGCTTGAAGCCCGTCGTTCATACGAGCGAATGGTTATGGGAGATACGGATGTGGAAAAAGGTATTCCAATGGTCTGGATGTTCATCGACGAAGCGCATCTGTTCGTACCTTCTGACAATGAAACCCTTGCATCGAATGTTATTATCAATGAATGGCTCAGGCAAGGACGCCAGCCAGGGCTTTCCATCATTTTTGCGACCCAGCGTCCTGCTGCGATCCATCCCGACGTGGTATCCCAGTGCGATGTGGTGATATGCCACCGTTTGACTGCAAGGGATGACATATCGGCGCTTGAAGCGATACGACCCACATACATGCGGGAAGACATAGGTGATTCCATCAGGAAGATGGGACTTGAACGGGGGATTGCATTAATTGTGGATGATACTTCCGAAGCGGCACATATCGTAAAGATGAGACCAAGATATAGCTGGCATGGCGGGAACGAGCCGAGTGCGTTGATGGAAAAGAAACACCGCTTGTTGTTGCAGAAGCAATGAAATCAGCAACGTTATTCTTGCACTGGCACGAAATCCCTGACCTATACAAAAATGCGCCAGAATGGCTATTAAGTGGACCAAAAGCTGCGACACTACCCGCGGGATTACGATGTATATGGTAACATCAGGTGGTATGGGGCTGATTATGAGAAGATGGGAGTTGTGGCAGGGGAAGAACTTGAGTAATGTACCGTAAGTGTATGTGTGTGGAGTGGACACAAGCGAACGATTGGATAGTGCCGGTTCTAATGCTATGCAGGGTCCATGATATCAATGAACCATTGGATGACCTTCCGGATATACGTTTGCAGCGTTACTCCCGGTCCGTGCGATCAGTTGCCGGCACAATATCATCTTGTTATGGATTAGGATCTAAACAATATCCCCGAAAACCAATGCGGCTAAAAAAATCATCCCTATA
>DQIP01000182.1 GCA_020793565.1 Candidatus Methanovorans sp.
ATGTCCCATTCAACCATTCGCAAAGGGATAGATGAACTAAAAACCTCTGAGAAACTTCAACCTCCAGAAAGACTTCGAGCACCTGGTGGGGGGAGAAAAAAGGTAGAAGAGAAAGATCCTAGAATTATTAATGATCTTGAAAAAATCATGGAAGAAAATACTGCTGGTGACCCAATGAGTCTCCTGAAGTGGACTAACAAATCAACCTATAAAATAGCTGATGAATTAAGAAGGCTAAAATATACAATAGATCCAGATACAGTAGGTCGTATTTTGAAGGAAAACGATTACTCACTTCAGGCAAATAGGAAAAATATAGAAGGTTCTTCAGTACCAGAAAGAGACGCCCAGTTTAGACACATAAATGAGCAGGCTAAAGAATTCACAAATCAAGGATATCCAGTAATATCAGTTGATACAAAAAAGAAAGAAAACATAGGGGATTTCAAAAAACCTGGAAAAACCTGGGCAAAAAAAGGGCAGGCCAAAAATGTTAATGTGTATGATTTCCCATCACTTGGGTGTGGGAGGGCGACACCATATGGGATTTATGATGTAAATAGAAATGAAGGAATGGTAAACGTTGGAATGAGTTATGATACTTCCGAATTTGCCGTTGAAAGCATCAGGCAATGGTGGCTTCTTTTTGGAAGAAAAAATTATCCAAATGCAAAAGGATTGATGATATGTGTTGATGGAGGGGGAAGTAATGAAAGTCGAAATAAAGGCTGGAAATTTCATTTACAGGAATTGGTGAACCAAATTGGAATACCGATAACTGTATGTCATTATCCTCCCGGAACTAGCAAATGGAACAAGATAGAACATTGTATGTTCTCATTTATTACAATGAATTGGAAGGGGAAACCGCTCGTTAATTTTGAAACAGTCGTTAAACTTATCGGTGCCACAAAGATAAAAAAAGGTCTTACGGTGTCATCGCGATTGGATCAAAATGAATATAATAAAGGAGTTAAAATCTCAGATGAAGATATGGAAAAATTAAAGATTGAACTCAATTTTTTACACTCTAAATGGAATTATTCTATTTTAGTAAAAGAGGATTGATTTCGATAAATTATTTTTCTACAACCCCTTAGAGGGCTGGGGGTCGGCAACGACCCTTGGCTACTCGACTAATTGTAAATGATCACAATTTACAAAATATATCATGAACCCAGAATGTTCATTAATGCCGAGTTCCTACTTGAGAATATCTTGCAAAATCAATGTAGACTTGAACCTGAAAATCAGCCATGAATCTGGTCTGCGATCAGGCACTTTGACATGTCCCTGTAGATTCATTTCTAGCTGCAGCACATAACTTGAGGTCGAGCTAATCAAAATCCGATCCAAATCTCAGTCGCTACATCATAAAAACATATTTGCAATTAACCCAACTACGATTGCTATAGCAAAACTAATCAAAGTTCCAATTAAAACATATTCCCCTATGTTTCTTGATTCACTGAATCTGAAAATTGACTTTGCAGTTACCAACAAACCGATTGCTTCATATTTATGCAATAGGACAAGGGTAAGAATTAGAAAACGTTCCAATCTGCCAATCCATCTTCCTGCATTTTCTAAGTTTCCATCTTCATTGACGTTCCGTCTCCATTTTTCAGTCAACTTACTGATTAACACACTACTTGGCCAGATAACTATTAAATAAGCTGTTATTATTATCCAAATTTCTATTCCAGGCAAAACTGCCTGTTTCAAAACTGCCATATCTTCAAAACTTGGGGCCATCATCCATATCCAGATAGCAAAAATAACTGCAAAATGTGCAAGTTGATCGAATGAAAATGATTTGATGTTATCATCAAATTTTGTTTTTACCCCATCAATTATGATGTGTGTGGCAGCAATTGTGACTGGGATCCAGATTAAACTCCAAAGACCAGAGAAAAGATATGCCAGAATTCCTGCAACTGCGCCATGTACATAAAGATATCTTGAATGCCAGCCATCCTTATACTTCTGTTTAATCCATGAATCGCTTTGAAATACAAAATCAGTAAGTAGATGAGAGATTATTAAACGAATTAGTAACGATATTTCCATTTGTGTTAACATTATAAGTCCCCAGCCTTATATTAAATGATTATAAGTCCCTAGCCTTATGTTTGACAATTAGTTTGAAGCGCTCAAAAAACAGGTGAACTGCCCAAGCACCACCTATCCCCTGACGCTGGGATACCGCAGATTGGCTTGTGTTCAATTTTTTTGCAATATCTTCTTGTTTATACCCCTGAATATGATATATTATTGCTTCAGCTTGTTCTTTTGTCCAGCGATTGATTAACGCATCAAGCAGAGCACAACCTGTTTGCAGTTCTTCATTTATTTCGTCCCAGGGAGTTTTTACTGTTATGTGTTGTTCTCCTTTCATCTTGTCAAGTTCTAATCCCGAATTCCTAAAAGCTTCACCCTCACCTTCACCAACCTGATCATCACGCAAATAATCAATTTTTCCCACACCAATCGATATTCTGGCATCCAAGCGTAACTTTTTCCCAAAAGATTTTGATAGTAAGTTGGCACGAATAATTATTGCAACTTTTAGTGCTTCCTCCGGACTGTGCAGTACTCCCTGAAAACTATCTCCCCTATGAATAGTAAATCGTGATGCGATTATATTGGGCGGTTCTATCTTGTCGAATGAATCCTTAAGGACAGAAAGAACCTTACTGCGCTGTTCTCCTGTTTTAAATCTGGATGATCCTACTAGATCACCAGTTAAAACTGCGAATATTTTATCATCTACCATGGAGATTCCACTTTGACGTAATTATAAGGCTGGAACCTTATTATAAGGCATTATAAGGCTATGACCTTATATTAACTTTCCGAATTTTGAAAAATGAATTGAATCTACCCCATATAAGGAGATCCATGATCTCAAAACTATGGCGTCAATCTAGCTTCTGAAAATAACATCAATTTTTGCCATATATTTTCACACAAAATAAAACTAAGAACATTTGTGTTAATAATTGTAACTGTCAAACTTGGGCTAAAATACAAACCGTTTTCATGCAGAATTAATATTGTCAAGACATTATTAACTTTATTATGCAAATCCAAGATTCTTTCAAATCCAAGATATGAATAAATTTGCATTCTTTTTTCAGAACATGCTCTTTTTGAAATTAATCGACGTCAAATAAAAATAACTTGAAAATTCGACTGGTCCATAACATCATCCCATAACAGACAGGGTATACATCACAAAAACAATGCCAGTGCAAAATAAGGAACTTATTAAAACTGAAAAAGGAAAAACATTTCATCCAGATTACGTGGGGATTACTGATCCGCGCGTGCTGGAGAGAATCGCTAATCGAAGAACTGAGTCCGAGAGGCAGTTTAGTAACGATAAGTGGGGATACCGGCGTGACAGAATGTCAAACAGGGGCGAAACTGAAGCAGAATTATACATGTTAATTACAATGATTACTACATTGCTGACTGCAATTACAGATTTTTCTGTGGGAAGATCAGATCTGATAAGAACTTCAGGTGGTTGACTAAAGAAGGGGAATAACAAATTTATAGGCGAAATTTGGCACTCATACTTCTTTATAGGCAAAATGGGGGGAGGTAAATGCCGACTCTCAATCCCCTAATCTGTTTTGAAGTATAAACAACTTCGAACTTCTTTGAAATAAGCTCCCGCACTTCTTCTGTTGCCCAATCATCTCGTTTTTTTAACATTTCACTTAATTGATTTTTTTGAATATCGGTGAGTTTTGATGGACTTCCTCCTGCGAATTTTGGTTTTAAACCTTCATATCCCTCTCCATTCCACCTGTCTTGCCAAATATATGCAACTGGTTTTGATATACCTACACGTTTAGCTGCTTCCTCGACACTAACTCCTTCATATCGATATTTTACGAAATACAATCTTTGTATGACTTTTGTGTCCTTTTCTAGAGATTTTATTCTCTTTTTTATTTCTTCAGCAGTCATATGTCGTTCAATTTTGATTGATTCTGGTCGAGCCATAAAAATATGCATGGGGGTAATAAATTATAAAAGTTACGTTTTTAACTATAATTGCAATTGCCAAAGTTGAGTTCCAGTGAAGACTGTACAAAATTTCACTGCAGAGCTGATTACTGGTCTGCAACCCCACCCTGCACGCCCTATAGATGTAGCAGGCACTTAACTCCGCAGGAAATGAGTGTCTCCTGCAGTTAATTGGGCGTATATGCAGGTTGGTTTCTAAAATGATTTGAAAAATTTGACTGTGCCAAAACAACCAATTTACCTATTGAACATCCCGGTCAAGTTCTGAATATTTTACAATCGAGGCAATGGCAATCAGAACTTCTTTGTTACCCCAATCACCTTTCGTAAATTTAGTTTTTACAGGAATATGTATTCCTTCTTTGCTGACAAGGGGGATGTCACATGAAGATGATCTTTTATCGATGATCTCATCAAGTTTTGGGAGCACAGAGTCATCTTGTCCCTGTGGATATAATAGATGATAATCTTTCATAAAAATATCCTTGTCTGAATAGTTAAGATGCTCATATAATGCTGAGTTCGTGTGCAATATCTTACCTTCTACATCGATGATGAAAACCATTTCATCCAGTGTATCAAGTAGTGAACGCATATTGTTCGTCTTTTTCTGGATACCGGAATCATTTTTCATGCGAGATATTATGACGGCGATCAGGTTGGCAATACTTTCTATTAAATTCCTGGAATTAGCAGGGATCTCAAGATGTTCATGGGATCCAAGAGCGATGACAGCAACAAGTTCATCGTTGTCGTGCACTGGTAGGAATGCCATAGCTTTTAGTCCTTCAAAACTTAAATCTTTTCCGGGAAGTATGAAACTGATATCTGAAAAATCCTTGTAAACTGGATAGCCGGTCATGAAAAAGTTGGCCATGAGGGTATTTTGTGAAAAATTGGAAACACATTCCACAAAGCGTTCAGAAACACCCCGGTGAGCCACAAGTTCAAAATCTCCACTGCGCTCGTCAACAAGATATATGACCGCGCTATCTATTGCTTTGGTCTCAAGTGCGGAATCAAGTATGCTTTCGAATGCATCCTGCAGGTTCCATTTATCGCCAATAGCGTTATCGAGGTCATATTCCATGCGCATAAAGTTGTTAGCTTGCTTTCGTTCAGTAATATCAACAATAATACCTTGCAAATAATCCAGTATTCCGTTTTCATTATTATGGATCAATGTTCTTTCATCAACCCACCTGACTTCGCCGGATTTGGTCAATATTCTGTATTCCTGACTGAAATCAGAGAAACCTTCGTTCGAAGCCCTGTTCATTTCTGTACGGACCCTATCAAGGTCTGACGGATGGATGATGTCACCATATATCATCTTGCCGGACATGAAATCATCTACATTGTAGCCGAATTGTGAAATATTCTCAGACACATATTCTACTGGCCAGTCTTTTTCAGGTCTCCACAAAAAGACAATAGCTGGGCTGGAACTCATGACTGAATCGAGCACCTTGTTCATCTTCAAGGATTTATTCTGTATGTAGTTTTTGTGCATGTACTGTAAAACTTTCCACACATCTTCCATAAACAATGTCAACTGGTGAACATCCGATTCATCATAGTCTGAATCTTTGTTACCTACACATGCTATGGCAACTGTCTGATCATTTTCAATTATGGGCGCCATGACATGACGTGTTAAGGTTTTGTTGAATATTGAGCTGATCTCATCAGTTTCATCTGATATGTAATGCCTGTTTACAATTACCGGATTGCGCATCCTTATTGCTTCCCCCCACAATCCAGTCGATCTGATCGGATGTACAAATGTTTCATCTTCAAAACGAGATAAGTTGAAGGTGTTCTTTGGCCAATAGTACATTTCCAGTACATTATCATCCTCATTCAAAAATTCGAGATAACCAATTTTGCTGCCTGTAAGTTCAATAGCCGTTTTTATAATGAACTCTGCAATATCATGTATTGGAGTATTATGCATTTGGTATAATTCAAGCAACGTTGTAAAGCGCAGTTCTTTCATGCGAATTGTTTCTTCCACTTGTTTGCGCTGTGTCACGTCTTCAAAAATGGCTATGCCACTAAGTAGCGAACCATCCTGATCCAAAATTGGCGTGAAATTAACCTTGATAGTTAATGTTTTTCCGGTTATCGTTGAGAGACATTCGCCCTCGAAGGTGCCGGATTTACCCGAAAATATATTTTCAATTGTTTTTTTTAACTTTTTGTTGATCAATGATGACTGGATATTGAAACCAACTATTTTTTTTGTTGGTGAACCCAGAATATTAGAACAACTTTCGTTGCAATGGCTGATCAGACCTTTCTCATTAAAATAAACGATTCCCACTGGAGATTTTTCAAATATCGTCTGGTACTCCACTCCAATTTGATTATTTTTATGAGAATTTACAAATGCAGAAATTAGTGTTCCTCCTGAGTGTTGTGTTTCAATTCCAACATTATCGTAATGTAAAACTAGTATATATATTTTTTGAAAAGACTAACTGAATTTAGTTGAGTATGCTACTGATATTTAACATATTGCACTAAAACCACAAAACATCATATTGTATATAAGATTTGTTGTGAACTAAATACTTGTGGTTATTGTTATGTTGAGTCAAGTCCACCTTCGTTGGGGCTGATTCAAGATTCAATGACCTATTTTCAAACGTTCTTGCAGGTATTCTGAAAATGTATTTCTGGAATTATTGTCTGATCCGGCAACCGTAACTTATGAGGTACATAAAGCATCACACACCGCCATCTGTATCTGAACAGTTTTCAAATTCCCACTACAATAACCAACCCAGACTCCCCCACATCAACCGAATCCCCCAACTCCATCCCCACCTTCACTCTCCCCACCACCGCTCTTGTAATCTCCCTCGCAACGCGCAAACAATAGTGCAAACCCGCGCGCGTTCTCGCATGAATAGGTGCGAACGGCGCGCAGTCGATATGTTTCATAATCGATATGTAGTACAGGTATAACGGACGGGATGAACAGGATGCCACACACCAACATCCAAATCCTGTCCATTCGGTTTGAAATTTAGGATATAATCGATATGGGACGCAAGTATTATGGACGGGATGAGATGGATGCTGTGCTGCATCGCATGGATACGAATGTAAGGATTGGTGTGGCAGACAAAGTGACAGGTAAATTGACAGGAAAAGCATCTAATCAGGTTTCAAAACGGATTGAAAAATCGATGAAACAGGTTATTTCTGGACTACCTGTGATTCCGCCGCACCGGGTGTTTTACGGTTAATGTGTGGATGTATGATGTAATTGAATTTTATGAGTTTTTCAAGGCGATTGATGGCGATAATGAGGTGATTCTTGATCCGTGAAGATTCCCGTTGAAAATTGACCATTTTTTCCCACCTATGATTAAATATGTATGATTTGTACACATGCTTTGGCTTGTGGGACAAACTGTTAAGTTATGTTTCCAAATAATTCATTAGCATATATTTCGTTAAAAATATTTTACAACATTCCCTTGAGCCTGGTACGTAAATTCAAACCATCCCTAATCGGTAATCGTTGAACCATATGTGAGATCATCCAGTTCAATCACTTTTTTCCATAGTTCCATGCAGTCACATGCAAGTTCATCAAACACGCCTGTGTCCTGCGTGATCGAGAATTTTCGTATTGCGTCTGCGACATCATAGCTGCACTTTTTACAATTGTGAGGTCCGCGTTTTGAGCCTGCACCCACAGGGTCGGACATAATCGCTAAATCCGGATGTGCCAGTTTTGCTTTTTTGAGGATTTCTACAATACTCCATAGCCACGGCGGGCGGTACTGTCCCTTTTGCCACAGTGATTCGACAAATGTGCCACGCTGGACATTGCAGAGGTTGATAGAAATGGTATCTGCATACTGTGCGACATCGTCAACGGATCGCAGGATATCATTCATTGCCCCAGCTTCTGATATGAATGGAGGTTTCAACATCAGGTACGCTTTTGTTGTCACTCCGTGCTTTTTGGCTGTTTCTGATGCACGGACAAAGTCCGCGAACGTAAAGCCTTTGTTGATAGAATCCTTGCGGATGAGATCGGAACTTGTTTCAAGGCCGATCGCGATCTCGAATTTCGTGCCGCCAGGGATGCTTTTACATTCATCCATAACCTCATCGGTCACAAATTCAGGGCGTGTCTCGGCAAGCACCTTCGGGATGCGATTGTCATCTGCAAGCCGGCGCAGGATATTTTGGCGAACCTGTGGCGCGATTTCACGTTCATCAAAAAAACTGCCTGATGTAAATATCTTGAGCATGAACTCATCAAGACCATCGGCTTTGCGAAGTGCCCTGTCAAGTTGCGCTTCAAGATCGGCAGGAGATGGTGCGGTATGGGCGCTGTCGTAAACGTAACCGCACATGGTGCAGCCACCTGCCTGTCCCCATCGGCAACCTGATGTCTTGAAGATGATGGTAAGGGTTTTAATCTCGCGCCCATTGAACAGGTCAACACCTGTCCACACCGCCGACGGCTTGTCAAGCACTGACGGTTTGATACGCTGGCGTGCCCGGATATCTAATACTGCTTTGTTGAGTGTCATTTGCTAGAGCTCATTCAAATTCGATGGTTGCAGGCGGTTTTGGCGTTATGTCATAAACGACCCTGGCAACCGATGCGATCTCGCCTGTGATCCGTGATTCGATCGTTCTTAGGACATCCCACGGAAGTTCCATTGCCTCTGCAGTCATGCCGTCTCTTGAACCGACCGCGCGCACGGCAATTATCCAGCCATGCACCCTCTGGTCACCTTTGACACCTGTACCTTTGCCCAAAATAGCGGCAAAGGTTTGCCATGGATGGAATTTCTCAAGCAGTTCCTCTTCAACGATCGCATTTGCCTCGCGAACCACATCGACCTTTTCTTCTGTGACCTCTCCAATGATCCGGACTGAAAGACCAGGACCAGGGAACGGCATGCGCTCGGATATTTCTTCTGGAAGGCAAAGCGCCCGCGCAACTTCGCGGACCTCATCCTTGTACAGGTCATCGATCGGTTCAATGATCGCCTTAAAGTCAATAACTGACGGCAGTCCACCAACATTATGGTGTGATTTGATCCCGCCTTCGGACTCGATCCTATCAGGATATATGGTGCCCTGGATCAGGTATTCGGCTTCAAGTCCTCTCGCTTTCTCTTCGAAGGCGCGTATGAATGCTTCACCTACAGCCTTGCGCTTCTCTTCGGGATCTTCGATACCTTTTAAGGCTGCAAGGAACTGGTCTTTTGCATCGACCACCTGAAGGTTAATATCATGAAATATCTCCTTTATGCGCTCTGTCTCGCCTTTTCGCATCAGGCCTGTGTCAATGTATATAGGTGTTAATTTATCACCTATCGCACGGTTTGCAAGCACTGCGCAGACTGAACTGTCAACCCCGCCGGAAAGTGCGATTATGGTGTTTCCTTTTGCTTCTTTTTTTATTCGATCTATGCTTTTAGGTATGTATTTTTCGGTTTTTACCATTGGGAATGAACTCCGGTTTGATGTGTGTTAGTAGTATGTGGTTAATCATGACCTCCTGCTGGAAGCAGGGAGGCATCAGGAATAATGCTCGGATTTGGTTTTATAGTCTTATATATCATGTTTTATATAACATGTCTTTTTGATAATAATGACAAACTGGGTTCTGACAAACAATATCGATTATCCTTCTTGGTCGTGCCATAGTGTTAACCAAGAGAATGATTATGTCTGACCTTATAATAATCTATCGTATGTCTCAACTTTACCCAAGGTTGTACCTGCAAAATGTCAGCAAAACACCTGCTATGGCAATCCTATAACTGACAAAAATGTCAAATGACAAGAATTCTATCGATCTTATGTTTTGCCTGATATCTGGCTGGCATTCAGTTTATACTAATCTTTATTATGTTTATTGAACTCATCAGAAGGTACTTGATGAACATGTCCTGAATCATATCAATCTATCTGATGTTGCTTTAAATCTCATTTTTATTTTTAAGTAATCCGATATAATCTTCTTGAGACATAGGACAATTAATTAACTCCAGTAATTCTTTCTTTGAATTCAATTTTAGTTGTTTCTGCATTGCAGATAGTAAACTATCACTATATTCATTCGAACCATGGCTTATCTTCGTTTTAATGTGGGTTCTCTGATCGTTGTGATAAAACCAAAAATAAGTATGATGAGTTTCTTCCACTTCAAAACATTTTGTTAGAAGAGAATAAACAATTTTCCTAGTTTTGATCTTCAATTGAAACACCTTTAACAAAACTAAGAATTTTATACTTAATTCGTCTTGCGTTTTCAGTGAGTTTTTCATCAGATTCCTTTGAATATACATCCCACATGACAAAAAATTCTTCCTCAAAATCCTCTTTTAGCTGTTCAATATCAGGAGATACTAAAAAAATATCCAATTCTTCATTGGACATTCCCATAAATTGCCAACAAAATTTAAATTGATTTCAATTGGATGCTCAAGCTGGATTTGGTAATTTCCCCATTTGATTTTTTCAAATATGTGCGAACTACTATGAGCATGCACATCTTTTTTCGACAAATTCAAAAATTGGTTATTTTCAAGTCCTATCATTTATCCATTTTCATATTATTTTAATTTGTATTTCAACACCTTCGCAACATTTGTTGTGGATCGAATATAGGTTTCAGGACAATACATAGGACTAAATTTGCCAACGTATATTTAGTTTGTGACTATACGATACATCTTTCATAATATCGCAGACAGTATCAAAATCCTGCGATTGCCCGAGTGCCCACATAAGTTTGACCAGGGCAACTTCCGGCAGCATATCGTCCCCTTCAATAACACCGGCTTTTAAGATATCACGACCAGTATCATAAACCCTGTCACATACCCTGCCATTTAAGCACTGTGATGTCATAACAATCGGTATTTTCAGATCCTTTGCCTGTTCAATTGCAGGCACCCAGTCGGCTGAGACGTGACCAAGTCCCGTACCTTCAATGACAATTCCGCGATAACCCGCATTAATGTAATATGATAATATATCCGGACTTGCACCTGGTGTGAATTTGACAAGCGCGCATTTTGGTTCAAATCCTTCATGCAATTTTAACTCACGGGTGTCGCGCCTGATATAATCGCCATTTGTTTCGATCTTGCGTGTGGCATAGTCAACAGTTCCGATTGGTTCTGAATTTATGGACTTGAATGCATCCCTTCTTGACGTATGCATTTTCCGCACCTTTGTGCCGCGATGAATTACGCAGTGATCATCAGACTGGGTGCCGTGCATCACTACACACACTTCTGCAATATCGCTGACAGCCACAACGGCTGCGCATATGGCATTCATGGCATTATCACTGCTTGGCCTGTCCGCGCTTCGCTGGGAACCTACAAAAACGATCGGTACAGGCGTCTTAATCATAAATGACAGCGCAGCAGCAGAGTACATCATAGTATCCGTACCGTGCGCAATTATTATGCCATTTGCACCATTCTTTATTTCTTCGGCCACTGTGCGGGCAAGTTCTGCCCAGTACTCAGCTTTCATATTCTCGGACAGGATGTTATAGACAACTTTCCCGCTAAAATCAGCAATATCCTTCAGCTCAGGTATTGTGTTCAGTATATCATCTGCCGAGAATTGTGCACTTACCGCGCCTGTCCTGTAATCGATCTTGCTGGCAATCGTGCCACCGGTTGAGAGAATAGACACCTTAGGGAGTTTGCGGGAACCTTTCTTTTGCACTTTCCGCTCTCCTGCACCGGATGGAGACAAAACTGCATCCTGTTTTTTCCCAATAATCGTTATTTTTGCATCTTCCGGACTGAAACCTGCGTTGTACCCGCTATCCATTTTAAGCACAATATGGTCTGTGATGCCTGGCATTACAATGCCTTCATACACCCTGCCGTCTTTTTCAATGCGTACCCTGTCGCCTTGTCCGTAATTCATGATCATACCTTTTCCGTTTACCTTAATTGTGAATGCACTCATCAACGACTCCCAGCAAGTTGCTTATGGAATCGTCTATCCGCTTGTTCAGGCGTTCAAGTTCCTGTTCATCTTTATCCAGTTTGACACTGTGTTTATTCAGTGATTCACGCACTTTACCAGGCGCAGGTCCGCCTGTGACGTTTCGTTTTTTGATATTTGATATAGGGTCAAGCGCTTCACGTACCATCTCTTCGGTTAACCCGCGTCCGCCCAGGCTTTCGCCGATCACACTATGCGCTACTGCGTCGATCTCGCCAGGTGTTGGTTCGCCGCTACCGCGCGCGATTACGCCCACGATCTGGTGCGCTGTCCGAAATGGCACACCTGTTGCTCTTACTATGGTGTCTGCAAGTTCGGTCGCAGTAGTAAAACCTGCAACAGACTGCTTTGCCATCATATCGGTGTTCACTTTCATCGTCCCGACCATGCCTGCCATGATACGAACAGCAGCCCGTGTTGTTTCAATTGGGCGCCAGATGTTTGGTGTGGCTTCCTGCAGGTCGCGGTTATAACTGAGCGGCAGTGATTTGCAGATTGAAAGAAGCGACATGAGTGAACCTATCGCCACTCCGCATTTTCCACGTACAAGTTCAGCCGTATCTGGATTTTTCTTCTGTGGCATGATGGATGAGGTGGATGCATACATGTCATCCAGTTCTATGAAACCAAATTCGGATGTTGACCATATTACGATCTCCTCTGCCATTTTGCTTAAGTTTATCATGATATTTGCGAGCACGCTCGCGGATTCGATCAGGAAATCGCGACTGCTTACGGCATCCATTGAGTTTTCCATGAGATCGTCAAACCCGAGCAACGTTTGCGTGCGTGTGCGGTCAATGTTAAAACCGGTAGAAGCAAACGCTGCCGCACCGAGAGGGCTCAGGTTCACCCGCGAAAAAGCGCCCATGCTGCGGTCAAAATCGCGACCGAATGCGTTTGCGTGTGCGATAAGGTGATGTGCAAGGGTTGTTGGCTGGGCATGTTGCAGGTGTGTAAAACCAGGCATGAGCGTATCGATATTCCTGCCTGCGGTGGTGTACAATGATTCACGAAGAAGCACAAGGTCACGCATTAACCCGAGCAGTTCATCGCGAAGCACAAGCCGGATGCATGTAGCAACCTCATCATTTCGTGAACGCCCCGAATGCATCCTGCCGCCTATCTCCTCGCCTACGAGGTCAATGAGTCGTGATTCGAGCGAAATGTGTATGTCTTCATAGGTGTGATCAAGTTTATCGATTCCACCGTCCCTGATCTTGAGAAGTCCTTCAAGTATACCGACACAATCGCTATCCCCTATAATTCCCTGTTCATTTAGCATCACTGTGTGCGCCAGGTCAACTGCAATGTCTGCTTCGAATATCCATTTATCTGCATCCATTGAGGATGTAAACTTTATGATCTCTTCATCGGGCGCGGCTGCAAGCCGACCTCTTCGCAAAATATCGCTCATCTGGTACCTGGTCCCTGTAATATCTGTTTGGTATTATTGTTCCTAAATATGTAGCGTGGTATGGTGTAAACACTTAAAAACAAATCGGTTTTTTGGATATTCCAGATTGATTATGGGAAGTGATATGGGGACAAAGGCAAAGTGTTAAACCACAGAGGACGCAGAGGGCGCAGAGTTGTACATGTTTATGTTCTTTGCGTTATATCTGGCCTTGTGATTAAAAT
>DQIP01000181.1 GCA_020793565.1 Candidatus Methanovorans sp.
AAAAAGGGTTATGAAAGGCTTGAGCCGGATGTGGTGAAAATTGCAAGTCCGGTTCTTAGAAGAGGGAGAGCGAGTAATCGCTCTTTCTTATTCGGCGGGTTGCTACGCGGGGTCAAAAATCGCTAAACAAATACCATTTATCTAGAATATATTAAAAAGTTTCTTTCCTTTCATGAAAGTCTACTTATATCTTTATCTTATATTATCTTACGAATAAGCATGGTGATCTAATGAGAAGTGACAATATCAAGAAAGGAGTTGAGCGCGCCCCGCACCGCTCACTTTTGAAGGCGACCGGAGTGACTGATTCTGAAATGGGTAAGCCATTTATCGCAGTTGTAAACTCATGGAACGAAATAATCCCGGGACATGTACATCTTGATAAGCTGGCTGAAGCAGTAAAAGCAGGAATACGGAATGCTGGCGGTGTGCCGTTTGAATTTAACACCATCGGAGTGTGCGATGGTATTGCAATGGGTCACGAGGGTATGAAATATTCGCTTCCGAGCCGCGAGGCGATCGAAGATACCATTGAGATCATGGTGCAGGCACACCAGTTTGACGGAATGGTTTTAATCCCGACCTGCGACAAGATCGTACCGGGTCACCTGATGGCTGCAGGGAGACTAGACATTCCTGCAATCGTAGTAACAGGCGGCCCGATGCTGCCTGGTTTTGTTGGTGATGAGAACCAGGACTTAATCTCTGTTTTTGAAGGCGTGGGTGCGCACCGGAATGGATTGATATCTGATTTAGAATTGAAAATGTTAGAAGACCTTTCATGCAGTGGTGCCGGTTCATGCGCCGGATTATTTACTGCTAATACGATGGCATGTGTTACAGAGGCGCTTGGATTGAGCTTACCCGGATGTGGAACCGCACATGCTGTTGATGCAAAGAAAACGAGGATCGCAAAAGAGTCCGGTGAGCGCATAGTCGAAATGGTGAAAAAAGGATTGACTGCGCGCAAGATCGTAACACAAAGTTCAATTGAGAATGCGATCAAGATCGACATGGCCATTGGCGGCAGCACGAACACGACTTTGCATTTGCCTGCCATTGCACATGAGTTCGGGCTTGAACTTCCAATTGAACTATTTGATGAATTGAGTCAGACCACTCCCCATATAGTTGCCCTGCGACCAGGGGGAGGCGATTTCATGATCGATCTTGATAGGGCCGGCGGAGTGCAGGCAATCATTGACCGCCTCAGGCCAATTCTGGCGATGGATGCAAAAACAGTGGTCGGAAAGACCATCGGGGAAAATATTGATGATTTCGTTGTTGTGAATCCACAAACAAATAAGCAGGTCATATCAACACTTGAAAACCCTGTGCATCCACAAGGCGGTATTGCCATCCTTAAAGGAACACTTGCACCAGAGGGATCGGTAGTGAAACAGGCTGCTGTGAATGATAAAATGCTTGTGCATACCGGACCTGCCCGCGTGTATGAAAGCGAAGAGGACGCAATGTCTGGCATTATGGGAGGAGACATTGTTTCAGGAGATGTTGTAGTTATTCGGTACGAGGGTCCAAAAGGCGGTCCAGGTATGAGGGAAATGCTGTCCCCAACGTCTGCGATCGCTGGCATGGGCCTTATCGATTCGGTGGCACTGATCACTGATGGACGCTTTTCAGGCGGTACTCGCGGCCCCTGTATCGGTCATGTCTGTCCTGAAGCCATTGAAGGTGGTCCCATCGCGCTTGTTCGGGATGGGGATGAGATCGAGATTAATATGCCGGGTAGGATACTGAACCTGAATGTTCCACAGGAAGAGATGGATAAAAGGCGTGCTTCGCTCTCATATCCCGATAAGCCTGCAATGTCTGGTTATCTATCACGATACCAAAAGGCTGTGGGTCCTGCAAGCAAAGGCGGAATCCTGAAGTGACAGGTGCATGATCTATTTCGGATGGTTTACCAGACCAGGCGTTAATATTTTGAATGCAGCGATAACTTTATCTGAGATAATACCAACTATGGTCAAAAATAATGGGCCGGTAGATCAGGGGAAGATCGCTACCTTGGCAATTGGGCAGGCTTAATAGGGCTGTTCAACCTGATTGGTAGAGGCCTCGGGTTCAATTCCCGATCGGTCCACTTTATTTTTTGAACTTTTTTTGTTCACGATGTGTTGACACCTTCCAGTTAAATTGATACAGGGTATTTGTCCTGCACAATCCTGCCGTAACAAAAGCAGAAGCGAGTACCCTGATCAGGTAAGAACAGATTGCCGGATCAAATCGATAACCCTGGGGTGCAAGTGAAGATGCACATCTTTTCATGAAGACGTAAAAATACGAAGATGTTTAACTTCCGGATTACGGTACATTTGATGGGGCATTTAATAATTGAGAATTTCACAGAGAGTCTTTATTATGGAGGCTGTCCAATAATTACGGCATTCAACAATATTAATCCTTCTTTTTATATTTAAATCTATATTTTACCTTCTTTTCCAGGAATTTTTAAATTGCAGGACAGCCCCTATGAAATACAACTTCATTTAAGTCACCCATTCCGATCGTACTAAACTGAAGTAAACGATCTAACGAGAGAATGCCGGAAATGTCAATATTTCGAGGGAAAGCGGTGTAGAAATGCACCGCCTGTGGCGGTATTGTTTTGTAAGCCTCGGGTGGGATTTGAACCCACGACCTCGTCCTTACCAAGGACGCGCTAGACCCCTAAGCCACCGAGGCACATGATAAAGTGGCTGATGTGCTGCCATAAATATTCCGAATCAATTATGAAGGTTTCGGTTGAGGATGATATTTCATAAGTCCCAGCGTCCATCCACAGGCATCTGCTCATTGATCCACATAAGCACATCACCGTTGTGGATGATCTTGTATGAGCGTGAAAGAACCGATTCGCATCCAAAAAGACTATCGCCTTTTATTATCTCGATCGTATCAAAATCCCGGCGTGTTTCAATACCGTGTTCCCTCAGGATCTTCCCGATCGGAATATCTGCACGCATCATGTCCTGACACACAGATTCGGGCATTCTTTCAACCGGTGCAAGGGATTTCGCGTACACATAGGGTATACCGCCAGCAACCAGCATAACGACACGGCAGTTTACATCATTTCCCACATTTATGTCGAAAAGAGATGCCATAGATTCATCTGCCGGAACCTGGTGTTGTTTCTCTGTCAAAACATTGACATCATGCCTGGTCATGATCTCAAGCAGGAACGTAACCGAACCATCAGTTCCGGCACATACCCTGAGACAGGTAGGGATCTCGAATTTCCTGAGCTTGTCTGAAAAATCCGTATTCAAGATGTTCACCAACATTCAATGCAACTACATTGGCGCATTATTTACTGGTTTCTTTCTTGGACGCTTTCAAACGCTCTTTAGCAGTGTATCCGGTCGCCTTTAAGAGAAAGTCCCTGAATCTCTTGTTCGTATCAAGGATAATCTCATCGTCTGTGACCGACCTATCAGAAACAGTGTCCACAGCAAGTTTTTTACCTTCGATCCGAACTGTCAAGTTTGAGAATACACCATATGATGTCACAAACTTATCCCCATCACGGGTAATCTCGCTCGGGAAACATTCATCAAGAACAGAATATATCCTTTCACTTTCAGGCTTAAATCCACGTTTTAATTTGTATTCCTTCATTGTAACCAACTAATACAATGGTTAATGTAAATTAAAGTTTGCTTAATTTTAGCCTGTCAGGTCAGTTGGTGTTAGCATATTTTCAGTGAAGCTATTAACCGCAGGTAAATTTACATCCGGGATAGAGTGTCCGATATACCCGTGGCCGCCTGGATAATGCAGGTGAACCGCAGCAGGGCTGCCTGGTGTAATGATCGATATCAATACTAGAAAATGATAAAGTGCTGCTGAAAATGTAAATAACAGCAAACCTTTGCGGTGATATCAAAACATTATTAAGCCCAAAAATCCATTTACCATCCTATGTTCACTATATTAACAGGTTCACAGTTTGGTGATGAAGGTAAAGGAAAGATCGTTGACCTTATGGCAAAGGACTTTGATCTGGTAGTCCGTTTTCAGGGCGGTGACAATGCAGGACACACTGTCGTGGTCGGGGATGATGTCTACAAGCTTCACCTAATTCCATCAGGTGTCCTTCTTGATTCAAGGGTACTGATAGGTCCAGGCACGGTACTTAATCCTGAAGTGTTGGCTAATGAGATCGATATGCTCGCAAAAAGCGGCACGATCGTTTCTCCGGAAAAGATGGGAATCGATGCAAAAACAACGATAATCATGCCGTACCACATGGAACTCGATGCGCTCAGGGAGTCTGCACGTACTGAAAAGATTGGCACGACCAAACGAGGGATCGGGTTCGCATACATCGACAAGGTCGCAAGAGACGAGGTTACGATGGCAGACATTGCGGACAGGGACAAGCTGCTCAACAGGCTTTTGGAACTTGCTCCACAAAAAGAGAGTGCGATCAGGGAACTTTGCGGTGACCCATCAATTGTTATGGACATGGAACTGGTTGATAAATATGTTAATCTCGGGCAAAGACTTGCCCCATATATTACTGACGTGTCTTACGAGATCAATAAAGCGATCGAGGATGGGAAGAATATTTTGGCAGAAGGCGCACAAGGCGCACATCTTGATGTGATCCACGGCACCCAGAAGTTTGTCACATCATCAAGTACCATATCAGGTTCTGCATGTGCTAATCTCGGCGTAGGGCCGACAAAGGTCGATGAGGTCATAGGTATTGTTAAGGCATATATCACGCGTGTAGGAGAAGGTCCGCTTCCCACAGAACTCAATGATGATGCAGGCAGGCAGATACAGGAAGTTGGCAGGGAATTTGGCACTACAACAGGAAGGGCACGTCGATGCGGTTGGTTCGATCTGCCGCTTGTTAAAAAATCGGTTTACCTTAACGGATACACGAACATCGCGCTTACAAAACTCGATGTGCTGTCAAACCTTGACCCGATCAGGATATGCACCGGATACGAACTCAATGGTAATGTGGTTGATTATCCTCCGGAGATGACATCCGATCTTGCGCAATGTACTCCGGTGTATGAAGATATGCCAGGGTGGAAAGATGACCTTACAGGAGTAAGCAAGTTTGATGACCTGCCAGCGGCTGCACAGGATTATGTCAATCGCCTGGAAATGATGATGGGTGTAGTGATAGGATACGTTTCAGTAGGTCCCGGCAGGGCGCAGACATTCAGAAAGTAAGATATTCCAGATATCTGGAAGAGCCGTACCTCCTTTTTTTTCATAGAGGCGCATTCATTCTCTGTCGGCAGAAGAGGGCGAAGTCCTAAAAAGGTGTATGCTCGTGAGTACGTCGAAAGTGAACAATTTTAGACATGAGCTGAGCCTTTAGGAGCTTTTCAATTGCCTGCTGTGAGTGGAAACCAAATGTTTCAGAAGAGATGTATTCATCGTCTACTATTTTTTCGAGTAATACTATGTCCTCTTCCGCTTTTCGTATTAATGTAGAGAAGTTCATTGCGAGCATCGGCGTCACTCACCATAGACCACTCTACCTTCACGAAGCGCCGGATACAGCACCGTTCCCATAATATCCCCATAACGTTTGACCTCACCTATTGAAAAGACCAAAATTCATTTGTTTTTCATTGATAAAATGGGTTCTCTTTAACATCGTGTGGGCAGTGCGACCAATTTATAATGTATGTCGTATAAAAAGTGTATTTTTTGTCCGATATATCGGAAAGTACTTAAGCTAATTAAATCTAATTAATGCTTATGGATGACAAGGAACTTATTGAGATTTTAACTCCTTTTAATTTCTGGAAGACCAGCCCTTTCACAGGCATTACCCGGCCGAGATACATAAATGAAATTGAACGTCTCTCTTCAACAGGTCAGGTACTTGTTGTGACAGGTGTTCGAAGAAGTGGTAAGACAACAATAATGGTGCAGTTCATGCATAATCTTATCGAGAGTGGAACTGCTTCTCCATCGCAAATGTTGTATGTGAATTTTGAGGACCCCCGGCTTCCGATAGATGATGGGCCTGCCCTTCTTGACAAGATATTGAGTGCACATAGGACATTTGTCGATTCCGGGGGGATACGTTATCTTGTACTTGATGAGGTTCAGAGACTTTCGGAATGGGAGCGATGGGTAAGGATACAGATGGATACGCAACCGGATATGCATATTATTGTGTCGGGTTCGTCGGCTGAACTTCTCTCAAGAGAGCTGGGGACGCTACTTACGGGGCGGCATCTTGATGTGGAGGTATTCCCACTTGATCTTTCGGAATACATGCGTTTTCATGATCTTGATCCCGATGACCCTCTGGAAGATGCGGATCGTATGCAGAGCCTGACATCAGAATACATCTCGGCATCAGCGTTTCCTGCGGTTGTACTTACATCTGAACCGGATATTAAGGAGCGTATGGTGCTTCAGATATATCGGGATATTATCAATCATGATGTTGCCAGAAGGTATGAAGTGCGTGAGATTGAGAAATTGGAATCCGTTGCAACTACTTTTATGGCATCTGTACCGGGTCCAGTTACACTTAATGGTACCAGACGTGCACTTGGAGGGAAGGTTTCACTTGATTCGATACATAGATATTCCCGATATCTGGAAGAGCCGTATCTCCTTTTTTTCATAGAGACACATTCATTCTCTGCCGGCCGAAGAGAGCGAAGTCCTAAAAAGGTATATGCTGTTGATAATGGTTTACTTATGGCAGCATCATATCGTTTCTTATCTGAGCGAGGAAAGTTGCTTGAGAATGCTGTGTTCCTTGATATCAGGAGAATGGGACTTGAGGTGTACCGCCTTATGGATAAAAAGGAAGTGGATTTCCTGATATGGAAAGGCGCTGCTCCACTTGCACTTGTGAATGTGTGCCTGGATGTTTCAGATATAAAGACAAGGGCACGCGAGGTTGATGGACTGCGGCGTGCAATGGATGCGTTCAAGATGAAGAAGGGTTATATCGTGACACTTGACCACGCAGAGGTTATGGATGTGGATGAAGGCACGGTGGAGTTTGTCCCATATAGAAGATGGGCGTTTGATCCCGGTCAGGTTTTATCTGACCTCTGAGATGCAGCCTGGGTGGAGTTATTTATTAGGATCAACAGATGTTTGGCCGAACTTATTTGTGTCAGCATTAATGACACATTTTCATTTCCGCTTAAAGAACAGCCAGTTCCTGCCCGCATCCTTCTTCCCCCGAATCCTGCCTTGATGAGCGCATACCTGCCCTGCATTTTGCTGCCTGACAGTTCGAACAGTATCTTTTCGTTCTCTTTGGGTTCTTCGATCACAAGACTGCACCGGTCCCAGAGCGTTACTGTTCCTGCGCCGTAGTGTTTTTGTGGTATTTCGCCTTGGAAGTCTGCGTATTCGAGAGGATGGTCTTGTGTCTGGATGGCGAGTCACTTTATTCCGTGTTTTGTGGGTGGCGTTTTTGGTAGGGCGAAACTTTTGGGGACTCCGTCTGTTTTAAGTTTGAGGTTGTGGTGGTGGTGTGATGAAGCGTGTTCCTGAATTGCGAATATTTGGGACATGGATGAAGTGTTTGTTCGCAAAGGTTGAGCATGGAAACTTATAAGATTTTTTTATATTCTGGAATGGTTCCGAAAACCACAGAGGGCACAGAGAAAAAAAGGTTATTCCTAACATTGTGTAGTAACACCACTATTCAGGATATATTCCCAAATATGCAATCGCATTGCCTGAATTAATGGACATGACACCAGTGGCTTCCCCTATTATGTAGATCCTGTGCATCCCTCCTAATATTTATCAACTCAATGTTGAGAATCATTTTCTTTATCATGATTAATTCATCCGAATATATTAAAAAGTCTCAGACTTATATTAGAGTTTGCTACTCGATAGGTATCCTATATTAGATACGGATCATATGTCGTTATATAACAAACTGATTGGAGACATATTGAATGGAATTTAATATAATTTGTGAAACTGATGAAGATGGAAAATATGTCGTTGAATGCACGGACTTTCCGGGATGTTTATCGGAAGGGGACACATTGGATGAGGCTATGGATAATATTAATGAGGCCATTGTGGGATGTCTTAAATCGAGGCTTAATTGTGCAAAGGATAATTTCCTGAAAAAGAGTGCTTCAAATTCCCATGATAGGATGAATATCTTATTAGATACTGCGGCGACGGCTGAATATGCCTGGATTACCACGAGCAAGTGGTGATAAGCATGTGTCATCTTTCAAGGCAGCCGGCTGGCAAGTGAACCACATTGAAGGGAGTCATTACATCCTGATAAATGACCAGAGTGATATTCACCTGTCTATTCATGTTCACAAAAATAAAGCACTTGGTATCGGTTTATTTAAGAAGTTGATCAGTAAGGCGGGAATGACCAACGAAGAATATATGGAATATTTTTATGGCAAATGAGATTTTTGAGATATGAATGAATTGGTGATCCGATTTGCATATTTTTTATATTGATCGAGATTGGATTTTATTATACAGGTGTTACAAAGGAGTGATATTTCATGAGGGATAAGGTTGCTATTGCGGATAAGGCGCAAAGGTTGGTCGATATGACGGCTGGTTTTTGTGATGAGTATTTAGATGAGGAATATGAGCATTTGTGCGATAAACTTATTAAAAAGATGGGGCGCAAACGAAATGTGCCATACCTTTCAGGAAAGATGGAGATATGGGCGGCGGCGATCGTCTATGCTTTGGGCCAGATGAATTTTCTTTTTGACAAAAGTACCACCCCTTTTGCAAGTGCCGATGATATTTGCAATTATTTTGGCACTTCCAAGAGCACTACTTCACAAAAGTCCAAGCTCATACGTGATATGTTCAAGATGAGATATTTTGACGATGAGTTCAGCACATCTTCTGTACTGAAGAATAGTCCTTATTCTGATTTTGTGATGATGAGTGATTTAATTGTTTCCAATTATGAACTCCCGCCGGAGTTGCAGGACCTGTTGCAGCGTAAGTGATGCTGTGTTTGGTTAGCGGTTTTTTTGGCATCCGACCTGGATATACGAAAAAATATGTACAAATGAACCAATGATTTGGTTGAGGGTGTGTTGTCAAGGCGGTGTTTTTATAATTGATCCGTATCCCCTCATTTCCGTTTGAAGAATAACCAGTTCCCGTTCGTCTTCTGCCCACCGAGTCCGGTCTTGATGCGCGCATACCTGACCTGCATTTTGCTGCCTGATAGTTCGAAGAGTGGCGTGGCGTCCTCCCTGATCTCTTCAACTACAAGTCCGCTCCGACCCTGTGTAAGTTGTAAACCAGTCATATTAGTAAACTATTTATATATTACTTTACTATTTTGATAGTAATGAACTTCAAATTAACATGTTCTGAACTTCAGGCAATATCACATCTTGATGATTCTCCTACTATTGGTGAGCTTGCCGGTCGTGTTGGTGTTACTAAAGGATATATTTCAAGGTTAGTAGCATCATTGGCTAAAAAAGGGTTTGTGGACATCTCAACCAATGGTATCTCAAAGAATGTGAGACTATCAAACAATCCGCATGCTGTAAAACTTAAGAACATCCTGCATAAACGAAGTTATATGCCTCTTTCCGAACTCTTACAGGGATCGGGCATACAGGTCATGGCGGTATTATCGACTGGAGGGGCTGACTTTGCGCGCCTGCTGGATGAGAGTGGGTTATCGGAAGCAACACTGCGCCGTTATATTAAAAAGTTCAAAAATTATGCTATGCTGGTTTGCCGGAATAAAAAATATGAGTTCCCGCGTGATCTTATGGATATCAGGGACTTCGTGAGAGATTATTGTTCTTACTTTGGTGTTTGCAAACTACGTGAAATATCACCACAGGGACGATTTGTTGCATCTCATGGTTTTGATTTTCTTTTTACTTTAGACAATGAGATCGTGCTAGAAAATTCTCACTCCGATCGAATTAACTCGTACGATATGTTTACAAAACCTATACTACAAAAAAAGGTCAGACTGACAGGACTAAGCGCAATGTCGGGTACGATCCCGCTTATGTTGGTTGGGAATCATTATTTCTATTCATCAAGAACACTCTCAAATGAGGAGATTGCGGTTCATGCAATTGTTGCTGATCCACACAGTAAAAGAAACCTGACCTATGTTATCTTGTTTATTCTAAAAACAAAACTCGATAAGAGCCGATTTATTACAATTTCCGATCAGTATGGTATGAATGATGTTTCAAGAAGCATATTGGATATGTTGGATACATGGAGACAGCCTGAAGATGCTTTCATGCCTTCACTATCGTATATTAAACAAAAGGCTGCGGAGTACAATATTACATGGCAAGAATAGGATTTGATGATGAGTATGTGTCAGGTGAACTGGAAAAGGTAGGCAATGCGTTGACAATGCCGATCAATTTGTATCTGATAGGCGGCGCTGCTATGATAAAATACGGATTAAAGGCAGCTACTAAAGATATCGATGTTCTGTTCTCAACCCAAAGGGAGGCTGTGGAATTGGTTAATGCTCTTGAGAGAATTGAATACCATCAGATACAGGGTGTCAGGCTTACGCCGGAATATAAGATGATGTCTGCGACCCGGATACTTGAAAACTGTGACGGGTTCAGATGGGATATTTTTCATGAATATGTTTGTAGAAAACTAAGATTATCTTCCGGTATGATCAAGCGGGCTAATCTTTTTGTCGAAACGGGATATTTGAATGTCCGGATCATCTCGAAAGAGGACATTTTCCTCCTAAAAAGCGTTACCGAACGGGATGACGATGGGGACGACCTCCTACTGCTGGCAAGATCAGGACTTGATTGGGAGGCTATTTTGGATGAATGTGTTTCCCAATCAAGATGTGATATGATGTGTGAGATCGATCTTTATGACAAGTTGGATACACTCAGGACTTCCTACGGTCTTGAAACCCCGATAAGTGATCGCATTTTAACGATATCACATGAACAGATGGATAAATGGTTTGAGAATACGATCTACATGGAATTGGATGCCAATCCCATGACAATGGTTGAACTGCTCGAAAGATTCAGATGTGACGAAGGGATTTTGTTGCCTACTCTTGCTAATCTGGAACAATCAGGCAGGATCGAAAAAAGAAACGACAGGTACATAATTAAATCCTTTTGAGTTACTGAATTGGAGTTAGCCAATCCCATTATGTGTGCTGTTCAAAAATCCCATTTTCATCCAGTCATAAGTTTTGATTTCCTCTTAATGAACAACCAGTTCCTGCCCGCATCCGCACCCTCCTTCTGCCCACCGAGTTTGGTTTTGATGAGCGCGTGCCTGCCCTGCATTTTGCTGCCTGACAGTTCGAATAGTGTTTTTTCGTTTTCTTTGGGTTCTTAGATCACAAGCCTGCCCCGGTCCCGGAGTGTTATTGCATGATGAATATTGGCATTGTTAGACTATTGAGCGCACATTTTTGGGAGCATGATTGGGAAATGTTTAAATTGTGAAAAATGAATGATGTATATAATGGCTGCAATTGCACATGAAACAAAGCATGATACGATTACTATACCAAGGGATCTTTTTGAAGATATGCTTTCATCGTACCATAAAATGGAGCAGATTATGGCAACTCTGGAAGTGTCATTGGACAAGGAAACAATGGATTCGATCAAAAGAAGCAAGGAAGACATGGAAAATGGAGATTTTATGGATTGCTCTCTTGATGAAATTAATGACGTTTTAGCATAAAAATGGCATATAAAGCACGTCTTCCTAATAGTTTCCGAAAAGAAACCAGAAAACTTCCTGAGAATATCAAACCAAAAGTGATGAAAGAGATAAAAACGATTCTCGATGATCCATATTGTGGTATTGCACTTGTTGGAAATCTGAAAGGTTTGTGGAAAAGAAGAATTGGAAAATATCGGATAGTGTATCAAATTTTGAATGATAAAGAATTAGTTATATTTCATAGCGTGAATCTACGAAAAAATATATACAAATGAACCAACGATCCGGATGAGGGTGCGTGACCAATCCGGTATTTTTATAATTGATCCGTATCCCCTCATTTCCGCTTGAAGAACAACCAGTTCCCGTTTTCCTTCTGCCCACCGAGTTTGGTTTTGATGAGCGCATACCTGCCCTGCGTTTTGCTGCCGGACAGTTCGAATAGTATCTTTTCGTTTTCTTTGAGTTCTTCGACCACAAGCCTGCCCCGGTCACAGGGTGTTACTGTTCCTGCGCCGTGGTATTTTTGTGGTATTTCGCCTTCGAAGTCTGCGTATTCGAGTGGGTGGTTTTCTGTTTGGATGGCGAGTCGCTTTATTTCGTGTTCTGCGGTGGTGTTTTGGGTAGGCGAAACTTTTGAGGACTCCGTTGATCTCAAGCCTGAGGTGGTGGTGGTGTGATGCGTTGTGTTCCTGGATTACGAATATTTTGGGCATGGGTGAGTGTTTGTTCATAGTTGTTTTTGGGTATAGGTTTTTTGATTTTGCCTACACATGTGTTTATGGACGAGCTGGTCTATTTTTTCTTCCCTCCAATCTTTTTTTGGTTTCGGGCTCATTAAGATAATTCTCTTGAGTGACTACTTTTTCATCACTTCTTTGTTCCAATTCTTTTCTTGCTATTCCAGCCACTGTGCCGCCTTCTTTGGCAGCATCTTTATTTTTATCAAAACCGAGCGCATCTTTGTTTCGGGCTATTTTTGTGGTAGAAGCTTCACCAAGCATGTTGAATATCAATTCCAGGTCATTCATATGGTCTCTGAGGTTTTGCTGCTTGAGTCCTTTGAATTTTTTGTATTCACTGGGCGTTAAGCCAAATGTAGCTTTAGAGATCTCAGCCGTTAAGATGGAATATTCTCTTTTTGTTTCAATTCCTCTTTTATCCCACTCGTCGGTAAGTTCATCCCTTATCGCTATTCCTCTCACTCTTTTTTCAATCCATTCATCAGAATAACCCTTTTGTTTATAGATATCTTTCATCCGTTTTTGTGCCAGTTCGGGATCTTCGATCTCCTGCACCCGTTCATAACCGACTTTCGCAAGCCATCTTTTGAAGGGTTCGGCTTTTTTTGAGGGGATGGATTGAATGATCCTGAACATGGATTCTGTATTGGCGCAATCTGTGTTGTAATTCTTACCATCCGATGATGGTAGTTTCAGTTGTACGATTTTATCGTACAACTCAAAACCTTCCTCATTTAACTTGATCTTTAAATCTGACCAATATCTTCGGGGTATGGAACTATCTGTTAAAGATCCTACTATATCAACAACTGAAAAATGCCACTGTTCGTCGTGCCACATCCTTCTTATTTTCGCACCTTCAAAAACGACAAGTGCATCTTTTGAATCCATCTTATTTTCCTCATTGAACTCCCCTACAATTTTAATCTCTTCGGGGGTCAGATCATAGAGTTTGTAGACGAGCGGGTTTCATTTAATATTTTTTAAGCATAATTGTTTTTTTTGTATATATATTAGAACCAAGTAAGGTGAAAGTGTTCACCCCTCCAATCCTGCCTTGATGAGCGCATACCTGCCCTGCATTTTGCTGCCTGATAGTTCGAATAGTATCTTTTCGTTTTCTTTGGGTTCTTCGATCACAAGCCTGCCCCGGTCTCAGGGTGTTACTGTTCCTGCGCCGTGGTGTTTTTGTGGTATTTCGCCTTCGAAGTCTG
>DQIP01000180.1 GCA_020793565.1 Candidatus Methanovorans sp.
TTTCGAATTATTAATTTACGATGAGGTCATTGTATATTGAATTTTCGGTTTTGGTGTTTTTTGAAGAATAAACGGTTTATAGGGTGGCTGAATAGTTACTAAAGAATAATGAAAAAACTTGTTTTTTTTAATATATTTTATAAAGTGGCGTATTCCTATTTTGTTGTAATAAAAATCCAGGCTTAAATATGAAAATAGACCAATGACAATGATTATAGTGAGTACATCTATAACTTCAAGATTATATAGGCCATTTACATCTGCCAAAAACATTAGTCCAACAGAACCTAAAATTATCCATAATGTATGGTATCCCGCTTTTTCACTATTTGTTTTAGTCCCCTCATCAGGAAGAAGTTCTGTCTCCGATTCATTTGCTGCATATATTCCATAAGCTATCGAAAGGAGACCAAACAAAACAAAATCATTCATAAGAAAACAGATTACACCATTATCATTATAGATGCATTCAATTATCCCAACCAGAATCAATATTATTCCTGCTATCAGTGTCCCTCTAACCAATGCATCTTTCTTGTTTTTAATTTTCATCCCATACCACCCTTTTCGCATAAACAAAAAACTGAGTCATGAGTCATATCAATGACTCCGCGATTCTTATCAGCTCATTTTTCTCAAGTATGCCAGACAGCGAATAATCGATGTCATCAGCGTTCCACTTGAGCGTGTTCATGCCGAACATGGACGTGAACTCTCCGTCAGCACCGTTGATGCTCACCATCTCTGGCTCACCCATCTTCGATTCGGGCTGTTCCATATCATCACTAACCCATTCTGTGAGGTACAATCGCTCCTGTTCGTTCGTGTATTGTAACGATACAGTTTTCTGTTCATCGCCAAGTACCATCGTATGGCTGAATTCGTACCCATCAGGCAGATATGAGGGGGTTTTCACATCGAAACTGACATTGGCCCTTGCTTCTTCAAGCGTCATCTTCTCAGGCATCATATCCTCAAGCGATTCCTCCACAACCTCGGCTCCTTCCGGAATCTCGAATATGAACTCACTGTCCGGAATGCCGGTGTTGAACGTTACATCCTCATATTGAACCTTCACCATGGGATTGCCGTCCTGATCGTACATCTCCATCCCGAGTAGCATCCAGTTTTCGCGATCGACCCATACGCGTATCTTAGAGATGAATTCACGCTCAGATTCATCTTTGGGCGTTGCCTCGATCACATACGTGCTGCGCCCATCGAGATTCTCGGTGCCTTTGAAGGATATATCGTTTTCATCCATAAGATCCTTGATGATTTTTGTATAATCCATTTCAAAGGGATCATCCTCCGGAAGTGTCATCTTCGTTACCTGATTCTTTGCCGGGTCGTACATCCACATCGTGTTACCATTCCTAACCGTTAATGTGCCTGCAAGTTCGGCTGGCTCGATTATTTCGGAGCGGGTTTTGTCAGGCATTTTGGTCATAATCTTCATCCGCGTGGTATCGGTTTCCCCGCCAAATGATGATGTCATGACCATTGTGGCTGAAAAGTCTTCTATGCTCTCCTGCTGCGCTGTCATCTTTGCAGCGATCTGTTCTGCAGACATCTGGTCGGTGCATCCCGCAATCAAGACGATTGCAAGGACCACCAAAACTGCTGCTATTTGTTTCTTCATTTGTTTTCATCTCTTTATGTTGTTTTTTGTGCGGGTTCAAGTTACGTTGTGATTGTGCATAACACATAAAATTGTTTTTTATTTCTAACTTTATGTTAGATATATTCAACATAATGATACAAATAGATTTTGGGTTGTGAAGTTGTTGATTCGAATTCATAGAGACTTTTTATTATATTCCGGATAAATGGATCGTGGCTAAAAAGATTCACCGCAGAGGAGCATTGCTTTTTTTTATCTGCGTACCTCTGCACAGGCGATTATACACTTCAAGATCGAATGTACAAAAACCATTTAATACTTTGGTAATCTTCAATCCCCATGAAACAAATTGTCATACTGCGCATAGGACACCGCCCTGAACGTGATAAGAGGATTACAACACATGTTGGGCTTACAGCCCGGGCTCTTGGTGCAGAAGGTATGCTGCTAGCATCCGAGGATAAAAAACTTGTAACGAATCTCGAAGACGTTGTGAAACGATGGGGCGGGGATTTCTATGTCAGGAATGATGTCAACTGGAAACATGAGATCAAAAAATGGAAAGATGAAGGGGGAAAGGTATGCCATCTTTCTATGTATGGTATCAACCTGCCGGATGCAGTGGATGATCTCAAAAAATGTGACAAACTCATGATCGCGGTCGGTGCCGAAAAAGTACCTGCCGGATTATATGAACTGGCAGACTGGAACATAGCAGTTGGGAACCAGCCGCATTCAGAGGTTGCAGCAGTTGCCCTGACAATGGACCGGATCGCAGAAAATGAGCCGCTCAAGAAGGAGTTCAGGGATGCAGAGTTGACTATAGTTCCAATGGAACGCGGAAAACGTGTTGTTTAAGATCTTACGGGATCCTGTCTTGTTGTATATCATTTATGGAATTATAAGGACCTTCTGCGGTGATTTTTTTTGCCACTATCCATTTATCCGGAATATATTAAAAAGTCTCTTGAATTCATGCACAACCCCCAACAATCCCCATAAAGAATATAATTACGAATTATTTCTGCTCGCTGTCGTTAACCTTTTCCACCATATTTACAATACCTGCAAGTTTTCCAAATAATGGATGTTCCAATCCATCCTTGCGTATAAATGTAAACTTTGCATCCGGATTAAGTTCTATTAAGCGAATCGTGTTCTCAAGCGCACGCCCGAGTGACTCATAGTCCGGAACAGCAACAACTTCAGCATTGAATGGATAAACTTCACTAAGTTCATCCGGAAATGAACCAAACGGGGGTTTGAAAATGAGTAGGTTTTCGTATTCACGATCCCTTTTAACAGGGTTTGTGCGAATGAGTGCAGTTCCGGTGATCGTGAGCCTGTCCAACCTGTTTGAAAATCGCAGGACTTCAGGGCGATCTGCAGATTCAGGACCGCAGTAGAAAAATGTAGATTTAGATGCAGGGTCGCATTGTTCAAGCCAATCGGAATATTTGTACGCCTGCCTGAGTCCGTCCAGAAGACGCGGATGAGCGCGACAGCGATGTTCTACGAGTTCAAGCAGGTTTCCTTCCTTAATAGATTGTTTTACAAGCCGCATCTCTTCGAATGTGACATAAAGGTTATGTCGTGCAAGAAGTTCTCCCCTGTTTTCTGCATTATTGAGTTCACCTGCGGTGCGATTTACACAAACAGGACACGAGCATGGCAGGTAGTGCATATCTTCAATATGATGCGTTCCGTGAGAGGTCATATAACGACCGTCTTTTGCATATAATGCATACGCAGCTGAGTCAAATAGGTCACATCCGAGCGCGACTGCGAGCGCGAACATCATGGGATGGCCTGCACCGAATAAGTGCACTGGTGCGGTCGGATCAAGTCCTTTTTTAGATGATACGATGACATCCACAAGATCTGCATAGCGATAGGATTCCATCATGGGGACGACTGCACCTAATGGATATATGTCAAAGTTAAGCCCTGTAAGTTTCCTGGCACATCTTTCCCGAAGATCAGGGTATGTTGAGCCCTGTACAGGCCCTGCGAGCAGCATGCCGTCTTTGACAAGTTCCCTTGCTTGTGCCAGTCGCTCGATGGTTGTTTCAAGTTCGGACTCTGCCCGCGATCTTGGTACATCGGGCGGGGTCGGTATGTCGAGAGGAACACCAATGTCTGTGCCGATCTTCTGCTGAAAATCGATGATCTGTTCGTTGGTTACTTCTACCTCGCCGTAAACTGACAACTGAAATGACCCTGAATCTGTCATTATGGGACCGTCAAAGTCGAGGAGCGAGTGAATACCGTCTTTCAATGCTTTTTCGCGCAATTCATCCTTACGGTAGATGATATAGGAATTAGTGATGAGTATCTCTGCACCGTAATCCCTCATTTCATTTGGTTTTATAATCTGGATGTTAGGATTGATGACAGGCATAATGGTTGGTGTTTCTACCACACCGTGTGGTGTTGTGAGCCTGCCGATGCGTCCTGCAGCGTCTTTTTCAATAATTTCAAAATTTGATGACATCTGGAGAAGTAGATGGGAGTTGGGATATATCTAACCGACGCTCGACCAGGGTCCAATATTAAGAACCTCGTGCTCGTTATCCCTCTTGACCTACTTTTCGAGTAGGTTGCAAGATACATTTATGCTCTTGCAAAAAAGGAGTATATACGAACTCGGACTACATAATCCTATAAATTACATACTATCAAAAAAACACAACAAAAGAACACGCCGAGGATGAGATTCGAACTCATGGGGCGCGTAAGCACCACTGGTTTTCAAGACCAGCGCCGTAAACCGCTTGGCTACCTCGGCATATGGAACGATGGCTAAATAACGTATTGTGGTATAACCTTTTTGCTCAAAGAATCAATCACAGCATCCACACGACATGTTCCCGAATTTTTCGTAAACAGGACATGCTTCATATTTTGACGTGTTGCAGTATTTATTTTTGCTTTCCATATCTGGTTTTGTGTACTTGGGATCCATGGTACACCATTCACCTTTAAGGTATTGACAAGTTCCATCTGTCATATTAATGCCTCACTAACACCAAAATATGAAACGAAGAGAATTACTCTTCGCCTGATTCGGTATCTTCTGATTCGTCGGCTTCAGTTGCCGCCTCGATTGGATCTTCCGGATACTTCTCCACATATAAGACTTCCTTAACTCCAACATTTTCAAGTATCTCCGCTGCTACCCTGCCCTTTGACATTAACCATCTCTGGTTATATGAAAGTACAGTAGGTGTGAAAATTGTAGCAATTTCATCACTGATATCTACATCCAGATCCTGCAGGCCTGTGTAAAGTGCAAAAAGTCCTTTGATCTTTTCAGCATCGTCTTCGATCATATTTTTAATCGTATACTCGTATGTCACATTCTTTCCGGCAAGCGGATGATTCATATCAACACGCACTCTGCGCCCGATAACTTTTATAACAATGCCCCTCTGTCCATTGATCTCCACTTCCAGACCCTCATATGCCTTGCGATCCTTGAACTTCGTAATGGAAACCGATTCCACTAATCTCGGGTTGTGCCCTCCGAATCCTTTCTCTGGTGGTATTTCAACCGATCCGGAATATCCTACCTCTTTCCCGACAAAATCCTCCTCAAGACCAACAATTGTATGCCCTGCGCCTACGATCACAACATCGCCGCCATACATACCACGGTCAGTGAATATCCCATTATTTTGTGCAAGTTCTTCGTCTGTAGTATCAAATACCCTTTCACCGTCAAATTTACCGGTATATGTCACTTTAATAAAATCTCCATTTTCGATTGCCAAATTCATCAACTCTCATTATTACATTCATGATTAATTATCAAAATAAAATGCATCATCGCTATACTCTTGTGTCCTTAATAACTTTTTGGCATTTTCTCGTTGTACATAATCTATAAGATTATGTAGTCCGAGTTAATCTGAGCGTAGCGAAGATTTTCTCGTTGTATATAATCTATAAGATTATGTAGTCCGAGTTAATCTGAGCGTCAGCGAAGATTTTCTCGTTGTATTCCGGATGCAATTTATTATAATCGTCCCGCATTAGAGGAATCTTGCAGGAAGCACCTGGTTTGCAAGAAGGTCATCATAGGTTTCGCGTTTCCTGATTACATCCACTTCTCCACCGTTTACAAGCACCTCAGCACATCGAACCCTGCCATTGTACTGGGAACTCATCGAAAAACCATAGGCACCTGCATCAAGAACCGCAATGATGTCACCCTTTTCGATCTCAGGTAATTCACGGTCATGTGCAAGGATGTCTCCGGTCTCGCATATCGGACCTGCAATACTGTAGATATCCCTTGCAGGCGCATCAGCCTTATTCGCAATAACAACATGCTGGTATGAATCATACATTGTCGGTCGGATCATAAGATTGAATCCTGCATCTACACCTACGAATTTCTTTTCTGCTTTCTTCATCGTATTAACGGTCGTAAGAAGCACCGTTGAATCAGCCACAATATAGCGGCCGGGTTCAAGTATCAATTTAGGACTGATGCCCTCTGCCCTGCAGCGCTCATTGAATATTGGAAGGATCAGGCCAGCAAGGTCCTGTGGGGTTGGCACTTTAATACCTTTTTCATAAGGAATGCCAAGTCCGGAACCAACATCCACGAATTCAAGTTCTGCACCAAGGCGTGAAACCTGCTCAACGAGTTCCATCATTTTTGTCATTGCTTCGGCAAACGGTGTGATATCAAGTATCTGGGAACCGATGTGGCAGTGTATACCAACAGGATTGACACCCGGCAGATTAAGCGCTTCCTTGTACGCACGAACAACCTCATCATGCGGCACACCGAATTTGGATGTCCTAAGACCTGTGGATATCTTGGGATGCGTGTCAGGTGATACATCAGGGTTTACCCTGAATGAAATATCTACAACCGCACTTTCGTTCTTTGCAATTGTGGAGAGTGTCCTGAGTTCATCAAGTGAATCAAGTGATACCCTGACACCTGTCTTTACAGCCATCAAAAGTTCGCTGTCAGATTTTGAGTTGCCGTTGAAGAGTACTTTCTCTTTTGGAATACCGGCAAGCAATGCCATATACAGTTCACCGTCTGAGAATACATCTGCACCAGCACCTTCATCTGCCATTATCTTAAGGATCGTGAAATTTGCATTTGCCTTTGCTGCATAGTACAGGTCAGCATCAGAGAATGCATCACTGTAACGTCTGAAATTTGCACGCAAGCGTTCTTCATTTGTGACATATAATGGTGAGCCGTACTTTTCAATAAGTTCGACCGAATCGATGCCGCCAATTGTGAGATGGCTCTTCTCGATTTGCAGATGTTTCTTGATTGTGAACATGGTCTTGTACCTCAGGGTAGGAATTTAAATTAACTAGATTAATGATGAATTTTGGTTTTATTAATGTATCAAGGGAATATTAGTTTTGCCGATGGATCTGATCGTTAGAACTCCTGATGAAGTGCAGAAGCGCCTTGATATTGAGTTACTTTTATTAAAAAGATCAAATGATGGGGCATTTCACTACTGCCAAATCCACAATCCAAACATACAATTCTAAGATATGCAAATACGACACCGCTTGAAAACAGTATTGTATTTCATATTTATGATGCTGGAACATGTCGCGCTGTTTTTCATATCCGCCTTGACCCCTTCCGTTTAGCAGCATTGCATTGTTGAGATGGCACTACTAAATTTGTGCACTGATAGAAACCAACATCAAAATCGTTTTGTATCATTACTACACAACATCTACTCATCATGACGTTACAAGATTCATATGATATAATCATCGTGGGCGCCGGACCTGCTGGTTCAACGGCAGCCACATACGCAGCACAAAACGGTGCATCGGTTTTACTGGTCGATAAGAAAAAAGATATTGGAATACCACTCCAATGCGGCGGTTTCCTGCCGCACTATGAAGAGTTGCAGGAACTTATCCCGGACGCGAAACTGCCTTATACTCTTGAGAATTATCCGGCGGACTGTGTACTTACAACTACCAGTTACCAGAGATTCATCTCCCCGAATGGTGATTCCAAGGGTTTTGAGGTTAATGCAGATGCACTTGATCGACGTCGATTTGACAAATACCTGATTAAAGAAGCAGCCAGAGCAGGTGCAGAACTTCTGGTCGGGACAAATGTACGATCCGTCAATGGTACAACAATAGAAGCGGACGGTATATTTGGAAAACATACCATCAACTCAAAAGTTATCATAGGGGCAGACGGTCCCAATTCCATGGTCGCAAAATCCAAGGGACTGGTAGGTGAACCCGATCCAATGGGAATGGCAACAGCACTGGAATACGAACTTACGGGGGTAAATGTTGATACTGAAGCGGTTGAGATGTACTTTGGCCGGGACTATGTGCCTGGTGGGTATGCATGGATTATATCGCAGGGCGGTGACAGTGCAAATATAGGTGTAGGCATCCGTAATGCCTTGTGCGAAGAAGGTGTATCAGTTCGCGATTACCTTCACAGGTTCATGTACGAACATCCGGTTGCAAGTGAAAAACTAAAAGACGGTAAGATCGTTTCCATTATTTCCGGACTCGTGCCTGTTGGCGGTTCTCCGAAAGTGACTGCTACGGAAAACACACTCATCGTAGGTGATGCCGCAGGGCACCTTATCGCAACCAATGGAGGAGGAATCCCGACAGCAATGGTTGCAGGGAAAATAGCAGGCGAAACCGCTGCACAATTCCTGAGCGGCAAATGTGCGCTGACAGAATATGATGTACGGTGGAGAGAACAGATAGGACTTGAGATCAAGACCGCCCTGTATGTAAGAAAACTCATGGACGGCCTGATGCGCTCCGATGCTATGATGTCATCCGCTGTTAAAATCATATCATCAGAACACATGAAATCATTGCAGCGCGGACGATTGCCTGATCCTGTTAAAAAGACGCTGCTTGGAATGAACATGGGATTTTGATAATGTATCTATTTGTGTATGGTTCATTGAAATTGCATTGTCTGAACAATGATAAACTAAAAAATGCAAAATTTGTCTGTGCAACACATACATCGGAAATGTACTTGATGCTGGATCTTGGTAATTTTCCGGGTGCTTTTAGAGGTGAAGATGAATCTTCTTTCCGGTCAAATATCTATGGCGAAGTTTACGAAATTGACTATGACACGATCAAATGCCTTGATGAATTTGAAGGTATCTGGTTCACGCGCGAAATGGTTCCCATTCAATGTGGAATATCTGTATGGATGTATTTCTTAAATGCCCTGCCGGATGAATATGAAGTGATTGAAACCGGAATATGGGGAAACTGAAAGAAACATATATTGACATTATATGGTGGAAATAACATGACTGCAAAAAATACGATCTACTATGAAGCATACGGAAACCTATATCTTAATATCACAAACAGGTGTAGCGCAAACTGTATTTTCTGCATTCGTGATATTTCAGATGGTGTTTACGGGTATAACCTGCGCCTTTCATATGAACCTACTGTGAATGAGATTATAAGTGAACTGGAACCTCTCGACCTGTCAAAATTCAAAGAAGTGGTATTTACAGGGTTCGGGGAACCCACGATACGATTGGATGAACTTCTTGGGATCATACATTGGTTGCATGAACGTAACGTTACCGTCAGACTGGACACAAACGGACATGCCAATCTCATTCACCCGGGCAGGGACGTAGTTTCCGAATTGAAAGAAGCAGGACTTAGCGCTGTGTCAGTTAGCCTCAATGCCGGGTCTGAAGAGTTATACAATGAACTGTGCAGACCTGTGCATGATAATTCATACCAGGCAATGCTGGATTTTACAAAAGCGGCGCTTGGGATAGGAATGCGCACAAGGATGACGGTTGTTTCCATGCCTGAAGTCGATATTGGAAAATGTGAACGCATTGCACATGATATTGGTGCGGATTTTCATGTGAGATAAGTTGTGTCTTGCCCCGTCCGCGCCACCCCGAGGTTGTTTTCTCTATTCACTGATTATGATGTAATCTCCAGTTTCTTTGCTGTGGTCACGGACCCGGGATTAGAAATCCGGGGCATCCATGCGCATTCGGCGTATTGTTGCACGGGATATTGCAAATATAGACTATCCATCGACATTTTATCGAAACCATCTAAACAAGTACAAAATAAGAATGGAACATGAAATTGAGCCAGCAATTATCTTTTAGTCCAAAAGGTATAAATGGAAAGATTTTCAATTAGGCGATATCTAATTATAGATTATCAAATGATTTCGGAGATCGATACATGGGAAATATTAGACATAAAAATATCAAGAACATAACATTTCGCTTATTAGAGAAATATGAAGGTGTATTCACAAATGATTTTGATGAGAACAAGCATCTTGTCACAAAATACACCAATATCGAGAGCAAGGTTATCAGAAATCGTGTAGCAGGTTATATCACACGAAAGATAACACATGTTCGTCCGGAATAGTGTTTTAAAGCGAGGATATCATGTTCGAAGGGGTTCTCTCGGCGCTTATCACTCCCTTTAATAAAGACGACTCAATTGACAAAACCGGATTCAGGGAAAACGTCAGTTTTGTTGAAACCGGGGGCGTTTCGGGTATTGTACCCTGTGGAACAACAGGGGAATCCGCAACTCTTTTTACAGCCGAGCATGAACAACTGATCGATATTGCAGTTGATTGCGCGAATGTTCCGGTTGTGGCTGGCACAGGTTCCAATAATACTGCAGAAGCGGTAGAACTTACGAAATATGCAGACGACGCGGGAGTGGATGCTGCGCTCCTTATATCCCCATATTATAACAAGCCCAACAACGCAGGACTGGTCAAGCATTTTAAAGCGATTGCGGAATCGGTAGACATTCCTTTACTTTTATACAATGTTCCATCACGCACGAGCCAGGACATGCCGCTTGAAGTTATTATTGAACTTTCAAAAGTTAATAACATCGTGGGTATAAAGGAAGCAAGCGGAAACCTGGACAGGGTAACCCGTATAATCGAAAATACGGCTGATGAGGATTTTTCAGTCATCTCAGGTGATGACGGCTTGACACTTCCGATAATTACACTTGGCGGCAGCGCCGTGATATCGGTTGTTGCGAACATTGTCCCAAAAAAGATGGTAGACCTTGTGAATGCTGCCAGGAATGGCGACATGGAAACAGCGAGAAATATCCACTATGAACTCGCACCGCTTATACGTGCGCTGTTCAATGAGACCAATCCGATCCCTGTAAAACGTGCATCAGAATTGATCGGACTTGCAAGCGGGCATTTAAGACTGCCACTTGCTCCAATTGGCAGCGATAATGAACGGATACTCATAGATGCGCTAAAAAGCGTAGGTGCGTTATAAGTTTTTGCAGGTGTGTTAAATGATTGATGGCAATGCTAATGCCAATGTGGCAGTAACAGGCGCATGCGGCCGCATGGGTGGTTTGATCATTGAGAATATCGTAAGAAATGACGATATGCGACTTTCGGCTGCTTTTGATATTACCAATATTGGCAAGGATGCCGGAGATATGGCGCATGTCGGGACGCTGGATATTGCAGTATCGGATGCAAATGATATCAAAGAGGTTCTGGCCAGAACGAACACGGATGTCCTGATCGATTTTACGATCGCGCCTGCAACGGTTGCCAATGCACCGGCGGCAGCAGAATGTGGAGTTAACCTGATCATCGGCACAACCGGATTCACGGAGCAGCAGAGGGCTGTAATCGATGAGGCGATACTGAAAAATAATGTCGCAGCAGTTATATCGCCAAACTATTCCGTTGGTGTTAATGTGTTCTTCCGGATATTAAAAGAAGCAGCGAGATCACTTTCCGGTTATGATATCGAGATCATCGAAGCCCACCACAACCAGAAAAAAGACGCTCCAAGCGGTACTGCCATGAAAGCGGCAGACGTTATCAGCGAAACACTTGGCGGTAAGGAGTATGTGTACGGGCGCAACGGTCTTGCACCGCGGGACAAGGAGATCGGCATACACGCGGTTCGCGGCGGCGATATCGTGGGCGACCATACTGTCCTGTTCGCAGGAGATGGCGAGCGCATTGAGATCAAACACCAGGCGCACTCGCGGCAGGCATTTGCAGGCGGTGCGGTGAAAGCGGCTGCCTGGGTATATGGTGCCGAGCCCGGGATCTATACCATGGACGATATTCTGGGATTTTGAAATTAATTCCCAAGGTATTGGTAAATATTAATAATTATACCCCGCAGCTCTGCTGTGGGGAACTTCATTTGAACGAAAAACAGATTCGACCTATAACAGGTGCGCAGCAATATTTTCAGATATCACGCGCTCACAATATTCACACCGGAGCAATATCTTACTCCCGTCTGGCGCGACTGTGAATTTAGAAGTTACCGGCTCGCTGCTATTTGAAATACAATTTGGGTTGATACACCGCACAACGCCTTCGACGTGTTCAGGGATCACAACTTGTTTTTTCTCAAAAACATCAAAATTGCGTATGATATTGATAACCGCATTTGGTGCGATCAATGAGATCTTGTCAACCTCTCGCACGTTCAATTCACGGTTCTCGATCTTCACAACATCCTTTTTCCCGCGTGCACCGGATGCATTTATTACAACGCTAACAACATCTTCAGACAAATCCTGTATTCCAAGTATCCGCAGTACATTTAGTGACTGACCTGCCGTGATATGATCGATCACGGTCCCATTCTCGATCGGGCGAACCCTTAGTTCACGTTCTGGTGTTGTATTTGGCGTCATTCAAGTGCCCCCATTACAAGTGAGAGTAATGCCATTCGAACAGGCACGCCATAGAATGACTGGTTAAAATAACAGGCATGTCCTGTTTCGTCCACACGCGGATCGATCTCGTTGGCCCTTGGAAGCGGGTGCATGATCTTAAGTTTGGGGTCAGCCTTCTTAAGAAGTTGCGGTGTTATCAGCAAACTGCTTGCAACCTTCTGATATTCCCCAGGGTCCGGAAAACGCTCTTTCTGGATCCTTGTGACATACAGCACTTCCACATTGCTTATCGCTTCCTCGATCGAGTCTGTTTGTGTTACTTTGATATTGCGCATTTTAAGATCAGCAATGATCTCATCCGGCATGCGCAGTTCCTTCGGGGATGCCAGCGTGATCTCTGCACCATAAAGCGAAAGGGCATAACAGAGTGAGTGTACAGTCCGGCCATATTTGAGATCACCGGCAAGTGCGATCTTTACACCGGCAAGGTGGCTTTCCCTGCGAATTGTATAAAGGTCAAGAAATGTCTGTGTAGGGTGGTGTCCTGCGCCGTCACCGCCATTGATAATAGGTACGGATACAAGTTCTGAAGCCATTCGCGCAGACCCTTCCCTTGGATGCCGCAGGACAATCGCATCGGAATATCCCTCGACCACGCGGATCGTGTCAGCCAGGGTTTCCCCTTTTGCAATAGAAGTTGCATCAACAGAACCAAGATTTAATACCCGTCCACCAAGCCGTATCATCGCAGTCTCAAACGACATGCGAGTTCTTGTGCTTGGCTCGAAGAACAAAAGTGATAATACCTTTCCATCAAGAATATCAGATTTCTCCGTGCCCCGCGCGATCGGTTCAAGTTTTTCAGCGGTGTTCAGGATATGGTCGATCGTATCACGTGAAAAATCCTTCATTGATATGATGTGCAGGTCTTTGAATGTCATCAGCTCGATAAAAGAATTGCATGAGATATAATGTTTGCTGAATCAGTATTTCTTGTTGTATAGTGGCGGCTGTCCAATAATTACGGTATTCAATAATATAAATCCTTCTTTTTATATTTAAATCTATATTTGACCTTATTTTCCCGGAATTTTTGAATTGCAGGACTGTCTCTATAATTAATAGTATTGTATAGTCCGTGTTAACCTGGACGTAGGGAGGATTTTCTCGTAGTACATGACTTTCGGATATTTAATATATACTATCAACCTAAATGTCACAAAATTCACAAATTAAACTTTACAAAGCGCCCATTAAAATCATGAATATCCATTGTATTTAAAACAGCAAGACC
>DQIP01000179.1 GCA_020793565.1 Candidatus Methanovorans sp.
GGAGTAGACGTTATGAGGGGTTATTTATGGATGAAAATGGTGATTTTTGGCGTGATACTGGAGAACATGGGTTAAAAGAAAACACATATATATTTGGTGTGTAAAATAAGAGTAATAGTAACAAATACAGGTTGCGAGGTGACAATGTGTCTGAAACAAGAAATTTTGTATTAAGGGATCAGAAAGGAAATGAGCATGGTGTATTTACGGGGAAACAGCCAAGACAAGCAGCTCTTAAGGTCGCAAATAGGGGAAAATCTACAAAATCCAAACCAGCAACTATCAGACTTCGGGAACGTGGGACCAAGAAAGTTCATGTTTTCAAGGGATGGAAAGAACAAGTTGATGCACCTAAAAATAAGCCCGCATGGATGCCCGATAAAATTAGCAAGCCACATGTGAAGAAAATGTCCATTGATAAACTTGACCAAATTTGAGATTTTAATTGGTGTGAAAGATGATCCATTGTACTAATGGGTCAATTTCTTTTCTCGTAGTACATAATCTATAAGATTATGTAGTCAGAGTTGATCCGAGCATAGCGAAGATTTTCTCGTTGTATATAATCTATAGGATCATGTAGTCCGAGTAAATCTGAGCGTTAGCGAAGATTTTCTCGTTGTTGTTTTTGTTATTTTCGAATCGTCACTTTAGTTTATTGTTTTGAGATCGTTTAATTATATTCCATATGTTATTGTGCTTTGGTCACATACAATGTACAAAATACATAAGTTTAAACACTAATATGCTAAAATATACATCCATGTCATACAAAAGGGAAAATGTCTTGATCGAAGCCCTGCCATATATCAGGGAGTTCCATGATTCCATCATGTTAATAAAAGTAGGTGGGCACGCAATGGTCAATCCAAAGATAATGGATGAGATAATAGAGGATATTGTACTTTTGCATTATGTTGGAATCCATCCAATTCTTGTACACGGTGGCGGTCCGGAGATCACTGAGAAGATGCAGCGTATGGGTAAGGAGCCTGAGTTTGTAGGCGGGCTTAGGATTACTGATGATGAGACACTTGAGATCGCACGCATGGTTTTGGTTGGTAATATCAATACAAGGATTGTCTCGCTCATCGGGCAGCACGGAGGAAAAGGTATTGGTCTTTCCGGAAAGGACGGAAAGATGATACTTGCCAAAAAGAAACCTACACAGCGTGTTGTAATTGACGGAGTGGAGCAGCACGTTGATATTGGATGGGTCGGGGAGACCGAGATCATCAATACGGAGATCATTGACATTGTCACAAAAAAAGGATACATCCCTGTAATATCCCCGATCGCCATGGATGCGAATGGGAATGCGCTGAACATAAATGCAGATACTGTGGCAGGTGATATCGCCGCAGCGATCCATGCAAAAAAGTTGATACTCATGACAGATGTGCCCGGTCTTTTGAGGGATGTGAACGATCCTTCAACACGTATATCAAGGGTCACGGTCGATGGTGTGGAAAAATTGATCGATGAGGGTGTGATATCCGGTGGAATGACCCCTAAGATGCGAAGTGCAGCAGCAGCCACTGTTAGTGGGGTTGAGCGCGTGCATATTATCGATGGCAGTGTGTCACATTCAATATTGCTTGAACTGTTTACAGATTCCGGGATCGGGACAATGGTTTATAGTGATGAGGATTAAATCCAGTATTTAGACGAGAAAATCCTCCTTACGGTCGGATTATCTCGGACTACATAATCTTATAATTATATTTATAAGAAAATCATCGCTGACGCCATATATCTACTTGGACTACAATATTATATACAACAATAATCCCCCCTTCGGTCGAATTTACTTGGAATGTGTAATTCTATAAGTCATCTGCAATCAAAAAAAGTAATGAAGGGGTGGTAGTAATACCACCCGTTTTCCTGAACATTTGGTTCAGTTCTTATGCAATCCATTTAATATGGTTTATAGAAGTCCTGATCTTTGGAGTGCCATAAGGTTTTCTGTAGTTAGTTTTTCACCGGATCTGAATTTTGCGAAGATATCTTCAGCATTCTTTTTGGCATCTGCCCGTACACTATCTTTTCTGGAATCGGTGTCTTTCTTCCTGAGTTTACGTACTTCTTTCTCGATATCACGTATCTCTTTCTGAGCAGATATGAACATTTTATGCTGTTCATCAGCCATTTTTTGCACTGTTACAAATTCTTTGTGTGCTATGTCTGATTCAGCACGTACCGCATCAGCTTCCTTGAAAGCAACAATCATCTGGTCATGATTTTCCTGTGCATTTTGTGCATATTCAGACAAGGTTGTATGGAAAGTAGAAGCCTCATCCCTGATAGCCTGTGCCTCATCAAGTAGTGATTTAAGTTCAGTATTATCGTCGATCTGAGCTTTTTTGATCTTGTATGTTTTCTGAAGTTCAGTGATCTTACTGACCAGTTCACGCTCTTTGCTTGTGGTCATCACTTCTGTCTGCTGCATAAACTCCATTCGATCAATATCTTTACGAATATCATTTATGGACGGTCCATCAAGATTATTCTCTTTTCGGATCGCATCTGCCTTAGCAAAAATTGCGTTCGCCCTGGAATTGATCTCATCGCGTTGTGCTTTACACTCTTTGACATGCTCGTTATTTTCGTCCCTGAGTTTCTTAAGTTCCTGCGCTTTATTTATGAGATCCTTTGTACTCTTATTGAGTTCATTACGTTTTGTTGCCAGAACGCTTGCCTGTGCATTAAGGTCATTGCGTTTGTTCTTGTTCTCTTCGGACTGTTCTCTCAGTGCTGTCTTTTTATCATTAAGTTCTTTCAACATTTTCTATTTGTCCTCCTGCTCCAGCAAAAAAGCTGGCATTTCATGCATTTCTAGTGCACAATACTTCGGCGATCATTCCCTGGAATCCAGTGTCTGGTTTTTCGGGATTACCGCCTTTAAGGTCTTTTTGTGTGACAACAACATCTGCATATTCGAGCAGGGTCTCCTTTAAATTGAATGTAATTGGGTATCCTGCTTTTTCGAAAATCAAATATTATCAGCACCATCGCAGATAACGACGCATTCATCAGGTTTCACTCCATTTTGGCGGGCGACCTCCCCAAAGACATGCCCTTTCGGGTTTTGTTTTGTAAGAAGACCTGTGATATCACCTGTTATATGTTCATCATCAATTATAAGTTCATTTGAAAATACATAATCCATATCAAGGAGTTTACCAGTGCGGTATGTAGATAACGTAAATCTGCCAGAGAGCATTACATTCTTATATCCGGCATATTCTGCAAGTTCATTTATTGTCCCAGAACCTTGTGATATTACAGGTGTGCTATCCATATCTAAAACAATTGTCTCTGCAAATCCGGATATAAAATAGTTACTGGTACAGTTCACGCAATCAAACCCTATTTTTGGTACTCCTAATAATGAAATAGCATTTACTGTATTAGGACTGCTGTGAAATTAATCACATTACTTTTAACCTTTTCGGATGGGATGCCCGTTTTTTCCGAAAATGCACATTTTATATGTATCATGACGGAACAATTCCAAAAATAATATATGCAACTCTGGTAATCTCAATAGTGTGATACAACATGGCTAAAATAGGATTTGTTAAATTAGGAAATTTAGGGATGAGTCAGGTTATTGACTTGATCCAGGATGAGATTGCAGCAAGACAGGGCATAGAGATACGCTCTTTCGGAACAGGTCCGAAGATGGGCAAAGATGAAGCGGCAGAAACAGAATATCTCAAGAAATGGGATGCTGATTTCTACATTATAATCAGCCCAAATTCAAGTGCACCCGGGCCAACCGCTGCACGAGAGCTCTATAAGGATGTTCCATGTATCGTGATTTCTGACGGACCTACCAAAAAGGACGACCGTAAGGCACTCGAAGATGCAGGCTTTGGATACATCATCATGACTGTTGATCCGCTCATCGGTGCAAAGACCGAGTTCCTTGACCCTGTCGAGATGTCTTCATTCAACTCCGATGCAATGAAAGTACTTTCAACCTGCGGAGTAGTAAGGCTCATTCAGGAAGCATTCGATAATGTGGCAGCACAGGTAGATGCAGGTAAATCCGGAAAGGATCTTGAATTACCGCACATTCTTGCAAAGCCGGAGAAATGTATCGAGAGTGCAGGATACGCCAACCCATACGCAAAAGCAAAAGCACTTGCTGCATTGCACATGGCTGATAAGGTTGCACAGATCAACTTCCCGGCATGCTTTATGATGAAAGATATTGAGCAGGTTACTCTTACAACAGCAACCGCTCATGAGATGATGCGCGCAGCCGCACAACTCGCGATCGATGCAAGAGAGATTGAAAAATCCAATGACACGGTCTTCAGGCAGCCACACTCAAAGAAAGGCAAATTGATGACAAAGACCAAACTGTACGAAAAACCACAGTAAAGTGTCCATTGGGACACTTCTTTTTTCTTTTTCCACCAATCTATCCATGGATATTATTACCGCTTTTGGGATTGGTGCACTGGCATTTGTCCTTATTGTTTTGCTGACAGCATTTTACTTAAAATCCGCATTAATTCTTGTGCCCGACAATAAACGGAGTTATATTATTGAGACACAGGAAGATGTTGCTGATGTGATGGATGATATGCCTGATAATATTGAGAATGATATGGCGGATGATAAGAATGATCCGGACGCGCCTGAAACAGTGCCAGGGAAATCCTGACTACGCCCGGATTTTATGTGTGTACTAAACATGTGGTTTGCATACGCGCCGGGTCCGGGAAGATCATGATTCCCATGAACACGGCATTTCATAACCTAATCTTCCTTCGCACGCGGCATTGCAATGATCTCACGTACCTGCATGCTGAAAAATTCATGGGAATGCGCAGGTCGGACCACAAGCGCCACATCCGCACCCTGCCGTGTACCGCCGATAGCGATAATTTCTGTATCTTTTGAAACCGGGATGTGTCCCGAATCTGCTGCCATCATTGCGACTTCAAGCGCAACCTTGAACCCCTTGCCAAAGACCGCGCGAAGGGTGTCGGATATTACATCGATACGGCTGGCACCGCCAAGTCTTTTTGAGATAGCCCGCTCCACGCCTGAGAACATGTGTGACTGTGTGGTAACAACTGCACCCAATTCTTCCAGTGTCTTGAGGTTTGCATCATCCATTTCCCATTTTCCTCCTTCGCGCAACCCGTATTGGTGTGTTATGGAGATTACTTTTACATCCTTACCTTTGAGTGCCTGCGCCATCTTGATCGCGGTAGTGCCAGATGTGCTGGCAAGAACGACATGTTTGATTCCGAGTTCTTCTGCGCGTTTCACTGTTGCACTGACAAGTTCGCCTGTGTTTTGCTGACCTGCGTCGTCAAAATATATGATTGATCTTTTCATGTTTATGCCTCTGGTATATTCTATAGTTGTGATTGGACTTACACTTATAAACTTTTATTGTTATCATGATGTATGACAGGCGTACGGGGACAGAAAGTATTCATTCCTTCCATGATAAAGCGATGTATTTATCTATGAGAATTTGTTTTTATTTATTTAAGAATAAATAGAATTGTGCAAGAGGTGGTTATTTGTCAGATACGGATTACGATGATAGTGATATTAAAATCGTTACAAAAGAGATAAAATCAAAAAACCCGGTGTTGATCGAGGGTTTTCCAGGCATTGGTCTTGTTGGGAATATCGCAAGCCAGCAGATAATCGATGAGATGGGTATGACCTATGTAGGTTCAATTAATTCAAGATACTTCCCTCCGATTGCGGTATTGTATGAAGGTCTTATAAACATGCCTGTCAGGATATATGAGTGTGAAAAACATAACATGATAATCGTAGTGTCCGATATACCGATCAATCCTTCTGTTTCCTATGATGTCAGCAAGGCGCTTGTTGAGTGGTCTAAATCCATAAACGTTAAAGAGATCGTGTCCATTGCCGGAATTGCGACAATGAGTGATGGACAGAAAGTATTTGGTGCGGCAACAAATACGGAGATGCTTGAAAGGATCAAGGACAAGGTAGAGCTTTTCCAGATGGGTACGATATCAGGTATATCAGGGAGTGTTATGAGTGAGTGTCTGGTGAATGATATTCCGGCAATAAGCCTTCTTGGCGCAACACAGAGCCAGAACCCTGATCCAAGGGCGGCAGTTGTTGTTATTGAAGTGCTTAACTCATTATACGGACTTTTAATCGATACGGACAGCCTTATTGAGCAAGCAGAACAAATAGAGATCGAGATGCAAAAACTTGCTGAGGACGTAAGAACAACAGAGCAACCTATGTTGCCAAGAAAAGAGTTTCCTATGTATGGGTGATTATATGGAACTGGTGATATGATGGAGTGTATTGCATTAACAGGAATTTCAGAAAATGTGATGAAAGAACTCAAAAATCACATTTTACGGACTATTGAGATTCGAAGCCCACCAAATTTCTTTGCCGCACTAAGGCTCAATGCAGGTGATTATGTGTTCCTGACACACACAAGCGCACAAGACGTTACTGGCGGCACTATTGGTGTTGTTGCAAGAGTGTTGAAACATCAGATATCGACACACCGTGTGCTCAACAGCAATGAGATGTTCTATGAGGAGCGCGAGATGACAATGGCAAGGATACAATTGGATCCCAAAAGTATTACACGTGTACGCAATGTTGAGTGCAACGATATACGTAAAGTTGCGCGTGTTGTGATCGACGAAACATCGTGCTATGAAGCACGGTGATCTCAACTTTTTATTATTGTATTCCACATACGTGATGTAGTTGGTAATATCTTCGCATTACGGGAATATGTAAGAGATCGGTTTTGCCTGAGACTGAAAACAACACAATAACACGCCGCATCGCCGAAATTATCGCAACAGCGACCAGCATGTCAAAAAAGAAAAGGCAGATCGTGACAATCTCTTTCAACTAAAAAAAATAATCACTTCGTTTTGTATGGGCCTGCAGTTTATTAGTGGTGGCAGGATATGCCGCCTGCAGCAGATTGTTGTTTCGGATACATCTTTGTCATTGGTCTTTGCTCATCTTTTCCTTGAACTTTGTGCACACACCCTGTTTGCGCAGAACTCACGCGCATCCTTATCCTGCTCTTTTACACGTATCATTCTCCAGCCGCACTTCTCACACACATTCTTGAGGATGGTCAGCCTCCCGTTCTTTGGCAATGACTGGGTGTGCCCGCAGCGTTTTGTGCATCCAAGAAAGCGCGTGTTCTTTGAGACAATATTGATCAGGAACATGTCCCCGTCACATTTCGGGCACGCTCCGATAACTTCAGGCGGGAAACATTCCTTCTCCATATCACAATTGAAGCACGGACCGATACCCACTGCCCAGTGGTACTTGTTCCCAACCCTGGCGACGGCAACACCACCCTTTTTGCACTTGCGGCTCCGCAAAATGTTAAGGGCACCTGCCTTTGGCAGGGAGTATGTGTTCTTGCACTGCGGGTATCCTGTGCATCCGACAAATCGCCCTTTGTCTGTTACGATTGTATGGAGCACACGCCCGCATTCGGGACACACACCAACATAGTTCTTTTTGTCAACAGAAACAGCTTCATCCTGTATCGTGCCTGCAAGCTGGGATACAAGTTCGTTCTTGTTTGATGTTAGTTGCGAGTACATCTCCTTGATCAGTGTCGTGCCCTCAACAAGCGATGCTTCAAAACTCTTTTTACCATCTTCCACTTCCTGTATCAGTGTTTCAATACGGGCGCGTATGTCGGGTTTGACAAGTATGGGAACTGAGTTGTTCAGGGCATCCATGAGTGTGAATCCCGTGTCAAGAATGGAAACAGACTTGCCTTTTGTCTCAAAATAACCACGCTTTTTGTTTGTCGCGATATGTGAGGGCGCGGTCGCTTTGGTACCAATGCCATGCTTATCCATCAGTGTAAGGAGTTCGGCTTCGGTCAATTTTTTCGGGGGGGATGTTTTGGATTTTGTATTTGTGATCTTCTTTATGTCAACGTTCAGTCCTTCTTCTACAAGTGGCAGGAGTTTATCGTTCTTCGTCTCGAACGGGTACACTCGCAGCCAGCCCGCGTCCTTTTGTACCGAACCGGTTGAATCGAATATCTCATCCTTTACTGTTATTTCAAGACGGGTCTTCTCAAACAATGCAGGTTGCATGAGGTTTGCAAGGAAATGGCGGACTATGAGGTCGTAGATCTTCCATACATCCGATAGTGCGATCGCTTTTTCAATATCTGTCTTTGATGCATATCGTATCGGGTGGATAGGGGGATGGTCATGTCCATCCTTTTTTCCATTCCTGGATGCGATTTTCCCTGAAAGGATGGAAAGTGCATATTCTGCATACACTCCTTTTGTAAAGCTTACGAGTATTGGCTTAAACTCAAAATCGTCGGCGTACGTGTTGGTCTCTGTTCTCGGATAACTAATAAATCCTGAAAGGTACAGTTGCTCTGCGATCTCAAGGGACCGTTCGGGACTCATTCCCAAAAACTTTGATGCGCGCTTTAGGAATTCGGTCGTGTTCAACGGATACGGCGGGCTGGTGGCTGCTTCTTTCACGGTCTTCTTTGCGATCGTTGCTACCTTGCAGTCCTTGATCTTCGCAAACACGGCATCGGCTTTCGCTTGATCTGCGATGTGCCCGCCGCGGTGCAGTCCTGTAAAATCTGAACCGTGCGTGTTGAAAAGTGCTTCTATTTTCCAGAAATCCTTTGACTTGAAATCGCGTATTGCACGCTCGCGCTCGTAAACGAACCCGCAGGTCGGGGTCTGGCACGGTCCGATCGAGAGGACGCCTTTTGTGCGCACGCGCTCGCGTACCGATAAAGTTACGTACCTGGTAAACGCCGCACCCATTTTCAGGTCAAGTATCTGGCGGGCTTCTGCTGCCATTGCCATGTTCTCATCGGGTTCGACAAGGTTATCGAACGCCCTGTTGATCTCGCCTGTGGAAAGGGATGAGAAACGCGCGCGTTTCACCGGTGCTTTTGATACTTTCCCTGCAATGGATTTGGCTTCAAAACCGATGTTCTCCCCTTCCCTGTCAAAATCGCATGCGAGTACGATCTCATCAGCATTCTTTGCAAGATGTATGATGGCACTCCCGAATTGTTTCCTGGTTATGTTCTTCTCAGGTGGAGTGTCAAGAAGGACTTTCGGGTCAACCTCGCGCCAGTTATTGAATTCGGCAGGATAGTCGTATCCCATGATATGGCCGGCAAGTCCCATTATTCGCCATTCATTGCCGTTTTTCTTGAAATCGTACACAGAAACGCCTTCTATTGATGAGCGCCTGGTATTGCCTCCGCTTAGTATCTTTGCGATCTGGGCGGCAGCTTTGTTTTTTTCTGTAAATACGACTGTGGTCATGGGTGGAATTGGTATGTGGTTATGTTAGATAAAGGTAGTTTAATGCGAGAATGTATTATAAAATTTAGAACTGTTCTTGCGGTGTTCAAGTTTTGCAGTTATGGCGGTCAGTCGATTTATTAAATTGATAACTGCCTTTCGGGTCAAGTTTCATAAAGTGCAGGAATTACTTTACATTTCATTAAAATCTCCTCCGATTAACGTGAAAATTTGGTTCGATTTGAATATTTATTTAAGGTGGTTATAGCCTATTGTTTTTTCGATTTTGATGTTTTTACAACCAGTCCCGCTCTGCACTTACAGAAGACCTCCACAGCATCGACCCGTTTCCACGGCTATAGTCAGAACAATGGGGCGGAATTGGGCTTGCAATTGCATTGATACTCCTTGCCGGATGGCGTGAAGCAACTATGATTATGGCTTTATAAAAAGTGCAGATGAATCAGGTGGCTGCGATGAAATATATGTGAAATATATCGGATCGAATATTCACATAAAATAACAGGGGAAGATCAAATGCAACAGATAATCGAACTAATTCGTTATGCAACCATGGCACCGTCCGGGCACAACACTCAGCCGTGGAAATTTTCGCTCAAGGAAGACGGCATCAGAATCTTCCCGGATTTCACCCGAAGCCTGCCAGTGGTTGATCAGGACAACCGTGAATTGTATATCAGCCTTGGCTGTGCACTGGAAAACCTTGTGATCGCAGCTAAATATACAGGTTATGATCCGGAAGTTGAATATTTCCCAGCAGGTGAACCTGAAGAATGTCTTTTAGTCACGCTGAAGCACAGCAATGTTACCGGGGATAACAATCTATTCCAGGCCATTCCCAAGCGACATACCAACCGGCGTGAATACAATAAACAGCAGATTCCCGCAGCAGACTTTAGCAAGATAGGATCAGTACCAACAAAAGATGGAGTTACTTGTCTGGTGCTAACTGAACCAGATGACATTGGGCAGATCATTGATCTTGTCAGGGAAGGCAACAGGATACAGATGAATGACAATGCCTTCATGGATGAAATTATTTCATGGATCCGTTTCAGTGATTCGGAGGCGGAGAAGCATCTTGATGGCCTTACATCACGGGCCATGGGAAGTCCTTCTGTGCCGGGCTGGCTTGGACGAATGTTTATGAGGTTTTTCGTAAGTGCTAAAAGCCAGTCAAAGACAGATGGGAAGAACATACGAAGTTCCTCTGCACTGATAGTCATTATCTCTGAGAAGAATGATAAAAGATCATGGGTCGATGTAGGGCGAAGTTTTGAACGAATTGCATTGACCTTAACTACATTGAACATCGAGAGCGCGCATCTCAACCAACCCTGTGAAGTACCGCAGATTAAAAACCAGTTACAACAACATCTTGCACTGGGTAGTGCTCATCCGCAACTGTTGTTGCGAATTGGGTATGCTGAGTCGCTGCCACGCTCGCCGAGGCGATCGGTTCAGCAGGTTTTGATCTGAAGAGGAATGGGGTTGAAAAATGAATGTGCACTCCTCGAAACTCTCAGGTCCGTGGGCATTTTTTGCGCTGACTTTTGGCTGGACATGGCTTTTCTGGATAGCGGCTGCGCTGTCAGGCATGAATGTGGATAAGTTTCCAGTTCAGTCACTGATATATCTCGGCGGGATTGGCCAGTTTGTGTCCGCAATTGTCCTTACCCGCATCACGCATGACCGGGAAGCCTGGCACGATTACTGGCTGCGGGTGTTCGACTTAAGGCGGATCAGCGCCGGATGGTACGCCGTGATCCTGCTCATATTCCTCCTTTTGACTGCCTTCGCCGTCCTGCTGGATGTACTTTTTGGGGGAAGCGGGGCTAAAAAGGGGGAAGTGGCATGATGAAATACAATATCTATACCGTTACCGGGGTCCTTGATCGATTACTAAAAAGAGAAATGCTTAAAGCATCTGGATATATTGAATAATATGATTGGAAAAATATGTGTGATCATAGGGGGTGTTGTATTTGTCTTGATCACAACTCTGATAATGGGGGACAGAATGATGAAATCAGAATTAGACAAAGATATTGAAAAACTGTTTGCAGATTCAGAAAACATTTCTGACAAAGTTTACACTTCAAACCAGATCAAAGACCTCCCTATACCAGTCCAGAGGTATTTCAATTATGCATTAAAGGAAGATCAGCCATATGTGAGTTATGCCAGATTACAGCATGGTGGAGAATTTAAAGCAAGCAAAAATTGGGTATCTATTGAAGGAGAAGAACATTTTACAGTGCAAAAGCCAGGATTTGTCTGGTCAGGTAATGTCCCGTATTTTTCGGCAAAAGATATCTATATTGATGGTACGGGAAATCTTAAAGTCAAATTATTGTCTCTCATAAAAATTGTTGATGCAAAGGGGAGAGAAACCGATCAAGGTGAACTTCTCAGATGGTTAGGTGAAGCCCCTTTGTTTCCTACGGCACTATTACCCTCTGAGAATCTAAGATGGGAACCAATCGATAATGATTCTGCAAAAGTGATTTTTACTGATAAAAACCTGACTATTGAAGGTGTATTCTATTTTAATGAAGAAGGACAAATTACCCAATTCAAAACAAAAAGATACAAAGATAAAACCACCCTGGAGAACTTCACAGGTCATTGTAGTGACTACAGGACTGTTGATGGTATGAAAGTACCTTTCTACTTAGAGGCTGTTTGGAATCTTGTATCCGGTGATCTGAGTTATGCAAAATTTAAGATAGATAGAATTGAATACAACAACCCCTCAAAATTTTGATCGTCGGGCTCCGGATTTACTCTTCGCTTATTTTTGCTTCGCAAAAAGCGTTGTGTTTTTGCTTGGTCTACGCTACTATACTAAAATTACCTCTCACCTATACCGACCCGGAGTCTCAAATGTACATATTCTCCTGGCAGATCGACACTCTCTATGAAGCAGTGATTTGTTCGATCGTGGGATTAGGTGTGGTTTTAATCTCAATGCACGGGATGAATGGCCTGGCTTTTGTGTCGGGGCGCTTTGCTGGCCTTATGCTCGGGGCTGCAAGGGATCATATCTGGAAAGGCTCATCACCGACCAGAGGCTATTAGATAAGACGATAATAATGAGAAATATGTAAAAGCAGTGTTTTTTGAAAAAAACTGTCTAAGTTTCCTGATCTAAAATTTCTTTTACTCTGCCGATCTCACCACTTTTAAGACGAACTTTTATTCCATGTGGATGTGTCCGGGAATTCGTTAGTATGCGTTGAACAATTCCTGTTGTAAGTTTACCTGTTTTTTGGTCATTTTTTAATACGATCGCAACATGTGATTCTAAACAAACATTTGCCCTAATAGTTCCATCCATATGCATTTCTCCTGCCAATATTTTTCTCGTGATGACAAATAACGTTTGCGGATTTAAAATTTTTAATAATCGGATTCACAACACATGTGTGTTCAAACCTGCAAATAAATTCAAGTATCGCATCAATAACACACAAACCTGACTATTAATTGATAAGTTTAAATATATGTATGTTTTGTTTATTTATTAAGGTTTGTCACAGTGGACTAGCCTGATAATAACACGAGGGTAATTTAGTTGCAATTGAGAAATAATGTTAACATAACAATAACTTCAATTCAGGTGAGAAAAATTAACCAAAAAGACGAAGAAAAGATGCAAAAGGGATATGGTAACGAACAGTCAGAATACTAGATCGGAACAGTTTGGAATCAATATATTGCGGATGAAAGTTGTGGGGGTGATGTTGTGTTATTAAAAATGATAAAGAATGATTTTCTAAGAAAAAAAGTTATAACTGTGGCAGTTTTTATTTTCATCATGCTCTCTGCAACACTTATTGCATGTGGTTCAAATATGTTTATTGATTTAAGTAATTCAGTAGATGATTTATTTGAAAAATCAAATGCACCGCATTTTGTCCAATATCATTCAGGAGAATTTAATCAGACTGATATTTATGAATGGACTCAGGATAATGAACTTGTAAAAATTCAGCAAACGGCTGAATCGATAAATATTCACGAATCCAATGTTTATTTTAAGAACAATCTGATTCCAGTAGAAAATAGTGTAATGGAAATGGGATTTGTAAAACAGAATGATCTCTTTGATTTCTTACTCGATCTACAAAGTCAGGAAATTCATGTTTCAAATGGTGAAATAGCTGTTCCGATCTACTACATGCAAAAAGATAACCTGAAAATTGGTGATACACTTAGAATCAAAAATGACAAAGCTCAACTGGAATT